>CAYURW010000006.1:0-42690 GCA_964447145.1 uncultured Clostridiaceae bacterium
CTGGTACCCCTTCCTATTTCGTCAAGGATAATAAGGCTCTTGCCTGTTGCATTGTTTATAATATTGGCCAGCTCACTCATTTCCACCATAAAGGTGCTTTGCCCTGATGCCAGGTCATCAGAGGCGCCTACCCTTGTGAATATCCTGTCAACAACTCCTATTTCCGCTTTTGATACCGGGACAAAACAGCCAATTTGGGCCATTAGCGTGATTAGTGCAACTTGCCTCATGTAGGTGGATTTGCCTGCCATATTGGGGCCGGTAATTATAAGCATTCTGTTTTCATTATTGTCAAGCATTGTATCGTTGGGTACGAACTTCAAATCATTATTTTGCATTTCCACTACCGGATGCCTTCCGTTCTCAATAATAAGGCTATCACCATCATTGACCATAGGCCTTATATAATTGTACTTCTGGGATACCTCGGCAAAAGAACATATGCAATCCAGATCGGATAGGAATGAAGCAGTTTTTTGTATCCTTTTTATATGTACTGCTATTTCACTTCTTATTTTAAGGAAAGTTTGATATTCAAGTTCTATAAGCTTTTCTTCAGCGCCCAGTACCATATCTTCAAGCTCTTTTAATTCCGGGGTTATATATCTTTCGGAATTCGAAAGTGTCTGTTTTCGTATGTAATTATCCGGCACGGAGGGAATATTGGAATTGGTCACGTCTATATAATAGCCGAAAACCTTGTTAAAACCTATTTTTAATGACTTTATACCTGTTTTCTCTTTTTCCCTGTGCTCCAGTTCCGCAATCCATTGCTTGCCATTGACTGATGCATCCCTTATTTCGTCCAGCTCCGGAAGGTAGCCATATTTTATCAGGTTTCCTTCTTTCAAGACATAAGGTGGATTTTCATTGATAGATATCTCAATTATCTGATGCAAATCATCCAAAATGTCAAGACCGTTGTATATACCCCCAAGCAGAGTGCTTGTACAATCAGACAGCATTCTTTTGATGTAAGGCAAATTTGCTATTGAGTCCTTAAAGGCTATAAGATCCTTTGCATTAGCATTTCCTAAGGCTATTCTGCTTGATAACCTTTCTATATCGTACATTGTTCTTAGATATTCCTTAATTTCTTCCCTTCTAAGGAAGTCGTTAAAAAGTTCATCTACAGCATCTAGCCTGCAGTTTATCTCTATTGTATTTAAGAGAGGCTTTTCCATCCAGCTTCTAAGCTTTCTCCCCCCCATAGCCGTTGAAGTCTTGTCAATAACAGAAATAAGTGCACCTTTTTTGGATTTACCCCTGATAGTCTCGGATAGCTCCAGGTTCCTTCTTGTGCTTTGATCCAATACCATATAATTGCCTATGCTGTAATTTCTGATAAAATTCAAGTTGCTCAGGCTGACCCTTTGTATATCATCCAGGTACAGAAGCAATGCCCCCGTACACCTGACAGTACCTTCATGATCAAGGCCGAGGCCTTCTAGGCTTGACACACCAAACTGCCTCTTCAGTCTCCTTGTGCAGTCTTCCTTAATGTAATACTTTTTGTCCAGAATATTGGTGTTCGGATATATAACACTTATTTCTTTTATCTCAGTATTGCATATTATTTCTGAAGGGCTGATCCTGTTAATTTCATTAAAAACAATGTCTGCATCTCCATTTTCAGCATAAGTGCAGAAAAATTCTCCTGTGGAAATATCCAGATATGATAATGACAATTGCCTGTTATCAGCATAAAGGCTCAGGAGGTAGTTGTTGTCACTTTCATTCAGCATTGAGCTTTCTGTAACAGTACCCGGAGTTATTATCCTGACAATTTCTCTGCGAACTATTCCCTTTGCCAGGGCAGGATCCTCCACTTGCTCGCAAATCGCAACCTTGTAATTTTTCTCAATGAGCCTGGCAATGTAGTTTTCGGCAGCATGATAGGGTATGCCGCACATGGGAGCCCTCTCCTCCTGTCCGCAATCCCTTCCTGTTAGGGTTATTTCAAGCTCCTTTGATGCGGTTATGGCATCTTCGAAAAACATTTCATAGAAGTCTCCGAGCCTAAAGAAAAGGATTTTATCCTTATGTTGATTTTTTATTTCAAAATATTGCTGCATCATTGGCGTAAGCTGTGCCATTAGTTTTTCACCCCATTAACCATTTCCCCGTTAAGAAACCATGAGTGTATTTCGTTTATTTTTACATTTACCAGTTTCCCGATGATCCCATCTGTCCCACCGAAATTTACTACTTTTCCTGTTCTGGTCCTGCCGGTATACTTTGAAGGGTTATTTTTACTGGTGCCCTCGGTCAGCACCTCTACAGTTTTGCCCATGTATGCTTCATTAGCCCTTCGTGATATTTCGTTCTGTAATTTTACCAACTTTTCAAAATTCCTGTGCTTATCCCCATAGCTGCTAGGATCTTTTATTTCTGCAGCCGGAGTCCCTTGCCTCCTTGAATATATGAACATAAATACCTGATCAAATTCAACCTGTCTTAATACTTCAAGGGTATCCTCAAAATCTTCATCAGTCTCACCGGGGAAACCCACAATAACATCTGTGCTGAGAGCGACCCCCGGTATCTCGTTTTTGGCTTTGTTAACCTTATTGAGATATTCCTCTTTTGTATACTTTCTATTCATTCTACGCAAAATTTCGTTGTTTCCTGCCTGGAAAGGCAGGTGAAGCTGCTCGCATACCTTGCTGCAGTCTCTCATGGTGTAGATTAGCTTGTCAGAAATATCTTTTGGATGGGAGGTCATAAATCTTATTCTTTCAATTCCTTCAATTCTATTGACCATAACTATTAAGTCGGAAAAGTCTACTCCATTTTCCAAATCCTTGCCGTAGGAATTCACATTCTGGCCAAGAAGGGTCACTTCTTTGCAGCCTTCCTTCGCAAGGCCCTCTATCTCCATTATGATGTCCTCGGGCTGCCTGCTTCTCTCTCTGCCCCTTACATAGGGTACTATGCAATATGAGCAGAAGTTGTTGCAGCCATACATTATTGTGACCCAGGCCTTGAACTTTTCTTTTCTGAGAACAGGCAAATTCTCAATAATTGTTCCCTCGGTATCCATAATATCAATAAGGGTGCATTTTTCATTCATTGAGTGTTCCAAAAGCTCGGGTAGCTTATATACGTTGTGGGTGCCGAATATAAGGTCCACATAGGGATATTTCTTCTTAACAGTCTTCGCAGCATTCTCCTGCTGCATCATACAGCCGCACACCCCTATTACCAATGAGGGGTTGCCGGATTTCAGATGTTTCAGGGCCCCTATATTCCCATAGAGCTTAAGTTCTGCATTCTCACGTACGCAACAGGTATTAATAATAATAATATCTGCATTTTCCCTATTATCTGTATAGGAGTATCCCATTTCTGACAGCATACCCATTATTTTTTCCGAATCAGAGTTGTTTTGCTGGCAGCCAAAAGTGATAATATGCATAAGCCGATCTTTGCCTGTTTTTAGTCTCTCCAGTTCATTGTTCTCCCTGATTCTCAAAGTAATCCGGTTTTGTCTCAAAAGTTCTTTTTCATCTACTGTACTTTCTGGCGTTTTTCTGTCTGACATGTACAAATCCTCTTTTTATATTTAGTATTATACATCCATGTGCATATTATAGCACAAATGGGAGGATTGCACATATGAAAAAGGTCAGACACTTCATGGGCGCCTGACCTTCTTACTGTAACCGGCTATTTTTTTGACCCCAGATATGCCTCCTGTATTTTGGGATCGCCTGCAATAATGCTTGCTGGGCCTGAAGCAGATATTTTGCCTTGTTCTAATACATAAGCCCTATCCGCTATGGACAATGCCTTATATGCATTCTGCTCCACTAGAAGTATTGTCTTCCCCATTTTTCGAATGCTTATTATTATTTCAAAAACAGTCTCAACCAGAAGCGGAGCAAGTCCTAGGGAAGGCTCATCAAGGAGCATTATTTCAGGGCTGCTCATAAGCCCTCTTCCCATGGCAAGCATTTGCTGCTCGCCTCCGCTTAATGTCCCTGCTATCTGATTTTCTCTCTCCTTTAGTCTGGGGAACAGCTGATATACCTTTTCAAAGTCCTCATTAATAGCATTTTTGTCATTTCGCAGATAAGCCCCCATGAAAAGGTTGTCCCTGACAGTAAGGTTTGCAAAAACAAGCCTTCCCTCAGGTACCTGACAAATTCCCATTTTTACTATCTTACTGGGGACGTTTCCTAATTTTACATTGTTATAGGTTATTTCACCTTCGCTATATTTCAGAAAACCGGATATAGAATTGAGCAAGGTGGATTTACCTGCGCCGTTTGAACCTATTATGGATACTATTTCTCCTTTGTTGACCTCTATTGACACTCCTCTAAGAGCATGGATACCTCCATAATATACTTGTAAATTATCTACTTTTAACATATCTACTTCTCCACCCCCAAGTATGCTTCAATTACCGATTTGTTGTTCTGGACGTCTCTGGGGGTGCCCTCCGCAATCTTCAGGCCAAAATTGAGAACCATTATGTTTTCGCAGACACCCATAATAAGATCCATATGATGTTCTATAATTAGGATTGTAAGGTTAAATTTCTTTCTGATTTCAGAAATAAGCTTCATAAGTTGTTCGGTTTCGTCAGGATTCATTCCTGCAGCAGGCTCATCCAAGAGCAGCAGTTTTGGCATAAGCGCAAGAGCTCGTGCAATTTCAAGCCTTCTTTGAAGCCCGTATGGGAGATTATTGGCAATTAGGTCTTTTCTATCTTCCAGTCCCATTATATTTATTAATTCTGCAGCTTGCTCATTCAATTGTTTTTCTTGTTTTCTGAATTTTGGAAGCCTCAGTACCGAATCCACAATGGAGTAGTTTGCATTACTATGGCATGCTGTCAGCACGTTTTCATATACTGTCAGCTTTTTAAAAAGCCTTATATTTTGAAATGTCCTTGTGATTCCTGAGCCAGCAATAATATATGGCTTCTGATCAGTTATATCAGCCCCATCGAATATGATATTTCCACTTGTGACCTTGTATACCCCTGTTATAAGGTTGAATATCGTAGTCTTTCCTGCACCATTCGGCCCTATTAATCCTGATATGCTGTCCTTCTCCACATTAAAATTAACATCGCCGACAGCGGTTAACCCGCCAAAGATTTTGGTGAGGCTCCTAAGCTCCAGCATATCCATATCACTTACCCCCCTCTACGCTCTGAAATCCTCTCTTGCGTTTAGAAACAATGTCTCTGTATAACTTCTTCATGCTTGATGGGGTCAGTTCATATCCTCCCATTAGGCCCTCAGGTCTGGAGATCATAATGAAAATGACTGCTAACCCGTAAAAAACAAGCCTCCACTGATAGAATGCCCTCAATACCTCAGGAAGCGAAGTAAGCACCAGAGCACCAAGCACACTCCCTGATATACTCCCAAGTCCGCCAAAAATAACAATGATCGTAAGCTCCGTTGACTTTACAAGGCTGAACATCTTCGGCTGCAGGAAAGTCATATAATGTCCCATCATGCCTCCGGCGATTCCTGCAAAGCCTGCACTTATCATAAGGGAAATCATTTTATACTTAAAAACGTTAATACCAATTATCTGGGATGCAAGTTCCTCCTCCCTTACAGCAATCATATTCCTTCCATGGCGTGACCGTATAAGGTTAGCAATGGCAATGATTGCAACAGCATCTATCAGCAGAACATTCCAAATATTTGTATAAAACGGTATGCCTGGCCAACCTCTTGCTCCACCAAAATACTGTACATTATCAAAAACCAGCCTTATTGCCTCCCCAAAACCCAGGGTTGCGATACAAAAATAATCCCCTTTAAGGTTCAGGGTAATTTTACCTATTACAGCACTTGACAGAGCCGCAACAATCCCTCCGATCAGTAGTGCAGGTATAAAGGGCAAATGGAATTTAACGGTCATCATAGCCGCCGTATAACCTCCTATTGCCATAAAACCGGCATGACCAAAAGAGAATAGCCCCGTAAATCCCGTAAGAAGCGAAAGACCGAGTACGGTCATAAGGTTTATCCCGGCCAGGGTAAGTATGCCTAATAAATATTCTCTGCTCATTCTTCTCCCCCCCTATGCCTTATCCTCGGTAACTTTGCCCATGAGACCCATAGGCCTGAATACCAGGACTGCAATTAATAAAACAAATGCAATAAGGTCTCTATATTGAGACGAAATGTACCCGGATGTAAAAGTTTCAATAATACCAAGCAGAACAGAACCTACAACAGCCCCGGGAAGGCTTCCCAGTCCGCCAAAAACTGCTGCAATAAAAGATTTTATGGTGATTCCCCCAATCTGGGGATATACAGTATATTTCATTCCAAACAGCACTCCCGCTATACCAGCGAGAAAACCACCCATAAGGAATATTGCAATTATAATAAAATCTGTATTCACCCCCATAAGGGCACTGGCTTTAATATTGTAGGAGGTTGCCTGGATAGCCTTTCCTATTTTTGTATGGTCGATGATGTATATTAATAAGGCCAAACATATGCCTGAAATAATAAACATTACAATATCCAGTTTGCCAATTGCCAATTCACCTACCTTAAAGGGGAGCTTGCTGATTACTTCTGGATATGTTCTAAAAGTCGGGCCGATAGCCGGGATGGCAATTATAAGGTTCTCAAGGAATATTGAAACACCCATGGCAGAAATAATAAAATATAAAAACGGGGCTTTTCTTTCTCTTAGGGGCTTATAAGCAGCTCTTTCTATAGCAAGAGCTAAAACTGCCGTACAAATTGCAGAGGCGATAAAAGCTACCGGGAATGGGAACTTCATCATTTTAAGAAAGAAGTATCCGAAATAAGCCCCGAACATTATTACTCCCCCGTGAGCAAAGTTGCTGAAATTCATTATACTATATACAAGAGAATAGCCTACCGCCATTAAAGCATATACACTGCCTATTGAAAGTCCGTTTATCAATTGTTGAAAAAACTGAGTCATTATATTTTCCTCTCCTTGATATATATAGAGCAGAAGGTTATTCCTTCTGCTCTAATTTTACTTCAAAAGTAATACTTAGTTTGCAGCGTACTTCTGCTGGAATACATAATTTCCGTCAACTATCTTAAGGATAGCAGCATCCTTGCCTTCCGGGTTATGCGTATCCTTTCCTATTTTGATTCTGCCTGTGATTCCCTTTATATCAACAGTTTCAAGTGCTGGAACCAGTTTGTCCGGATCTGTGGTTCCGGCTCTTTGTAATGCATCTACTAACATGAGAACGGCGTCATGCCCAAGATAACCGTTAAGTTCAACCTCTTTATTGTATTTTGCCTTATATCTTGATTTGAAGTCTTGAACTTCCGGATCTTCGTAGTCCAAGTGGTTTACAAAGTAAGAACCTTCAACGGCACCCTTTGCCATGGTGATAAGCTGCTCTGAAGGCCATCCGTCACCGCCCATAAGAACTGCATCAATTCCAAGTTCCCTTGCCTGTGTAGCGCTTAAAGCAACTTCTTTAAAGAAATACGGCATGAATATTACATCTGGATCTGCAGCTTTAATTTTAGAAAGCTGAGGCCTGAAATCTACATCCCCTAACTTAAAACCTTCACGGGCAACTATTTCTCCGCCTTTTTTAATGAAGAACTCTTCAAAAAACTCTTTTAGACCCTGAGAATAATCATCCGATACATCATAAAGAACAGCAGCCTTTTTGGCTTTAAGTACATCTGCTGCATATCCTGCGGCAACAGCACCCTGATATGGATCTATAAAGCATACTCTGAAATTATATGGTTTTGTTTTACCATCAAGAACTGTTACTTTTGGATTAGTTGCAACTGTTGCTATATCAGGAACCTTCGACTCCTCAAGGACCGGTGCTATCGGTATGGCATTTCCGCTGGCATTTGGCCCTAATATAGCAATAACCTTATCCTGGGTGCAAAGTCTCTTAGCAACGTTAACTGCTTCCTGTGGATCTCCTTTGGTATCATACCCTATTACCTCTACCTTTTTTCCGAGTATTCCACCTTTTTCATTGTATTCTTCAAAAAGCATTTTCACTGAGTTTAGCTCGCACTGTCCCCAGACAGCCTGATCTCCGGCTAAAGAACCCATCCAGCCGACTTTGATTACCTCCGGTTCGGCAGATGATGTCGGTTGAGGTTTTCCTGCGCAGCCTGTCAATGCGGTAGAGAAAATAAATAGACAAACTAGGGATAAAGCTAAAACCTTTTTCATAAAATACTCCTCCTCCAATTTACTATTGAAATAAATAGTGACCCCTCTTGTTAGTAACTATAGAATTATAGTTCTAATTCCTCCTCCCTTATTAATAGCTGTTATCACAACTATTCTATAAATATGACTGAGGTAATTGGAAAAATGACTAGTACAGCGATTATTCTATGGATTGCTGAAATGTCTGCTATAATTTAGCGATATCTAGTGATTCTACATAAATTTCTTTTTTCCTTCCGGGAATTCCATTTATAATAAAAAAAATACGGCATTTTTTAAAAATGAGGTATTTCATTATGTAAAAAAGTACAACTTTCTATACACAATGAAATACCTTTGGTTTAAGTGCCCGTGTCAGAATTTCCTTCGGGAAAGGCCTATGGATATAAAAATAGTTACATTAATGCAGGGCTTTGGCTGTCGACGGATTCTCTTTCTTTCAAAAGGGCAATTACTTTGCTTGCATCCTCCTTTGAAAGATCCTTGCTGAAGTTTTTCCCTGTTTCGCTATATATCAGGTCCCTAAGTTCTTCATTTGAGATATTTAGATTTTTTGCTTTAATGAATATGTTGTTTAATTGAGCTTTGGTCGCCAGCTGCAAAACTTGGTTTTCCTGCTCCAAATTCTTGCCTTCCCCCACTTCTTCAAAACCGGTGTACTCAACACCATAGCCCGCAAATCTAAGGGCTCTTGCAATTGCCCTTGTTTCGGCAAGCTCAAGAATTGCGTTGGACAGCACTCTGTCTCTTTTTCTTGAAGCATTGCCCAGACCGTTAAAGGTTCCTTTCTCAGTTATTACTGATGCCTGAACTACCGTTGATTCATCATTGTATTGCACTACGCTTGTTTTTATTGACAGGCTTTTATTCTCATCGTGAGCAAGTCTAAGCCTTCCGCCAACCACAGGATAGGTTTTGCCCTGAACTTTTACAAGCTCCTCGGCCCTAAAAACATTCGGCATATTATTCCCTCTTTTCGATTGTATAATTTGCGGCGAATAAACACTAATGTAGATCTGTTTCAGCCATGCTTAAACAGAGTTTGTATAGTATGTGTGCTTTTCTGTATTATCTTTTGAGGGCTAAGGAATAATATACTTGTTACTCTAGCTAATCTCCTTTTTTAAATCTGTAATATCATATTTAAGTTTTTCCAGTATATATGAAAGGTAGTCAAGTTTTGTGTTGTTATCTTCCGATAAATGGGATTCAAGGCTTTCCAAGGTTAATGCAAAATCAGATTTCAACAATTTCAGGGCGCTGATAAGGTTATTTCTATTCACCTCAGCTCTATCAACAATTACAGAATTGCAGGCATTGGCAGAAAGCTCGATAGTCTGTCCAAATTCCGCAATTTCGTTTGGGACCCCAAGTTTTTCTTTTAATAATACCGAAAGCTCTTTTTGTGCAGTCTCTTCTCCGTGGACCAAAAATACTTTTTTGGGTTTTGTTTTAAGACTCCCGATCCATTCTAAGAGTCCTTTCTGATCTGCATGGCTTGAAAAGCCTTCAATTGAATACACGTTGCATTTAACTCCAATCTCTTCGCCAAAAATCCTCACCGATTTTTCTCCGTCTTTAATTTTCCTGCCCAAAGTATTCTTTGCCTGATAGCCTATAAATACTACACTGGAGTCTTCGCGCCAAAGGTTGTGCTTGAGATGGTGCTTGATTCTTCCTGCCTCACACATTCCGCTGGCGGATATTATTATGCTGCTTCCCTCTTGCGAATTGATCGCTTTAGATTCATCAGAGGTGTGTGTAAACACTAAATTATGAAAATCAAAAGGGTCATCACCGCTTTTTATCAGTTTTTGCGCATCCTCATCCATGTAAGGCAGAAAGTCTTTAAATACTTTTGTTGCATTAATTGCAAGAGGGCTGTCCACATAAACGGGAACGCCCCTTATTTTTGAGGACTTGGATTCCTTTAGCATGTTCAATAAATACAGAAGCTCCTGGGTCCTTTCCACTGCAAAGGAAGGTATCACAATATTGCCGTTCCTTTCAACGGTATCAGTAATAATATCCAGCAATAACAGGAGCTTGTTCCGGCTATCCATATGGAGCCTGTCTCCGTATGTTGATTCCATTATCACATAATCGGCCTCTTCTATTATTGAAGGATTATTAATGATTGGTGCATCTTTGTTGCCTATATCTCCTGAGTATACTATCTTAAACTCTTCATTTTTTTCCCTTATCCAAATTTCAATTATGGCGGATCCCAGAATATGTCCCGCATCCCTAATCCTGATTGTAACACAAGGGTCTATATTGATTATTTTATTGTATTCCACAGGGCAAAACAGCTTTAATGAGGCTTCTGCATCGCCTACAGTGTATAGTGGTTCTTTAGTCCCTTTTCCCGCTCTCTTCCCTTTTCTGTTTCTCCACTCCGCCTCGGACTCTTGAATATATGCACTGTCGGGCAGCATGATTTTGCATAGCTCAAAGGTTGGAGCAGTAGTAATGATCCTGCCCTTAAAGCCTAGCTTGACAAGCAGAGGTATCCTTCCGCTGTGATCGATATGGGCATGGGATAATATTAGTGTGTCAATTTCCGAGGGGTTAAATCCAAATTGTTCAAAATTCATTTTGTCCGACTCTTTTCCACCTTGAAACAATCCTGCATCCAGTAATATTTTTCTGCCCTCAATCTCCAAAAGGTGGCAGGAGCCGGTAACAGTGCCTGCGGCACCGCAGAATGTAAGCCTCATATTACACCTCCATAATTGCTGAATTTAATATATCTCTTTACTATATTCTACAAAAAATGCTTATTCACCTTTATAAGGTTTAGAAATAATAATTTTCATAACCTTCAGCAAGGTCAATATTCAGGAATGCTGCAATGCAATATAATTGGGGTGTATCATATAATTAAGAAGCATTATATCGCCAGGATAATTGTGTAACAAAAATCGGCTTAGCAGTGCTTAAACCGATTTTGTGAATTCTATTGACAATGAAATCATTTCATTATATCATTTATATTGTTAGCTTCGGGGCGTAGCGCAGTTTGGTAGCGTGCTTGGTTCGGGACCAAGAGGCCGCAGGTTCAAATCCTGTCGCCCCGACCAAATATAATACTGCATCCATTCTTTTCTTGCTTCCTTTATAGCCGATGCAATATCATCATGTGTGATATCAAGGTAGTTTGCAAGTCTTTCCCATGATTCCTTTAAGCAGTGTCTCCTTATTACAATTTACATAATAATTCATATATTTTGTCGCTTTTGTTTACTAATATGTTCAAAATCTGGTCAAAATGAATAACCCGATTCAGTTTCGCCCAGGCATCTTTTAGCCTGTATTCCTTGGCTTGCCTTAACTTTAATATTGATAGGTTTTCCCATCGAAAGGATTGATTACAAGCGTCTTCCGTTTATCCCCTTTCTCACCGTTGCTGTTTTGGCAAAAATACACGATTCCAGGCAGCCCTTCTTGATCAGCGTATTCATATCTTAACAGGATGTCTATCTCCGCATTTGAAGAAGGCGAATAGAATTTCACATTCCAGTTATCCTGTGAAGTAAAGCTTTTGAGTTCACGAAAATCCTCCGAGAAATAGTCCGTCCATATCTTTGATATTTTTGCGTCAGCCTTCCAGTTCTGCCTGACATTATTCAAAATAGCAGAAAAGAGCAGCGACATATCCTTCGTATTGTCAGAAGAAACAGCTGCACTTGGAGGAGCAGAGTTCGCCGCATTTTTTTCTGCCGACGATGTACTGTTGGGGGAGAGAATAAAAACTAAAAACAGTACAACAAGCCCAATCAGCCAAAGCAGAATAAGGGGAAAGCGGCCTTTTTGAGAAAGCCTTCCCGACAGAAAATAAAGGGCGGTCAATATTCCGATGGCAATAATCCATCCTAAGAAAGAAACCTTCATCAGCCAGAACATTCCAATGATTACCGCTGCTAATATGAAGAGTGAAATTGTGATGGTTTTTCCAAATCTTTTTTGTTTGTTCGGTGCTTTCGCTTCCACCCGAAAAAATTCTTGATTTGGGGTAGGATTTACTTCCTTGTTTTCCTGCTGGGTCGAAGGAATAATGGTTGAAACAGGCCTCCCACAGTTATGACAGAAACGTTCTCCCGCTGTGATACTTTTCCCACAGCCAGAGCAGGATATAACTTCTTGCATTTTATCCTCATGCATAGAAGGCTGTGAAGGCATTGGCATATAATTAGATGTATAGTCCGCAGGATAAGAGGCTTTTTCTTTTTTTAATACAGTCTTGAATTTCCACCCTTGGTCTTTAGCCACCCCCTTTACGGTTTTGGGTATAGCTCCCAGATTAAGGCTGGTTTCATATGCCTTTCCGTCCAGGCTGTACTGTACACTTTTTACTTTGCGATAAAGTGTTGTTCCTGTTTGAAAAGAGCTTTCGCTGTCTCCGCCGAAGGAAATGCCAGAACCTTTCTCCCTCGTAAACTCCCACATATATACAGTACCTGAAGTCTCATCGGCAAATATCGAGGCCTCATAGGTTATTTTTTTGTTTCCGGTGCTCCATCCCGCATCCAGAAACTCACAAGTGATCGTGATATCAGCTCTTTGTCCGGTGTTATAATTTATACCAAGCTGATTAAATCCTGATATAATTGTTGAAAGGAGCGTTTGTTTATCCAATTTTGTTACCTCCTTGCTTTCTCAATTGAATAGGCTTTATACGGCAAATTTTACAGCTTATAAAGGCAAAATAATATCACCCAAGTGGGTGATTATTTAAACAACTTATTATTTATTCAGCAAAAGGATGTAAGTAAGCTCTGTTCGGTTGTTGGCACCTACCTTCCGGTATATGTTCTGAATATGAGTTTTTATTGTGTTTTCCGACAGACTGAGGATAGCGGCCAGCTGAGCATTGTTTTTTCCCTATATAATACCGTCAATGATGTCTGCTTCCCGCTTGGTAAATTTGAACTTGTATTCGGAAACCAACTGTGCCTCGCCTATGAACTCCATAGAAAGATAGAATTTCCCATTGCCTTTGTGTGTTTCTTCCCGCAGCAATATAACATCGACTGACAGAATTCCATCTTCTGTTTTAATGGAGGTCTGTCGGAGGGCGGCACCGGAATCCTCCTTGCATTCCGACAGCACATCTTCACAGAGCTCTTTCACATGATAGAGAACACTGGAACCGAATACTGTTGACATTTTCAGCATTTCCAGACCCGTCACATTTCCCCCTGCAATAGCCAGCTCCATGTCTAAGAGGCACAGACCTCTTCTTGCCAGCCTTCCGCTGTCGGTCTCCAGGTATTTTACCGCAGTAACAGTGTGAATAATATGAAATACTGTAGATATATGGGGCTGCAACAGACGGAGGAGGAACATGTCCTCATTGTCGAAATCCGGCTTATCCTTGCTCCGGTGAAGATAGATTTCACCCAGGAACTGTCCCTTGTAGACAATCCGCATACAGGCTATGTAGAAATCCTCCTGGGAAGTCAGAAAGCTGCTTCGGGGTTCGTTACGTACTGATACTGCGCCGTGCTTCAAATCAAGAGCCCTGTAGACAAGGGCTTCATTGAATGCGCATTCTTCTTCATTCTGCTTTAAGTATTCCTCCCGGTCGGAGAACCCCTGTTTTCTATAATAGTCTTCAACATTTCCTCCGACATAGGGTTTAAAGAAGCTGCAATCTCTGCTGATACCGCAAAAAAACATTCCACTGTCGTACATGACCAGCTCATGGAGTCTTAAAATAGTAAGCTTTAAAAACTCTGTAAAGGAGATACATTCGTAAGAGCTGTTAATCAGCCTGTTGAATATTATTAGCTTTTGATTTTTCATATCGTATCTCAGTTCCTTCGCATTTTGATATTAATAATATGCCATAAGTCCTTTGTGAGTATCACCATATATTCTGCACATTTCTGTAAGCTCTGACTTTGTCCCTTACTTATTCAGCAAGTTTCGGTGTTCCCTGTAATTCTATTGTAGCATTTTTCAATGGCTTTATCACTTTGTCGGCAAGATTTATTTCGTCATTGTATTGTAAATCATTATTCTTTGCAAACTTCTTTGTTATAAGCCCTCTGTCAACTACCTTTGCAAGTGCCCCTGCTGCTCCGGAATAGTTGTACACGTTTCACTAATCCCGCAGGAACCGTTATCCATACCCAGATTATAGAAACTCATATAACAATAAATGAATTCCCTCTTGTATTGTTTGTCACGGATCAGCCTTTTCAATTTCTTATTAAATTTATCTTCGCTCCATTTCTTGTTCTTGATATATCTTTTTTTGCCCAGCTTCCAAAATTTGTGTGGAAAAATCATCATTGCCAGCAATATTTCGTATTCTTCCACAGACATAGGCCTTATATTACAATAGCTTTCAATCATTTTCCTGCATAGGTCAAAATCCCATCTGAATTTTTTCCTTGAAAGCAGCCTCCTGATAAACTTACCAAGGTCACTTACCGGCATGTCAATTTGACAGGATTCCAAATCGACCAGATAGAGTTTGCCATTCTTGTCAACCAGTATGTTTTGATAATAATAGCTGTCATGGCATATATATCTTTCATTAGCATAGTATTCTGAGATTATGTTATATTTACTGCGGTCAAGCACTTTTACCGCCAGCTCGGCCTCCTCAAGGAAGTATTCAATATTGTTCTTGTACTCATAATCGAATTCAGCCTTAATCGAGAGTTTATCAATGTGTTTACTGAATTTTCTTAATTCATTAAGACATTTATTAAAGGTTTTCCGCCATTTTTTTGCGTGGGATTTGACATTCAGGCTCATAGGTGCATCAAAACCTTTGGCATTACTGTGAAAGTCTGCCAGCAGTTCAGCGCATGCAAGTATCTCTTTCGGTTCAGATAAATTTGTTTCGCGGCCATCGATCCAACGGGTAATATAGAATGCTGAACCCTTATGCCTGACTATAGCCTTACCTTCCTTTGTATAATAAAATTCAGCAATGTTATCCCATCCATTTTCCCTTAAGTATTTCATCAAATAATAGCTTTTTTTTGCTTTTTCATACCCATGACTTACTCGCTTCAGGCAAAATGCCCCTTTATCTGCACATATTTTGTAGGCACTTCTTGCTTTATCTATTGAATATACCTGGAGATCATAATTGCATAAAACTTCGGCAAGTGTTGCTCTATTTTTATGATCAATATCCGCAGAGTATATACTTTCCGGTTTTATCCTCACCCGCATCAACTCCAATCAGTAAACTCACTCATATGTTTAAGTATTGTCCGGACAATTAATACATAGGCAAAAACCAAGTTGATAAAAATTCTCATTAGTATATTATATTTTGAGAGTTGGTGATATATAAGTAAATACAAAATTTTGTCGTGGCAATATAAATATGTGATCATCGGGGATATATCCGTTGGTATTGAATTAAGAAAGCAGTGAATATAATCTTTTCTGATACATGAATAAAAATTAATGTTTTGCCAATAATAATATTGACCTCACAAAATACATTGAGACCCCCTTTACATTATATTTTCGTGATATATAAATATCACGACTTTTTTTTATTTATGTTATATGATAGAATTAAATGTATAAAACAGCTGAATCATAGAAATATCAGTTGCCTTTTTATTATAAGGTCATTGTTTGAATGTTGTGTAAGGGGTGTTAAAATGCTAACTAATTATGAGGAATTTAAAACAAAAATATTAAAACTGACTGGTATCAACCTTTCCTGTTACAAGGAACGGCAGATGAAAAGAAGGATTGACTCTCTGATTTGCCGGAATAATTATGATGATTACAACATCTATTTCAAAGCATTGGCGCAGGATTCGGACCTATATAACGAATTTATTAACTTTCTGACAATAAATGTATCCGAATTCTATAGGAACCCTACACAATGGGAGATACTTGAAAAGGAAATAATGCCCGAAATCATTAAACTGAATAAGAGGCCCAAAATATGGAGTGCTGCATGCTCTACAGGAGAGGAGCCCTATTCCCTCGCCATGATGATGAGCAGATTCATGGATATTAGCAATATAAAAATATTTGCTACAGATATAGATGATGATGCAATAGAAAAAGCAAAAATAGGCTTGTATTCCCTAAAGAGCCTTGAGAACCTTCCAAACGACTTCAAATCTACTTACTTCATAAAGGAAGGAGAAAGATATAGAATCAGCGACAAGATAAAGAATTGTATAGAATTTAGGCACCATAACCTATTAGAGGACAAGTACCCGGTAAAATGTGATCTTATTGTATGCAGGAACGTTATGATCTATTTTACAGAAGAGGCAAAAGTGCTTATGTACCAGAAGTTCAGGGAATCCTTGAACAACAGCGGAGTTTTATTTGTGGGCAGCACCGAGCAGGTTATACTTCCCCAAAGGTATAAGCTGATGCCGGTAAAGGCATTCTTTTATAAGAGAGGCGAACAGGAATAAAAAAATGCAGTGATTTACACTGCATTTTTTATATACATCATCCAATATCTTAAGTACGTCAACAACTTAAATATATTAATTCTTCAGTATGTCTACTCTTCAGTTGTCTCAATAAGCTCTTTGATACTGAGGCTAATTTTCTTTTCTTCAAGTTTGATGTCTATTATTTTTGCATTTACCATATCTCCAATGTTTAACACATCTGCAGGTTTTGCAATTCTTTTATCAGATATCTGAGAAATGTGGACAAGCCCATCCACTCCCGGTTCCAGTTCTACAAATGCACCAAAGTTAGAAAATCTCAATATCTTTACTTTAACTACATCTCCGACATGGTACTTATCCCCGGCTGCGGACCACGGCTCAGGCATTGTTTGCTTAAGTCCAAGGGAAATTTTCCCTTTTTCTTTGTCAACATTTAATACTTCTACCTCGACATTATCGCCCGGCTTTACAACTTCTGACGGGTGTTTTACTCTTGACCAGGAAAGTTCGGAAATATGAACCAGGCCATCTGCCCCGCCAATATCTACAAATGCTCCGAAATCAGTAAGTCTCTTTACTTCGCCTGTAAGCCTCTGGCCGGCTTCGATGCTCTCCCATAGTGCCTTTGCCTTTATTTCCTTTTCTTTTTTGAGGAGTGCTTTTCTTGATACTATAATCTTCCCTTTTTCACGGATAAACTCTATTATACTGACTGTTACTTTGGTATTAACGTAATTGCTGAGATCCTCTAAAAATACAATATCAAACTGGGATGCCGGCATAAATGCCCTTATTCCCATAATTTCGACGATTGCGCCCCCTTTAACCGTTTCTTTGACAAGTCCTTCGACGGGAGTGTTTTCGTTAAATGCTGCTTCGATTATAATCCAATTCTTTTCTATGTCAAAAAGCTTCTTTGAAAGCACTATATTTCCTTCACCATCATTTATATTAACGACGACTACTTCCACCTCATCGTCGACACTGACCAGTTCTTTGAGGTTTATGTCTGGTTCCCAGCTGTAATCTTCCTTTTTTATGATTCCATCAGACTTATGTCCTATATTGACCATTATCTCGTCCTCTGTAACCATAATAACCTTTCCTTTTACTATATCCCCCGAATAAACACTTCTCAAGGTTTTTTCATATTGTTTCATCATATTTTCATGATCATCTGAATCACTATCTACTTCAACAACCTCACCCGCATGACCAGCAGAATCAATGCTGCCGGAATCTGCCGAGGAATCATTACTATCTGTATCAGTGACTGCTTCAACTGTTGTATCCCCATGATTATCGGTCATTATATCTGCTTCAGCTTCTATGCTCTCAATATCAGAATTCTTATCCGAGTTGACTGCGGTACCCTCCTGATCCTCCATCACGTTGTCATTAATCTCCTGCATTTTTTTAATAACCTCCTTAATTACCCAATCAGGTGTGGATGCACCCGCTGTAATACCAATTCTCTTGTGTCCCATAAACTCACTCGCAGGCAAATTCTCTGCATTTTCAACAAAGTAAGTGTTTTTGCAGTTGTTTTTGCATATGTCATAAAGCTTATTCGTATTGGAGCTCTCGGCACTTCCAATAACAATCATGCAATCGACAGCTTTTGAAAGCTGTTCGGCCGAACTTTGCCTCTTCTCTGTTGCGTCGCAAATTGTATTAAATATGATTGCGTTTTTATATTTTTTTTGAACGGCATCCACAACTCTGTTCCATATTTTTTTTGTAATTGTAGTTTGTGCAACTAAACATATTTTATCATAAATAGGAAGTTTGTCTACTGTTATTTCATTCTCAAGTATGTGCGCGGAATAATCACACCACCCATTGGTCCCTATTACTTCAGGATGAGTTTTATCCCCTGCAATAAAAATTTTATATCCCATTTGGTAGTAGTCTTTCACCTTTTTATGGATTGCCGATACATAGGGGCAAGTACAATCTAAGTATTTCAATCCTTTTTCTTCAAATTGCCTGTACTTCTCCTCTGCAATTCCATGAGAGCGGATTATGAATTCAACATCTTCATTATTTATTGACTCAATATCTTCAATAGGACAAATACCCTGCTCAGCAAGCTTTTCGATCACCTGCCTGTTATGTATGAGAGGACCGTAAGTATAAATATTTTTGCTCATCCTTTTTCCTGCTTCTATAAAGGCTTTATCCACAGCATTTTTGACTCCGAAACAAAAGCCGGCATTTTCATCAAGTATTATTTCCATTTTTATCATTCCTTTTCATATATGTCGTGAAAAAGGTTTATCATTACAATATGAATTGATGTTTGATATTGTGCTAAAACAATGCACTTTTCACGACATATGAATTTGGGAAATGTTTAGTGCAAAACATTTAGATCATATATTTTACCCATAATGCCATAGCTTATTTTTATGTACTCTTCATTTAATAGTTTTTTGCCGTAGTGCTCTATCAATTCAATGGGCTTCCCTACAACAATATCTGTTTTCTTAAAAAATTTGTAGCTGCTGATTATTGCTACCGGCACAACGGGCACCTTGGATCTGATTGCTATCATTGCGATTCCAGGCTCAGCCATTATGTCACCGGTCCTGTTTCTGGTCCCCTCTGGAAAAAGTGCTAGTATTTCTCCATTATTCAATATTTTAAGCGCTGTTTTGATTCCTTTTATATCAGGCTCACCCCTCTTTATGGGAAAAACCCCTAATCCCCGCATTAATGCACTAACAAATCTGTTTGAAAATAATTCAACTTTTGCCATAAAATACATCCTGTAAGGAATTGCCAAGCCTACAAGTATGGGATCTATTGCACTTATATGATTAGAACATACAATATAAGCACCGTCCTTAGGCATGTTTTCGAGTCCAGTCACCTTATAATTATAAAGGATCCGGAATATTGGTATAAGCAATGCTCTGGCAAACCTATAAAACATTGATTCCTCCCCCTTTAGATCTTACAATAGAAACAACCTCATTGAACACTTCTTCTATGTTTTTCCCAGTTGTATCTATAATAATTGAGTCCTCGGCGGCTTTAAGTGGAGAATCGCTTCTCGTTGAGTCAATGTTATCCCTGATTATGATTTGTGATTTGATATCCTTGATTTCAGCATCATAACCCTTTTGCCTCATTTCCGTGTACCTTCTCATTGCCCTTTCTTCGACGGAGGCTGTTATGAATAATTTTATATCGGCCATAGGGAAAACGACTGTGCCTATATCACGACCATCCATTACAACGTTCCTGTTTTCGGAAATTTTTCTTTGGAGTGCTACCATGATCCTTCTTACTTCAGGTATTGCAGAAATGTAGGATACATTCTTATTAACTTTCTCCTCCCTGATTTCTACATCAACAATTTTTCCATCAAGATATGTACTGTTATTCAAAAAGTCTATTTCAGTTTTTCCTGTTATATCAATAATAATATCTACTCTTTCCAAAGGGATATTCTCCATGAGGACCTTAAGCGTAATTGCCCTATACATTGCCCCTGAGTCAATGTAAGTGTAGTCTTCCTCCTTCGCAAGCATTTTTGCTATGGTACTTTTGCCGGCACCCGCAGGGCCATCTATGGCTATTATTATATTATCCAGAACAGACACCTCCCAAATATATTGTTCTATTGGCAATGACGTTATTGGATAGACATTCGGCATTAATATCCAAAAATTCATTAACATATAATATTTTACCAGAGCGCCGCACAAAATAAAAGATATATAGTTTACAGCAAATGTATAGTTAATTAATATAATGCAGATAATCATCCTTTACTGCTTTAATCTGATGCGGTCAATCATAGCAAGGTTATTGCTGACGTATATGATTTTCCCCGGTTCAGGTACAACTATATTGTCTGATGCCGAGGTAACTTTCAGTATTGCTGTATCCGACAGTCCGGCGCCGCTTACCTCTACAATATCGCCGTTTTTTACTTCTATCTTAATTGACTTGCCTCTAGGTGTCACAATTGCATCTCCATTGATAAAAAAAATCAGGGGTCTTAAGGTTGAATGGTTCTCTATACAGATTTCAACCTCCCCTTTATTGATTATCAGTTGGCTTTCAGCCACTGACTTACCTTCCAGTTTATCGGCTCTGCTAATGAAGCCTTTGGTCGCATTATTAATGAGTAAAGCCTGGGAGACCATGAGAACCGCAAATAGAAAAGTCAGGATTCTTATTATTAGCATATCGGCTCTTTCCCACCAGCTGCGGAAGCTATTATTCAATTTTATTCCTCCCTTGCATTAATTATCTTTATATAGATAATTCCTTTTTGGGGAGAGATTTATTCAATTATACATAAGAACCTGCTGCATAGCCCGTGGAAAATGCCATTTGAAGATTGAATCCTCCGGTAAAGGCATTTAAATCAATGACCTCACCTGCAAAATACAAACCTTTCACGATTTTTGATTCCATTGTCCTGGGGTTTATTTCTTTCAGGTTTACACCCCCTGAAGTCACTATGGCTTCCTCTATAGGTCTTGTTCCGGAAACAGATACGGTAAAGCCCTTAAGGAGCTTCACTAATTTGTGTCTCTCCTGTTTTGTAATCAGGTTAACTTCTTTGGTCTCATCTATTTCTGTTAGAGAAATAATTACGGGGATTAGTTTCTTGGGTAGCAGCTCATCTAAAGAGTTCTTGAATTGCTTGTTGGCATTTTTAATAAAATCGCGAATTATTCTTTTGTCAAGATCTTCTTCGGAAAGCGCCGGTTTGAGATCGATACTTATTTTTATATCTGTCATTTTCCTGAGTTGATCAGAAATATAAAAACTGACGGAAAGTATTACTGGTCCCGAAAGCCCATAGTGGGTAAACAGCATTTCCCCGAAGTCCTTATAAAGCAGTTTTCCATCGGAATAGGCCTTTATCGAAATATTTTTCAGGGATAGACCCTGAAGGTCCTTAACAAATGTATCCTTTGACACTAAAGGTACCAGTGACGGTAAAAGTTCGATTATGCTGTGCCCTGCCTTTTCAGCAAATTTATACCCGTCCCCTGTTGAACCTGTTTGCGGATATGACAATCCCCCCGTGCAAATAATGACCGAGCTGCTTTCCAAAACCTGCCCCCCATCAAGAATGACCCCCTGCACAGCCTCATCCTTGACAATAATATCAGTGATCCCGCTATTTAGCATTACTTCGACATTATACTTATGCAAATATTTTATTAATGCCTTTATTACATCACTTGACTTGTCAGATGCAGGATAAACCCTGTTGCCTCTTTCAATTTTGGTTTCAAGGCCCAGAGAATTAAAAAATCCTATGAGGTCATTATTGGAAAAGCTGTTAAATGAACTGTAAAGAAATTTAGAATTCCTGGGTATATTTTTCATGAATTCGTCAAAGTCTGCTGAGTTGGTTATATTACAGCGCCCTTTTCCTGTAATAAAAAGCTTTTTGCCCAGCTTCTCGTTCTTTTCAACTAATAATATCTTTTTACTCCTGGAGGCAGCTCTGCCTGCAGCAATCATTCCTGCAGGTCCGCCCCCGACAACAATCGTATCGTATCTCAAATGGATCAGGCTCCCTTTCATATTCTTGTGCATTTACCCATGTGCTTTTTACGCAACAAAAATCGCAAGCTTTACATTTTAGGGTGGACATCAGCTCCAAGGCTCCGCAATTGCTCCGGTGTTTCAATGCCGACTTTCAAAAGATTGTTTTCCAAAACTTTACCGACATTGGTAAATCAGATAAGGATTGCATTGATCCATCAGGTCTAGCACTATGAAAAGGGTGCCTTTCGGCACCCCTTCTGCTATTCGTCCTTATCAGCAGAGAATATGTTGTATTTGTCCCATATTTCCTCCAGCCTGGCGAAGGAGGCGGATATTTTTTGTTTTTCATTAATTCCGACAGCTACGATAAGTGCATTTAATACACTCATAGGAGCTACTATCGAGTCTAGAAACGACTCCATGTTGCTCTTTGCAATAAGTATGTTGTCCCCATAGTTACAGAGAGGGGATAACATGCTGTCTGTTATAACAACAGTCTTTGCACCTCTGGACTTTGCATATCCTAAAGCCTTGACAGTCTTCGAGGAATATCTAGGAAATCCCATCGCAATAACAAGATCTTCTTTTCCTATCCTGAACAGTTGTTCAAAGATGTCTCCGATAGTATAAGTTACAATATGAATGTTATCCCTAATAAAGTTTAAATAAAAGCCAAGGAATTCCGAAAGGACAATAGAGCTTCTCAAACCAATTATATATATGCTTTTTGCATCGGAGATGCCTTTTACTGCCTGATCAAAGCTTCTTTCATCTATTTCATCTATTGTGGACCTTATGTTCTCTATATCCGATTTCAGTATATTCTTCAGCACACTGTCAATGCTTGAATAGCCTGAAGTCATTTCGATCCTTTGAACAGTAGTGAGCTTATTTTTAACCATTTCCTGAAGTTGTTTCTGAAGCTGGGGATATCCCTCATAGCCAATAGCATTTGCAAACCTGACAACTGTTGATTCACTAACCCCTACCTTTTCACCAAGCCTGGCAGCAGTCATAAAAGCAGCCTTATCATAGTTACTCATTATGTATTGCGCTATCAGCTTTTGTCCCTTGCTTAACCTATGGAAGCTTGCCTGAACAACTTTCATTAAATTGATTTTTTCACTCATATTATAAATCTCCATTATTTCATAAGCTTCCCGGCAATTTCATACCCTATGGAGAGAGCCTTCCTGTTAAGATCCTCAGTCCCTTTGGGAACTCTGTCCAAAACAGCTTTTTGCAATGAGTCCTTTGATATTGCTTTTGTTATCTCAATAAGGGCCCCAAGAGCAACTATATTGGCAACCATGGGCTTTTTCAACACATCGACAGATGTGTCCAATATTGGAACACTATATACTTTTTTATTCTCGACATTCCCAAGCTTGACGGAATCGTCAACTATCAATATGCCATTTTCTTCAAGATCAGGACTGTATTGATCATAAGATTTTTGAGTAAGAGACAACAGTATACCGCAGTTAATAATTTTTGGGAAATCAATATCTTCGTCAGAAATTATTACTTCTGCTTTGCTGGCACCGCCCCTTGCTTCAGGACCGTAAGACTGGGTCTGAACAGAGTTTTTTCCGTCATTTATTGCACCTTCTGCAAGTATTATTCCTGCCAAAAGAAGGCCTTGTCCACCGGAACCACTAAGTCTAATCTCTATTCTTTCCATTATTGTCCCTCCTTTTTCAACTTTTCTATTATCTTCATATATTCACCTGTGTACTCAGGTTCGGGACTGTTCTTGAATTCACCGATAAGGAATTTGCCTTCAAGAGCCTCGGGAGATAGTTTTGTTGCTGCAGAGATATTAACTGCATTGTTTTTCTGCCACTCCATCATATCAACTGCGCTACCTTTTTTATTCTTTCGTCCGTAATATGTAGGGCAGACACTTATTGCTTCAATTAAGGAAAAACCGTCGTTATTCAAGGCATTTTGTACCAGAGATGTCAAAAGGTTTGCATGATATGATGTCGCCCTTCCTACGTATGTGGCCCCTGCTGAAGCTGCAAGGTTGCATATGTCAAAAGCTTTATCAATATTACCATAGGGAGCTGTAGTGCCCTTATCAAACTTGGGAGTGGTGGGAGAATACTGCCCCCCTGTCATTCCATAGATATTGTTGTTATATACTATTGTGGTTAGACCAATATTCCTTCTGCATGCATGTATCAGATGATTGCCTCCTATAGCGGTCGCATCTCCATCACCAGTTATGACTATTACTTTAACTTCAGGTCTTGCCATTTTTATGCCTGTTGCAAAAGCCAAAGCGCGCCCGTGTGTTGTGTGGAGGGTATTAAAATCAAGATATCCCGGTGCTCTGGATGAACATCCTATTCCGGAAACAATACAGACATTATTTTTATCAAGCCCGGCCTTGTCTATAGCCGATGCGATAGCTCTTGTAATTATTCCGTGGCCGCAGCCCGGGCACCATATCTGGGGAAGCTTGTCAGTCCTGTAATATTTCTCAATCAAAGCGCTTGGCATTTAAATTACCTCCTCAATCTTCCTGATTATTTCATCAGGATAAATGATTTCACAGCTGACCTTGTTTATTCTTTCGACTCTGACTATATTGTTGCATACCCTTTCGACTTCAAGGACTAACTGCCCTAAATTCATTTCCGGAACAACGATCATTTTTGCCGTTTGTGCTAATTCCTTCAGTCTATTTTCCGGAAATGGCCAAATTGTAATAGGTCTGAATAAACCCACTTTTACACCTTTTTTTCGTAGAGTCTTAAGTGCTGATTTTGCAGATCGGGCAACACAGCCGTATGCCAATATAATAATATCCGCATCTTCAGTGTTATCTTCTTCCCACATCCATATTTCTTCCTTGTGCATTTCTATTTTATTTGAAAGCCTTCTCACCAGCTTGTCAGCCACTGCCGTGCTGTTGCTTGGAAAGCCCGTTTCGTCGTGTATAAGACCTGTAACATGATACCTGTATCCAGTGCAAAAATCTGCCATGGGTGGTATTAGATCCTCTTCCGGCCTATATGGTAAATAATCACAGGTGCAGCTTGGTTTCTTTCTGTCGATAATTTCTATTTCTGAAGGGTCAGGCAGTTGAACCTTTTCCCTCATGTGCCCGATTACTTCATCCATAAGGAGAATTACAGGTGTTCTGTATTTCTCTGCCATATTAAAAGCTTTGATTGTAAGGTCAAAAGTCTCCCTGACTGATGATGGTGTCAGGGCAATTGTAGGACTATCTCCGTGGGAACCCCAGCGGGCCTGCATAATATCTCCCTGTGCCGGAGATGTGGGCATGCCTGTGCTTGGGCCTCCTCTTTGAACATCAACAATTACGCAAGGCACTTCTGCAATTGCAGCATAGCCTATATTCTCCTGTTTAAGGGAAAATCCGGGCCCGCTTGTTGCGGTCATGCTCTTTGTACCGGTAAGGGAAGCTCCGATTACAGCTGCCATACCCCCTATTTCATCTTCCATCTGTATGAATTTCCCTCCTGTCAAGGGAAGCTTTTCAGCTGATAACTCAGCTATCTCTGTGGATGGTGTTATTGGGTACCCGGCATAAAATTTCATTCCGGCGACAATTGCTCCTTCAACGCAAGCTTCGTTTCCCTGCATTAACCTAACCTTGCTTTTCATTTTTCTTCCTCCCCAAATATATAGCATAATCAGGACATCTTAGTTCGCACATTCCACATTGTGTACACTTATCAACGTCGATCATTACTACTTTTTCATTTTCCAGTGCCAAAGATTTGGTAGGACAAAAGGCTACACAAATGCCACAGCCCTTACACCACGCAGAATTGATTACAACTTTCTCGTTAGCAATTTCTCCAGTCATAACGCCCTTCCTTTCCATATTCCCGACCTCCAAAATAATCAAATGAGATGCAATTTTAACTTCATTTCTCGGTACATACTATAATTTTGCAACTTTCCATTCATTTTTAGTATATAGTATTATATAACTTAATGCAACAAGTATAGCAAATAATTGGTATTGGAAAATAAGTCAGGGATGATAATTCTGCATGATTCCCCAGGATTCAAGAATGCCAATTTCTTTGTAACCCGTAAGGTCAATATTCAAGGGAGTTATTGATATAAACCCGTTTCTCACGGCATAAATATCCGTATCCTCCTCTATTTTATTATTGACAAGGTCCCCGGCAAGCCAATAATAACTGTTCCCTCGGGGATCCTTGAATTCCTTAAAGCTATTTTTATATTTCTTGACTCCTAATCTGGTTATTTTTATTCCCTTCAGTTCACTTTTATTCTTTATTTCGGGGATGTTAATATTCAGTAATATCCCTGTTCCGCCGGCCAGCTCCAGAATCCTTTTAATTACGTCATAGGCAGCCTCTGATGCCAGGGAAAAATCTGTTTCGCCGTATTTTGCATAAGAAACTGCTATTGAAGGTATGCCGAATATTGAACCTTCAATTGCTGCTGATACAGTCCCGGAATATAATATATCCGTGCCTACGTTCTCCCCGTCATTTATTCCAGATATTATTAAATCCGGCCTTTCTGTTAGTATTGTTTCCACACCTATCTTGATGCAATCTGCAGGGGTACCGTTTACCCAATATGCTTCAATGCTTGAATTATTTAAGTTGACCCTCCTGCATCTCAAGGGCTGATGTATGGTAATAGCATGTCCGATGGCGCTTTGTTCCTTATCCGGAGCAACAACTGTGACTTTTCCCAATCTGGAGATTCCTTTCGCTAATTTGTATAATCCATTGGAGTGTATTCCGTCATCGTTGGAAATCAGAATGTTCAGCATAGGCATCCTCCTTGTGTTAATGTGGTGGTTAATAACTGTACCAACTGCATATAATAGGGTCAGTTTGTGCAGCGCAGGTGATAAAATGATACAAATTGATGATGCAGGAAGCGGCAGCCTCGTGGGTGGAACCTGTATCGGGGTCTTGAGAAAGGAAACGGGAGAGTATTTATACGAGATACTCCCGGTTCAATTGTATAATGAATGTAACTTTAAGAGTAAAATATATATTTATTATACTACATTGATAGTTAAGAATGCATTGAAAAAGCTTTCAGTAAAAAAAGAAGAAAAGATACTCATCTGCCAGGGTTATATGTTTGAGGATACAAGCCGGTACCTGGGTCACGAGAATTATTATTTTTTCAAATCTAAAATTGAAGAACCGCTTCAATCATTAATCGAGAAAACCTTTGAGAATTACGCAATTTCCCTGGGCTTGCCAAAGGATTTTATATCGTACACAAAACATCCCTTTCATTTTCACAGACTATTAAAGTGGGTGTATGCAGATTATGAAAACCGCGTAAAGCTTTGCAAAACCGGCTGGAAAAGCTGGCAAAAATTCAGCGGCATAAATGTTGATACATACTATGACAAATTGTTGAAAAGCAATTATGTATGCCTTAAATGCGGCAAAAGGATCCAGGATAACTCAACCGTAAAAGTAATAGCTTTTTATTCTAACAGGAATAATTATATATATTTACATAAGCACTGCTGACTAAAGCATAAAGGCTGTTGTG
The DNA here is from genome assembly GCA_964447145.1 of uncultured Clostridiaceae bacterium. GTDB lineage: Bacteria > Bacillota > Clostridia > Lutisporales > Lutisporaceae > BRH-c25. The sequence goes on from CAYURW010000006.1 coordinate 27,660, forward strand.
TAAAAGGTAATAACAACAGCCCTTATAATTGATTTATACGGGATAAGTCTTGTCGGCTTTACTGACAAGACCGCTGTCTATGCCATATTTTTTTGCCTGCCTGTCTTTAAAATACTTAAGGGCGACTTGAGGAAAAAGGGCATAGCTCAATACATCCTCTTCTTGTTCGTAATACTCCTTCATTTCTTCTTTCATAAAACTAAGCTGAGGTTCTATTAGGTCAGCCGGCCTGCAGGTTATCACCTCTTCGTCCCCTATAATTTTTTCCCTTATTTCCTTGGAAATGGGGACACTGGGTTTCCCATATTTTCCTTTGACATACTCCTTTATTTCGTTAGGTATCATCTTGTACCTACTTCCCGAAATAACGTTGAATACAGCTTGGGTCCCTACAAACTGGCTGGAAGGTGTTACAAGAGGAGGATATCCCAGATCTTCCCTAACCCTGGGAACCTCTTTTAGCACTTCTCCGTATTTGTCCATTGAATTTGCTTGCTTTAGCTGTGACATAAGATTGGACAGCATTCCTCCGGGTATCTGATATGAGAGGACGTTAGTATCTACATTAAACACATCCTGATTCAGAAGCCCGTTAGCTACATATTTTTCTTTAACTTTTCTGAAGTGGTCGGCAATTTCGCACAGCAAATCCAGGTCAAGACCCGTATCGTATTCGGTGCCCTTAAGGGTTGCTACTATTGGTTCCGTAGCTGGCTGAGACGTTCCGAGCCCAAAAGGTGATATTGCGGTATCGACGATATCTACCCCGGCTTCTATGGCTTTTAAGTATGTCATATCGGTCATTCCGCTGGTAAAATGTGTATGAAGCTGTATCGGAATGCTGATATTTTTCTTTAATGCCTTTATCAGCTCATATCCATAATAAGGGGTAAGAATACCGGACATATCTTTTATGCAAAGGGAATCACAGCCCATTTCCTGTACTTTCTTTGAGAGCTCTACATAAAGCTCAATATTATGAACAGGGCTTATTGTGTAAACAACGGTGCCTTGAGCATGGCCGCCGTACTTTTTAGTCGCTTTTACAGCCGTTTCAATATTTCTGAGGTCGTTCAGAGCATCAAATATTCTGATTATATCTATTCCGTTCTTTAATGAAAGCCTAACAAACTCTTCAACAATATCATCCGAGTAATTCTTGTATCCTAATATGTTTTGTCCCCTAAGAAGCATCTGCAGTTTTGTATTTTTAAGTTTTGTCTTTATCATCCGGATTCTTTCCCATGGATCTTCGTCAAGAAATCTGAGGCATGTATCAAAAGTAGCTCCTCCCCACATTTCCAAAGAATGATACCCTACCTTATCCATAAGCTCAATGATCGGCAGCATTTCGTCCGTTCTCATCCTTGTGGCAATAAGAGACTGGTGCCCATCCCTCAGTGCAGTTTCGGTAATTTTTATCTTTGCCATATAACCGCCCTCCCCTAAATAATTGTTTTGAAAACATTTATCCCAATTTATTTTAACAATTCTATATATAACACACTTTTCAAAAAAAAGAAAGATATCCTGCAAAATTATTTTGTTGGACTCAAAAACAATGCTTAAAATATCCTATTAATGACACCCCGTAATATTCAGAAATACTATTATCCCCGAACACCTTTTTAATCTCATTTATAACGATTCTGTTGCATTGCTTTTCAAAACCCATTGATATAAGAAAGCTCCCGCAAATTCCTGTCCCATATACTTTTTTTATACCCCTCAAATCGGCAATGTTAAGCAGTGCCCTAACTATCGCATCCCCATACCTTTGCCTTCTGTAGCCCGCCTTTACTGTTACCCAGCTAATAAATCCATTATCACTGGACAATGCAATACAGCCGCAGCCACTTTTTACACCATCAATTTCACATACGAGAAAGTTACCAATGTTTGATAAAAGCTTGTCTCCCGTGAACCTACTCTCCGAATTGATATCAATAATAAATTCAATATCCTCCGGTACTATTTTCCTAATTTTCAGCATCTTGAACCCCCAGCCCCTTTACATATTCTTTTTCTGATTCGTTGAGATATCTCCATTCGCCGGTTTTTAGACCGCCAAGCTTTATTTTTCCTATTCTAATACGCTTTAGCCTTATAACCTTATGTCCAATGGAAGCACACATTTTTCTGACCTGTCTGTTTCTGCCCTCATGAATTGTGATGTCCACAATGCTGTTTTCTCCTGAAGATCCTATTATTTTTAAATCAGCCGGTGAGGTTGTATAGCTGTCTATTGTAATACCCTTATTAAATCTGAGTATATCATCTTTGCATATTTTTCCGCGGACTAGTGCTCTATACGTTTTTTCTACATTATATTTTGGATGCATGATTATATTTGCAAGTTCACCGTCATTTGTCAGAATTATCAGACCCTCAGAATCATAGTCAAGTCGTCCAACAGGAAATACTCTGATACCTATTTCTTTAAGCAGATCAGTCACTGCGGGTCTTCCAAACTGGTCCCTGGTGCTGGTAATATATCCCACCGGCTTATTTAATAAAACATAAATCTTATTCTCACTTTTTTTAAGTATTTTCCCGTCTACCTTAATTGTATCCCTTTCACTGTCAACTTTATAACCTTGTTCCTTGATTAAAGAGCCATTGACCTTTACCTTTCCCTCAGCGATCAGTTCTTCACATTTCCGCCTGGATGCCACTCCGTACTTTGCCATTACTTTTTGTAGCCTTTCCAGCATTTCCCCCAACTCCTGACATAGAATATTGACCCTTATGATCTTTTGTATAGAGATAATCAGTAAAAATCTGAGATATGTCAAGTTTTAAATAACCTAACATTACAAAGGTATTTTTTATAAGCTTCAACATTATTTTTCCAAAGGAGAAACTTTTTCCTAATTCACGTCTGCAAAGTAACCCCTTAGAATTTTTTTCAGATAGAAAAAAGGATTGCTGGATTCAATACTTTTGGTATACTGCAGTTTAACGGTTTTTAGAAGTGTGTTGTCAAAAAATATCTCCAGACTTCCGGCATAATCGCCTTTACTTAAAGGAGCATGTGCCCCCTCAATGTTTTTTAAATTTAGTTTTATCTCTTCTGTTCCATCCTTGCGTAAAGCCAGTGAAAAATCCTCCGATGGTTTTACTTCGGCATATTTTTCTTTTCCATTTTTGACTCGGACTATTTTATAAACCTTTTCTTTATCTACTACCTTAATGTTTGAATAGTTTTTAAACCCGTATTCTAGAAGTGCTGAGGAATCATTCCACATAGGACCGCAATTCAATACAACACAAACCAGCCGCATTCCGTCTCTTGCAGCGGAGGACACCAGGCACCGTCCCGCTTTTTTTGTAAAACCCGTTTTGACCCCGTCTCCCCCGTCAAACTCCCATAACATTTTATTTTTGTTTATCATTACTCTGTCCCAATTCTCATCAGGAGGCCCTTCGATGGTCTTTTTTCTGCTTCGTACAACATCAGAAAATTTTGGATTCCTTAATGCATAAGCAGTGATCAAAGCTAGATCCCTGGCAGTTGTATAATGCCCTGGGGTGTCGAGACCGTGGGGATTCATAAATTGTGTGTTTACAGCACCAATCTCTATAGCTTTGCGGTTCATCATCCCGGCAAAGCCGGAAACAGTGCCGCCGATATGTTCCGCTACAGCAACTGCGGCATCGTTTCCCGAACGTAACATTATTGCATATAACAGATCATCTAAAGTATGCTTCTCGCCTTCTCGCAAGTAAATGGAGGACCCTTCAGTATGGGAGGCATTCCTGCTGACGGTAACAGTCTCTTCCAACCTTCCGCTTTCTATTGCAACAAGTGTTGTCATAATTTTTGTAGTGCTAGCCATAGCCAGCTTTTCGTTCATGTTTTTTGAATATATTATTCTTCCTGAATCGACATCCATTACAACAGAGGCACGGGCACAGGTGTCCTGCCCTCCTGAAACCACTGAGAAAACGGATATAATGATAATCAGCACATGTATTAATAATACTATTCTCTTTTTTATAATATCACCCCGTCAATGCAATATAGAGTACGTCAGCAAATAACTGAATATTTCAATCGTATCTATTATTGACAGTATGATAGTATTATATAATCATTCCTTGATTATTTTACAGCCAAATTCTTTTGCGATCTTAAGAGCTTCTTTTTCATCATCTACCCCCCAAACCGACCATCCGCCTTTTAATACTCCTTCTACATAAATCTCTACTTTGTCTTTCTTAAAAATCATCCATTTTTCATTTCTTTTCTTCATTTGAACAATTTGTCTGTCTATAGCCCCTTCGATATCAACTCCCATTACCTTCAATGCAATAAATAAACACGAAAGCGCATCCTCAAGCTCATGTTTTGCCCTTTCCTCCTCACCCCTGAGTAGGGCTTTCAGCGATTCCGCTACTTCTTCATTCAGATGACTAAGGACTTCTTTGGGATCATCGGTGGCATATTTTCTATTTTCCCAAATAAGATCTACTGCAGCTTTTAATTCCATTCAGTCACCCCCAATAGGAAATATTGAATATTTACTACCCTTAACATAGTATTCATGTAATAATTATAACAAATATATCAATAGAATATATATATATGTCGTGAAAAAGATTTCTGTTACCTCGATTTTTTGGATTGAAACAAATCTACATTAGTGTTTATTCGCCGCAAATTATATAAATATGAATTTAAAAATGTTTAGTGCGAAAAATATAGTGCTTTTAAAAAATTATAGGAAGGAGTATTGCACCTTCCTATAACTCATTTATATCTTCACTTGAACTCTTTTTCTTTTCCAGATAGCACTCAATATTGTTTATCAACTCGGGCACCATATCGACTATCCTGTCTGCTGCGCTGCCATACCTGACCGGTATTACTTTCAACTGGCCTTTGACAGTAGCAAGAAACCCGATAGGCTGAACAGTTACACCTGCTCCGCTTCCCCCGGCAAAGGGATATTTCGGGGTGTTTTCCTCTTCCTTATCGGAGGCCCCCCCATACTCACCTCCTCCGGCTACAAAAGCGAAGCATACTCTTGATACAGGTACAATCACTGTACCGTCCTTTGTCTCTACCGCATCACCTATTACCGTGTTTACATCTATCATGTTCTTAATATTTTCCATAGTAGTTTTCATTAGGCTTTCTACTGGCTGATCCAATTTTGATATACCCTCCCGAATTTATGAAATTCTACTTTAATCTGCGGGTTTTGACCCGGATAATGCTTTAATTTCCGCATATATAATATGGCCTAATTTTATACTAATTATGCAGTTAAAATCAATGCTCAGCTGGGCTTCGCCGAATATCGGCACAACAACTATATTGGGCCTTTCCGGATTAAGGTTGTTTCCTATAAAAGTCATTATACTGCCAATAGCAATCCAGATCGTACCATATAAAATTCCCGTTAAGGCTGCATCCCCCGTCCCCATTTTTACATTAAAATTCAAGCTGCTGATTTTTAATTTATCCATTATATAATCCATAAAAACGATTACTCTGTGTTTATTCTTTTTATATGTATTATAAAGGCTTTCATCTTCCTTCTTACTTAATAGTTTTGTAAAGGCTTCCATCAGTATGTTCTTTTTTTTGCCTACCTCCTTGGTTTTATAATCCAAAAGGATCCTTCCGTCTTTAAAAGCTACCGTGAGGGGTATCTCCGTCCTTAGCCTTAACAGTCCGTATGTGGTCCCTATTACTATGGACAGCTTATTATTTTCTATTTCCTTGCTTGCATCAATGCTGGTGACTATGGGTATTACATAAAGCAGGAACAATACAATTAATGCAATAACAAGTAATACGGGCAAAATATAAGGCATATTATTCCCTCCCTATGTTTCTTCTATCTTTGCAAGCCATGGGCTTTTTCCGAAGGAAATTTCAGCGCAGGCATTTAATTAATTTTTTTTACACTATAAGAAATTATAATTTCCTATAATATAAAAAAAATACATCTTTTGATGTATTTGGGTGAGTTTTATGCCCCTGTTTCTTCTGCGGGCTCCTTCAGAGCCGGTAGTTCCCCCAGGGATCTAAGTCCGAACAGCTTTAGAAAACTGCTGGTAGTTCCATACAATATCGGTCTGCCCGGGCCTTCCATCCTTCCAACCTCTACTATAAGCTCTTTTTCTATCAACGTTAATATGCAGCTCTCAGACTTTACTCCTCTGATATAGTCAATCTGTGACTTTGTTATAGGCTGTCTGTATGCAACTATTGAGAGGGTTTCAATGGATGCCTGAGAAAGCCCTTGACGGTTCTGAGGCTTGAGCAGCTTTTCGATATATTCGAAATGCTCCGGTTTTGTACAAAGCTGATAGCAGTCATTTACTTCAATTATCTGTATTCCCCTGTTGTCTTCCGTAAAGCTGTCTGTCATTTGATTCACAATTCTGCGTAGAGTAGTCTCGTCAACATTAATGATATCGGATATGTCCTTAATAGGTACAGCATCCCCTGATACAAATAAAAGAGCTTCAACGATCGATTTAATTTCTTTTATATCCATCTCAAGATCAGTCCCTTCATAAACCCCTTGTTCTTCTTTTAATAAGTATTCTTGCGTAGTTCTTTTCCTGTTCTATATAAAGGCTTTTCCTTTTTAGCAGCTCAAGCATTGCCAGAAAGGTGACGATAACTTCATATTTGTTATAACAGCTTACAAACAAGTCGTCAAAGTAAAATGAAGGCTTGTTTGTAAGCAGCTTGTTTATAAGCTTTATTTTATCTTCAATGGTTATGACTTCTCTGTATATTTCTCTAAAATTATTCTTTTTCTTTGACTCATTTTTTAGAAGTATGTTTCTAAAGCTGAAATAAAGCATGTCCAAAGAGACGTTTGATATTATGATTGTATCATCCAGGTAGCCTTCAACAGGTTCTGGAGTTTTATAGAAGATTTTGGAGTAAATGAACAGCTTGTCTTTTAATTCGAGAGAAGCTTCTTTATACTTTTTATATTCAATAAGCTTCTGGATGAGCTCTTCCCTGGGATCTAATGTATCACCGCAGTTATCATCCTTTTTGGGGTTTGGAAGAAGCATTCGGGATTTTATCTCAAGCAAGGTTGCAGCCATGACCAAAAATTCACTGGATACTTCCAGATCAAGAGTCTCTATCATATTGATATAATCCAGATACTGATCCGTTATTATAGCAATAGGTATATCATAAATATCAAGTTCATTCTTTTCTATAAGGTGAAGCAGAAGATCAAGAGGTCCCTCAAAAACTTCCAGCTTTATATTAATGGCCATCCCATTACTCCAATTCCATCAGTTTCATTTTTTCCCTCACCTCTGAAAGAGTTTCCTTAGCTACTTCCCTGGCATACTTTGTTCCATTTCTAAGAATCTCAATTATTTCGGCTTTGTTGTTTGAAAATTTCTGTCTTCGTTCATATATCGGGGCCATAAACCTGACAATATTCTCTGCAAGGTTCTTTTTACATTGTACACAGCCTAAGCTGCCGGTTTTACATATCTCATATATGTTTTGGTGGTCTTCCTCGGAAAATACATTGTGAAAGGAATAAACTGCACAAATATCCGGATGTCCCGGATCATCCTTTTTGATTTTCTCTGCATCGGTGATCATCTGCCTTACCTTTTCCCTGATAATATCGGGTGAATCAGACATAGCTATGGTATTATTATAGCTTTTGCTCATTTTTCTTCCATCCAATCCAGGCAATACTTTATTTTTAGTCATTTTGGCCTGTGGCTCTGGGAAAGTGTCCCCATATAAATAGTTGAATCTCCGTGCAATTTCACGGGAAAGCTCCAAATGAGGAGCCTGGTCCTCTCCTACCGGAACCATATTCGCCTTATGGATCAAAATATCCGTGGCCATAAGGTTAGGATAACCAAGAAAACCATAGGTTGTTATGTTCTTATCCTTAAGCTGAGCTAATTGGTCTTTATAAGTTGGGCATCTTTCCAGCCAGGAAAGTGGCACTATCATTGAAAGAAGCAAATGCAGCTCTGCAATTTCCTTAACGCCGGACTGCAGAAAAATTGTGCTTTTTGAGGGGTCCAGGCCGGCGCTTAGCCAGTCTATCGCCATCTCTATCACATTATCCTCAATATCATCTGTGTTTTCGTAATCTGTGGTCAAGGCATGCCACAGTACAACAGAATAAAAACAGTCATATTCCTCCTGCATTTTTACCCAATTCTCAAGGGCACCGAAATAGTTGCCAAGGTGAAGGCTTCCTGTGGGCCTCATGCCGCTCATAATTCTTTGTTTTGCCATATTTTATACCTCCTATATAAACAATCCTATCACGGAGTTTATTAACCAATCCATAGCAACAATCACCGGTCCCAGTATACTGCTTATAATGCCGGTAAAGATCAGAAGCAGCATAATTATGTTGGAGTATATCGCATATCTCATAAAATAATATCTCTGCTTATTGGTGAGGAATGCGCCAAGTATATTTGAACCGTCCAGGGGCGGTATCGGTATCAAGTTAAAGGCCCCTATACTGAGATTAATTATATATGCAGCAGTAAGGATATCTCTAGCGGCCCCTCCCATATTGTTATAGAATAAGGCATAAAAAAATGCTATCAGCATAGCTGTCAAAAAATTGGATGCCGGCCCTGCAAGAGAGACAATAAGCATTCCTGTCTTCCTGTTATTAAAATTCATTTCGTTAACTGGTACAGGTTTTGCCCATCCAAAACGTCTTGTAATGATCAGGCATAGAAACCCCATTGGATCTATATGGGCTATAGGGTTGAGGGTCATCCTTCCCTGAAGCCTGGCTGTTTCATCCCCCATTAAATATGCTGCAAAAGCATGGGCAGATTCATGTATTGTAAGAGCCACCACAATACCGGGCAGGCTGTATAGTAAAGCTGATATTCCAAAGTTCAAATTGAGGTAATAAAAAAATTTAGAAATTAGATCATCCACGTAATATCCCCTTTTTGAAAATACAATATATTTAATATTTTAATACAATCGAGTCATTATTACAATTGGAATTACATATTAATAAGTTCCTTTAGATTATCCGGCAAATGATCTATTCCCCTGTATTCTTTTACGACTATTGCTACTATAAGAACAATTATAAATATTTTTCTCTTTTCACAATTGACTTCCTCCCATGCATTATATCTTATATATTTTATTAAGTTCCGGCAAAGCACCCGGTGAAGCAATTCCGGTGTATTGGCTTATATCCTGAAGATGCTGTTCCAGCAATTCTTCTTTGACCCCCGGAGGAGCATATACCACATATAAAACATTCTTTGTATTATTTTTTATTTGGGTCAAATTATCAGGTCCATATATAATGCTTGATATGACACCATTCCCGTCCTTCATTAGCATATCTCCCGGAATCAGTTCCTTTTCCTGCCCATTTAGCAATGTATAGCTTTCACCGCTTTTTGATATATCGACCACTATCGGCTCTTTAATACTATCCATATCGTGGGCAGCTGTAAATACCAAATTTCAGGCTTGTCCGGAAAAATATCAAATATTCCTTCCTGGGAATATTTGAATGGATTCATTGTTTTAGGGGTACCAAAAGCTGCTTTTTTATTATCAGCTTCTGGGTACCCCTATGAAGACTATTTTTTGGGATTTCCAAACCAATAAATAAATGAATTTTTTAGGTTATTGACAAAAGAGGATTTGCTTACGTCTGTATCTGATACCAGGTCATATCTACCTGCTTCTTTTTCATTTATATATATTACAAGTTCACCTATCTTATCTCCCTTTTTTATCGGTGCTTTCAATATTTCTGGAAGCTCTGCAATTTTCTTAGTGCTTTTTTCTTCGCCTTTATTCAATAGAATCGAAACATCTTTTTCTGCGACCGCATTTACTTTCAAATGGCTGCCCTTGGATACCTTGACCTCCTGTACCTTATCTCCTTTTTTTACTGCAAGATAGCTGTTATAGTTTGCAAAGCCGTAATCTATAAGCTTTCTTGCTTCCTTATTCCTTATTTCCACTTTGGGAGAACCCATTACCACACTTATAAGTCTAAGGTTATTTCTTTTAGCCGTTAGAGAGATGCAGTAGCCGGCATCTTCAGTCCAGCCGGTTTTGATTCCATCAACATCATTGTAGAACCTTAACATTTTGTTCTTGTTTACAAGCTCTCTCAATACATTGTTATTTTTGCCTACGTATACCTTCATCATATATTGAGATATGAAACCGAATACTTTTTCGTGCTTCAAAAGCTCTCTGGATATTACTGCCATATCAAAGGCAGATGTAACATGTCTATTTGCGGGAAGGCCGTTTGTATTTACAAAATTGCTGTCATGGGCCCCCAGCTCTTTGGCTCTTTTGTTCATAAGCTTTACAAATTCTTCTTCCCCTCCGGATATATGCTCTGCCATTGCAATGCAAGCATCATTTGCCGACTCAACTGCTATGCCGTACAACAGTTCTTTTACCGTCCTGATTTCTCCGGCCTCAAGGAGCAACATAGTGCCTTTACTGTTTTTACTTGATGCCTGCTCGCTTATTGTCACTTTGTCTTCGTAGGATATCTTTCCTTTATCCAGTGCCTCCATAATAAGGAGCATTGTCATTACTTTTGTAACACTGGCGGGGGGCAGCTTCTCATGAGAATTCTGTTCATATATTAATTTACCTGTACCAAAATCCATAAGCACTGCCGATTTGCAGTTAAGATTCATATCCTCCGCTGAGGAGACAGGGATTATTATGCCAAAGCAAATTACACAAATTGTTAACAAGCATATTAATTTATCAGATAGCCTTCTCATTCTTGACAGGTTATTCATAACAATCCTCCTATTAGATTGATTTACTTTTATATTGCCCTTCAGGAGTTTTTGTTATGCAATTTACAGATTCTCTACTGTATTATCTTATAAATGTACTTGCCGGACTTTTTTTGTACATTGCCTATAAAATATGCACCAAGTGCGTGCCGCTCTGCCTCCGCAGTGTTTTCCTGATTTGTGTGAAGAACACAAAGAGTATCACCGGTAGCTACCTTGTCTCCAACCTTTCTTTTCAAGCTTATGCCCGCAGAATAGTCTATTATATCTTCTTTTGTTTTTCTCCCTGCACCAAGCAGCATTGCAGAAACACCTATGCTTTCTGCATCAATTGAAGAAATATAGCCATCGAGCATGGAACTTACTTCTATATGATATTTGGCTTTTGGAAGCATATCAGTATTGTCAACAATGCCGGGATCCCCGCCCTGTATTTGTATCAGCTGTTTGAGTTTTTCAATTGCTTTTCCTGTGCCAATTATCTGCCTTAATGCTTTGTATGCTTCATTGTAGTTTTCATATGCTTTTCCTAATATCGCCATATAAGAAGCAATTGTCAAGGCCACCTCGGTCTCGTCTTCTGCGCCCATACCCTTCAACACGTTTATTGCTTCAATAATTTCATTTGAATTGCCAACTTCGTAGCCAAGAGGCTGATTCATATCTGTTACTATAGCCACTGTTTTTCTATTTAATGATCTGCCGATTTCTACCATGGTATGGGCAAGCTCTTCAGCTTCTTCTACCGATTTCATAAATGCACCTGAGCCGGTTTTTACATCAAGAACGATACAATCTGCACCAGAAGCAATTTTCTTACTCATAACAGAACTTGCAATCAAGGGTATGCTGTCAATAGTTGCTGTCACATCCCTCAAAGCATAGAGTTTCTTATCTGCAGGAACCAGATTGCCAGATTGCCCCGAAATAGCCATTTTATATTTATTAACATTGTAAATGAATTCGTCTTTTGAAAGCTCTGTCCTAAAGCCTTTTATAGACTCCAGTTTATCAATGGTTCCCCCGGTATGGCCAAGGCCCCTGCCGCTCATTTTTGCAACAGGGATCCCCAGGGAGGCTGCAAGGGGAATAACTACCAGGCTTATTTTGTCTCCTACACCTCCGGTAGAATGCTTATCCACCTTTATACCGTTTATTCCGGACAAATCTACGGTTTCGCCTGAATTAACCATTGCCATTGTAAGCTCAGCTGTTTCTTTTTTGCTCATACCCATAAAGTAAATGGACATAAGCAGCGCAGCTGCCTGGTAATCAGGTATTGCTCCCTCCGCATACCCTTTAATAAAGTATTGTATCTCTTCTTTTGTAAGCTCTTCACCGCTTCTTTTTTTTAGAATTATGTCATACATTCTCATATTAGCCCCACCCCTTTACGTTATATCTTTCCTGAAGGATGTGCCTTCAATTTCAATCGGGAGATTCAGAAGGTCAAGAACCGTTGCCCCTATATCAGAAAAGCTTTTTCTTATTCCAATATGAATGCCATTTCTTATATGTTTTCCATAAATCAGCACAGGGATGTATTCTCTCGAGTGGTCCGTACTTGCAGTGGTCGGGTCACAGCCATGGTCTGCAGTAATAATCAGAACATCGGAGTCTTTCATTGCCGAAATTATTTCAGGTAGCCTGGCATCAAACTCTGTGAGGGCTTTTGCATAACCTTCCATATCATTTCTATGACCAAAAAGCATGTCAAAATCCACTAAATTTGCGAAAATCAATCCTTTACATTCAGTATTTATGTATTCAATGGTCTTATCAACGCCCTCTCCGTTGCTTTTTGTATGCGCAGATTCTGTAATACCTGTCCCTGAAAATATATCTTCAATTTTGCCCACTGCAATAACACTTAACCCATTTTCCGATATGATATCCAGCATAGTCCTTTTTATGGGTTTTAAAGAAAAATCTTTTCTGTTGGAGGTTCGCTTATAATTCCCCGATTCTCCGACAAATGGCCTTGCAATTACCCTGCCTACTGCGTATTCACCCTTTAGTATTGCCCTTATTTTTCCGCACATTTCATAGAGACTGTCAAGAGGTATGATCTCCTCATGGGCTGCAATTTGAAATACACTGTCTGCGGAGGTGTATATTATCGGGTAACCTGTATCTACATGTTTGTCTCCCAGCCTTGCTATTATCTCAGTACCCGATGCCACTTCATTTCCAATGGTTTTTATACCTATTTCACTTTCAATGCTGCTTATAAGCTCCGGGGGAAAACCTTCTGAGAATGTCGGGAAAGCATGTTCCAAAATAATTCCTGCCATCTCCCAATGACCGGTGGTCGTATCTTTCCCCGGTGACATCTCCCCAGCTTTGCCATAGCTCCCCAATGGATCTGATGTCTTTTTCAGTCCCAAACCCCCATCAATATTCCCTATTCCAAGAGCCTCCAGATTCTTTAATTCAAAGCCCTTTATTCCCTTTGCAATATTCCCTAATGTATTGCTTCCCGAGTCCCCATAAAGATGCGCATCTGAAAGCTCACCGATTCCAACGCTGTCCATCACTAAAAGTATTATCCGTTCAATCATAGATACCTCCGAATTAATAATATTTATTTAATGATCCTTTGTATGAATTGTGCGCAAAAACGTTTGCGCTCCAGAAAGGCCCATAGGCTGCAGATGCGGTGAAGCAGCCTTTGTTCTAAATTAACTATATGCTGGTACATTCTATATAAAATGCAGATGTATCTTTGAGTCAGACTAAGTCGTTATAAATTAAAAGGGCCTTTTAAGCCCTTGGGTGAGTCTTGCTGTATACCTCTTTTATTTTGTTCCTGTTCATCTTGCTGTATACTTGGGTCGTTGAAATATCCGAGTGGCCTAGCATCTCTTGAATTGATTGAATATCTGCCCCGTTTTCTATAAGGTGTACTGCAAATGAGTGCCTTAAAGTATGTGGCGTTATAGTTTTGTTGATATTTGCCTTTGCTGAATAAAATTTTACTATTTTCCAAAAGCCTTGCCTTGTCATTTTTTTACCGTGAAAATTTACAAATAGTAATGAACTGCTATCACTGGTACAAAGCTTTTTTCTGTAATCATTCAGATAAATATTGATGTACTTTACAGCAATATTACCAAGTGGTATTGACCTGAATTTGGATTCGCTGTTCCTGCAGACAATTAAGCCGGAAACGAGGTCAATATCATTAATGCTCAGCGAAATCAATTCTGAGACTCTTATCCCGGTTGCGTAAAGCAGTTCCAGCATTGCTTTGTCCCTTGAACCTTTTGCATTGTTCGGTACCGGCTGGTTAAGCAGCAGATCCACCTCTTTTTTAGTTAACACGGATGGAAGCTTTTTCTCTACTTTTGGAGACTCAAGATTCACAGAGGGGTCAGTGTCAATATTTCTTTCGTTCAGCATAAATTGATAAAAACATCTTATTGAGGCAAGGTTTCTTGAAATAGTTGATGTTGCTTTACCAGCCTTTTGCAATGTTATCAAATATGTAATAATAATGGTTTTGGTGACTTTCTCCAAAGAAAGAGAATGCTCACTAAGATAAGTCTCAAATTGTCTTATGTCTCTTTTGTAGGACTCCAGTGTATTTGACGACACTTCTTTATTATTTACCAGATAGTACAAGAATAATTCTATAAAGTTCATAAGAATCATACCCCCCACATTACGGTATGATTATCTTATTCAACAAACATAATAAAAATCCTCCAATACAAGAAAATTTTACATGCACTCTTCAACTCACATATGGGACCAATGCTCTGATGATAAAAGATGTTATATAGGCCTCTATTATACTTCCTGCTATAAGTAATATGAAAAGTATAAGGCCTGAAAAAGCATAGGAAGTGTATAACCCGGAAATTTCACACCTTTTTTGAGAATATCTGTTTTTAAGAATCCGTAAAGAGTAGTTCAGCCCTATTACTCCCATAATAATAATTACCGGTACGTAAATAATATTCTGCGGCAGTATGGAGCCAATTGACATAAGAAATCCCCCTCTGCCAAAGTTTTGTGCAAGAAATGCCACTGAGAATCCAATGCAAAAACCTCTGAATATAGTAAGAGCAGGGATAAAAATAACACCGGGATATATAAGCCCGGAAAAGAATACTGCCAAAGCAAAATAAAGATTGAATTTTATTGATTGCTTTAATATGTATGCGGGTTGCAGCTCCCCTCTGGAAGTAAGGCTAAAGAAGCCTTCCAAATATATTCTGGTATCTGTTCTGAC
>CAYURW010000007.1:0-27175 GCA_964447145.1 uncultured Clostridiaceae bacterium
AGGGAGAGGGTAAGGGCGTTGCCCTTCTTCTCCAGCAAGCTTCGGTAGGTCTCTGCCGTAGTACGAAGAATGCTGCGTAAATCCAGCTTTGTTTTTTGTGCCCCTGTCTCCTGAAGGGAAGACAGACTCAGCGCACTATTCACCAGACGGGAAAGCCGCATGGCCTCATCCTGCACCAGAGCATGGGATTCCCGAATTTTATCAAGATCACTGTCCCGCCCCATCTCCAAAAGTGCCTGGGCTCGCTGGGTATGTACTGAGATGACGGTTAGCGGTGTTTTCAGCTCGTGAGAAATATTGCCGAAGAGCTCGGTTTTCATCCGGTTAAGCTGCCCCAGCAGGATGTTTTGCTCGGCAAGCTGCTTCTGCTGCTCGTTGTAGAGTCTGAAATGCAGATAGAGCATGGAGCCAAGCACTGTGCTGACCGATACAAAGCCCACGATCACATCGGTAAGCAAATCCTGCTCGGTGTCCCATGCCCTGACAAGCCCCGGATAGCGAAAGGCAATCAGACAAATGGCAAGGTACAGGAGAATCTCCACAACCGACATCACAATGGCCTTTTTCCCCTCCAACATCAGGATGGTGAAGGCCACCGCAAATACGAAAAAGCTGGGCATCCCGCTGTTATATCCTCCCGCCGTGAAAAACATAATGGGGAACAGCACCAGAAAAATGGCAATAATGGTAATGAAATAACACAGCTGGTATCTGCCGGTGCGCTGGGAATAACAGAGAAGGGCATAGGAAAGGGCGGCTGAAATGAAATTCACCGTAATATTTCCCAGGCCCACACGGGTTGCGATACCAGCAAGGGCCATAGCCAGGCTGATAACCGTTCCGCCCATGGCCAGCACATTAAACAGCCGTACCCGAAAATCAAGATCGGGGCTTAAATATGTGCGGATAAATTGCTTTAGTCGATTTTTCATATTCTTCACCTGTTTTCATGAAATAGCTGTAAGCTTATTATACTTCCTTTTGCGGAAGAATGTAAAACACTATTGCATGCCACATTTGATAGTATAATGTGTATCTTGGCACCTTTAAGCCTCAAATATCTGCATCGTCTTCTTTAAGACAGCAAAGAATGTATATGGAGTGAATAAAGGGAATATGGAACCAATGTAGAAATATACCATAAGGAATTATATGTAAATTAATCTGATACAAAAGGAATTCCCCGCCTCTTAGCAAAGCATAGATGGTGGGAGTATGTCACTTTACGGCAGACAAATAAATAATATTTGAGGGGTATCTATGGAGAAGAAAGTGCACGAGGGGCACAGGCAAAGGGTAAAGTCAAGGTACTTGTCGGAAGGGCTGGATTCATTTGAGGATCATCAGGTATTGGAAATGCTTCTTTTTTACTGCATTCCAATGAAGGATACCAACGAGACAGCTCACAAAATGATCCGTGAATTCGGCTCATTAGCAGGGCTTTTTGAAGCTGACCCTAAGGACATCTGCAGAAGGTGCGGGGTCAGCGAAAATATCGCAATTCTTGTTTCAATGATACCTTCTCTGGCCCGCAGGTATTTTAAGGGCAAATGGGGAGACAAGCCTGTGCTGAACAGTTCTATGAAAGCCGGGGAGTATGCGGTATCACTGTTTGCAGGGAGGATCTATGAGAATTTTTTTGTAATTTGTCTGGATTCCCAAAACAGAGTGAATCATTCAGCCCTTGTACATGAAGGAACAATTAATGAGGCGGCAGTTTATCCAAGACTGATAGTTGAGACAGCACTGCGCTATCAGGCAAACAGCATAATACTGTCCCATAATCACCCCGGAGGAAGCCTGGAACCATCAGGTGCGGATATCGATGTTACCAAAAAGGCGGTTTATGCCGTTGAGGCCGTTTCAATCAAAGTAATGGACCACATAATTGTTGCAGGGGACAAGTATTACAGTTTCGCAGAAAAAGGATTGATGAAGGGAATAAGCAAGCTATAGTATGTATGCATGAAACATTGTGCATGATTGGGGGCATAGGCAATTGCCCGCCATATTGCGCACTTGGACATAATTTCAAATGGATAATGCATAGATGTTTGTGTCAGAAAGAAGTAATTTATCCAGATTATGCGTATATACTTATGGTTAATTAATTTTGGGGTAGACGTATGTTAATTATACTTTGGGTGTCCTATTTAACTTGCTGCAAATTAACACTGATGTCTATTTAATTGCAACCCAAGGAAAATCAAGGTAACAGGAATCTGTTTTAGTAAAGCTTAAACTAATTTTGTATCAATGTTTTCCTTGATTCACAGAGTATGTCAAAGGTTGTATGATATTTTAATTAGCTGTTTACTGGCATATTCTATATAGGATATATAGGCGGGCAGCCTCATTGAAATGCTCGGGCAGGTTTTTGCATGTGTGCAAAACCTCTCATTGAAATCTTGTTATAAGACGACAGAAGGTGAAATAATGCCAATTATTATTAAATTTACCCTTAGGAATATCAGGGAAAAGAAACTTAGGACATTTTTGATACTCCTTTCCATAATATTGTCCTCAGCTTTATTTTTTGCGTCAACGGCAATTTCTACAACAGTGGAAACGCTTATTTTGGAGCAAATGGGCAAATATTTCGGGAGCTCCGATATTATGATAAGTCCCGGTGAACAATCAAAAGCATGGACTGTTTCTCCTAATTTGCTGGATAACTATGAAGGACCGATTAAGTACTCAATAGGAATGATGTGGGGGAGCGGGGAATACAGAGCAAAGGGAGAAACCATCCAAATTTCAATCCAGGGCTTTAACCTTGAGGATCTGGATATAATGAATCCCATAGTGCTGGAGAGCCGGCACGAGCTGGAGCCTTTCAGGGGCAATAAAATTATTATCGGCAAGGGAATGGCGGATAAATATGGCCTGAAGCCCGGGGATCCAATGGGAATCAATATTTATGGATCAAAAAGGTGGTTCACGGTATCGGGGATTTCACAGCCTGTGGGTCCATTTATGGAGGATGGGGAGAGCATATTTGTCATTGTACCGAGGGAGACATTGTCGGGGCTTTACGGAGTCAGGGGCAGGGTGGACACAATATATGTAGGCCTTATGGACTCCGATGACCAGGATACCATGATAGAAGAGCTTTCGAAGGCATATCCTTCTTATAGAGTAGAGCCCACCATATCTAAGGCAATGATAAAAAGTGAAACACAGCAAATATCTGCCATGTTCTTAATTATCGTTGCATTTGTCCTGATTCTAAGTGCTTTTATAATCTATACCTCTTTTAAGGTAATAATGGCCGAACGTCTTCCTGTAATAGGGACATTCCGCAGCATAGGAGCAACCGGCAGAATGACAAACATTGTATTAATGACGGAAAGCATGATATATGGAGTTTTGGGCGGCATATTGGGGGATGTCCTGGGCATAGGCATACTGGAATTTATGATACGGCAGATTATGCCGGAGTGGATGGCATATATTGATGCCAAAGCCTATTATACCATTGACCAGCTGGCTATGGGGTTTTGCATCGGTTTGATCCTGTCACTTGTCAGCTCTTCTTTGCCTATAATAAGAGCAGCCAAAATTCCACTAAAGGATATTGTATCCGGTACCATAGAAAAAAAGACGAAGAAGAGGCGATTGAGGGTAATACTGGGGGTATCGTTCCTTGCAATCAGCATTATTGGTCCCTTAATTGCACCTAAGGAAATAAGAATGCCCGCAGATGTCGTGTGCATATTTTTGCTGGTTCCCGCTGTAGTAATGCTAATACCCGGTATTACCAATTATGCTGCCGGATTACTCAGACCGGTATACGTAAGAACTTTTAAAAATGAAGGAATATTGGCTATTCAGAACCTCAGAAATAATAAAAACAGCTTTAATAACATTATACTGTTGTGTATGTCTGTTTCGGTAATGCTTATGATTGCAACCCTGAGCCAAAGTATAGTCAATGACACAATGAAATATTACAGCGACTGCAAATATGATATAAGGCTTTGGGCCTGGCCTATGGATCGCTCCACGGAAAGCAGGCTTCTTTCAATTGACGGGGTTTTGGATACCTATGGGGAATATCAAAAATACGGGGAAACGCAGGTTATGGGGAAAAGCATGGAGATAAAAGGCATACTTGGAATAAACAAAGCCAAGACTCTCGAATACAACATTCTGGATATCGGGGGGGATGCCGAAAGGCTTCTGGAGGAACTGGATGAAGGAAGGAACATAATAATTACAAATATTTTGAAAGATGAATATAAGGCAGCAGAAGGAGATTATCTGAAACTGAAAACAGAAATAGGAATATTTGATTACAAAGTGATAGGATTTTTTGAATCAAACAACTATCAGGGAAAATATGCCCTTATAGGGGAGAAATATGTAAAATCCGATATGTCTGTTCACCAATACAGCAATATATACATAAAAACAAATAAAGATGCGGAAGAGGTAGTGAAGGATATCAAGGAAAAATTAAAAAACAGAAACCCTTGGGTCAGATCTATGAAAGAAATGATGGAGGAAAACATGGAAAGCAACAGTAAGATCCTGGGGGTATTTAAGGGTTTTGGCATAATGTCCCTTATCATCTGTGTTTTTGGCGTATTCAATAATCTTATTATTAACTTTATTGACCGCAAACGCTCATTGGCAATTATGCGTTCAATAGGGATGAATAAAGAGCAGACTGCAAAAATGATTTTTGCGGAGGCTTTTACAGGAGGATTGATTGGAGGATTGACCGGTATAATAACAGGCCTGCTGCTGGTAATGAACATTTACAGGCTCATAGAAGCCATAGGGGGTTCCATGAGGGATTTTGTTCAAATTTCATGGGTATCTCTGGCTGCTTCTATAGCTGCAGGGGTTGTTATTACTGTGGCTGCGTCTGTCGGACCCGCTGTAAGGGCCTCTAAGCTTAGTATAGTTGAGGTAATCAACTACGAATAGGAAGTCAGGTCATAGGGCTGTTGAGCCGGACATTGTAACCAACGTAAAGCGGAAAGGCGTGGGATTATGAAAAAAACACTGATATTTATTTGCCTGGCAGTTATAATACTTTTTACTCAGGGCTGTACGAATAAAGATAGCACGGATGCTATGGCTAAGGCGGGGCAGGAGCAATCGGAGACCCCTGTGCAGCAAAGTGTTCAGGCTTTTGGTACAGTAAAGGCAAAGCAGGTTAAGGGAATAATGCTGGACTTGCCAGCTTCGGTTGAAAAGGTACATGTGCAGGAAGGGCAAAGGGTTAAAAACGGAGATGTTTTGATAACCTTGAACTTAAAAGAAGTTGAGAAGCAGCTTAAGGAGAAGGAGGATTCCCTGAGAATTGCCGAGCTGGAGCTGCAAAAGCATATAGAGGACACTGGCGGTTTGGGTGTAAATAATGAAAGCTCAGAAAACGAGCCTGAGATTCTTCGAGCCGGGAACGACCTGCAAAAAATCCGAATTGAGTATGAAAAGCTGGAAAAGGAACTAAGAAACAAGGAAATCATGCTTCAAAAGGGGGCAATACCACAAAAAGAAATTGACGATCTAAGGATAGTATTGGAACAGAAGCAAAAGGAAATTGAAAACGATGAGATAAAATTGAAAGACCTAAGGAATAAACATCAAATTTCCCAAAGGAAAGATGCATTGGATATAAAAATTAAAGAACTGAATATATCTTCATTGAAAATACAGCTTGAAGCATTGAAGGATAAAATAAATGTCAGCGGTATCAAAGGAAATGATATAATATGCGACATTTCCAATGGAGTTGTTGAGAAGATCAACATTTCGGCAGGTGACAGCCTGAATTCAGAAAAACAGATAATGAGCATTTTGGATCTGGATACTCTCATAGCACAGGCAAATGTGCCGGAAGACTTTATCGAAAATATCAAGGAAGGCAGCAAGGCAACCATTAGCCCCTTGGCCAACCCGGATAAAGAATATGAAGGGATAGTATCAAGGATATCGAGTATTGCAGTTCTGGAAAATGGCGAAACAGTGGTGCCCGTGGAAATAGAGATAATTGGGCCCGATGATTCACTGTTGCCTAATTTTAATATAAATGTGAGAATAAGTGCCAGCGCAAGTTAGGTGCCAGTCTGTCAACTGTCAACTTAGCTGATATATGTATGTAGACCCGAGTAAGAATAATTGACAGGCACGACAGTTAGGCAGTTATTGGATATTTGAAAACCTTCTGGTATTATGTACGTAAATAGTAAATAGTATCGGAAGGTTGTTTTTTTGATACGTGGCAAGAATCATATTAATATTATACCGGCAGTCAGTCGGCCAATTATTGTATAGGAATATGCAATAATAGCATTACATTGAAATATGCATATAAGGGAATTGCGCATAACATCAAAATAAAAGAAAGCTCGGTATAAGATATAATAAATAAAGTGAAGGTGAAGACGCGAACGAATAAACGTCTAAACGTCGTGCCTGGCACTCTAATATGCTAAAGGGGCATAAAAATCACAGGAACAGGACAGAAGATAGTAAGCCTCAGTGGTTCACTGTGAAACAGGAAGAGGGGTCGGAATGAATAAGCAGGATTACAAGAAGGATTATAAAAATCTCTATTTGCCAAAAAACAGTCCTTGCATCATAGACGTGCCGCCAATGCAGTTTGCCGCAATCGACGGCAGTGGAGATCCCAACGGGGAGGAATTCTCATTGGCTGTTTCTGCGCTTTACAGCTTCAGCTATACCGTAAAAATGTCCTATAAGAGCAAGGCTATTCCCGAAGGGTTTTACGATTATACTGTATTTCCCCTTGAGGGAGTGTGGGATCTGGGGGACAAAACCAAGCCGGTTTCAGACAAAAGCAATTATGTATATTCGATTATGATCCGGCAGCCGGACTTTTTGACAAATGAACTGTTTGCAAGATTTGTTGACGAAACAAGAAAGAAGAAGCCCAATGTTTTCCTTGATAAAATCAGATATATTAATATATCTGAGGGGCTTTGCTGTCAGATGCTTCATTTGGGAGGCTATGACACAGAATCGGCAAGTTTTCAAATAATGGAACACTTCTGCGAAGAAGATGGTTATAAAAGGATTTCCCGCAGGCATAGGGAAATATATATTTCGAACCCACTTAAGTCGGGGTCAGACAAGCTAAAAACTGTTCTGAGATTCAACGTTAGCAAAACTAATGGTGACAGTTTGTAACCAATGAAATAATGTCCGGGAGCAAGTTTGAGAAATTTCTTGAGGAAAAGGGATTATTGATGGAATTTGTACCTACAAAGACAATAATATCCGGATATGCCGAAAACAGCAGCTGGTTTGGGACCAACTATAACATGAACATCTATAAGGGTTGCAGCCACGGATGCATTTACTGCGACAGTCGCAGTGAATGCTACAGGGTCGATGATTTTGACAGGGTAAGGGCAAAGGAAAATGCTCTTGCCCTTATTGAGCGGGATCTCAGGTCAAAACGAAAAAAAGGTGTCGTCGGCACGGGGGCTATGAGCGATCCATACAACCCAAATGAGAAGGAGTTTAAGCTTACAAGAGGTGCTCTGGAGCTTATCGACCGGTACGGGTTCGGCGCAGCCATCGCCACAAAAAGTAACCTTATAGAAAGGGACATTGATATTTTAAAGGATATATCGAAGCATTCCCCGGTGCTGGTAAAAATAACAGTTACAACTGCCGATGATAATTTATGTAAAACAATTGAACCTAATGTATCGGTTTCATCAGAGAGATTCAAAGCAATTGAAAAGTTGTCACGGGAGGGGATTTTTGCCGGGGTGCTGTTAATGCCGGTACTTCCATTTATCGAAGATACGACAGAAAATATAGAAGGTATCATTGAACTTGCACACCAAAGTGGAGCAAGATTTATTTATCCGGCTTTTGGCATGACTCTGAGACAGAATCAGAGGAATTGGTATTACAACAAGCTGGATGAACTGTTCCCAACAATTAAGAAGGACTATGTCAAGACTTATGGAAGTTCATATGAATGTCGGTCGCCCAGGGCCGGGGAATTATGGAATTTGTTAAAGAGAAAAAGCGATGAATATGGAATCCTCTACAAAATGAACGACATAATAGAGGCATACAAAAAACCTTACCGGCCGGTGCAGCTTTCATTGTTTTAGGCTACAGGGGAAGGGTTGATGGCCAATGTCTACCCAAGAGTTGCGGGCTCCGATGCCAATAGAAAATATGCACCGGATATTGTATAATACTCTAAAAGGCAGGGGATCAAAAAGGAGCAATGGATATGGGAATACAAAAAAGGCTGTTGTACTTGTCCAAGACTATCATACTATCCATATTGCTATGTGCAGCCATATATTTTGAAAATGCGCAGCGGCAGAGAATTTACTTGCTAATTACAATATTTTTGGTCTATATGGCCATCGGGTACATAAGAGGGCTTGCAATCCACAAAAGCAAAGTATACTTCCTTTCTTTTATTTTTGACATAGCATTAGTCTTTCTGTTGGAACACAATTCAAGACTGTTGATTAATTATTTCTTTCACTCATTTTACATAATAATACTGTTGGAGTCGGCATTGTCACTGGGATTTAGGAGGGGAATGGCAGTAGGGACGGCAACAGTTCTCGTATCTTCAATAAAGTATATATATTTGATTTATTATAAATTCGATTTGGCAAGCATATCCCAATCGGTCTTTTTTTTGATGGCCAATGTTTTGATATTGGTTATCACAGGCCTTGCACAGCTTAATAAAGAAGAAAAAGAAAGAAAGGAATTGCTCTACAAAGAGCTTCTTGATGCTCATAAGGAGCTGAAACAATACATCGATGAATTAAACCGTCTTTCTGTAGTAGAGGAGAGAAACCGAATTGCAAGGGATCTGCATGATACTCTGGGGCACAATATGACCGCCCTTATAATGCAGCTGCAAATGGCAGGTTACTTTCTCAAAGAAGACATCCCCAAAACCGAAAAAATGCTGGAGGATGCCATAAAGAATGCCAAAGACAGCATGGCAGGTATCAGAGAAGTAGTTGAAACCCTAAGAGAAGAGGAGATAGATCCCGACGATGCCGGGCCTTTCAAAAGACTTATCGATGAATTCGGATCAAGAACGGGAGCAGAAATCATATTGGATATAGAAGGGGAAAAAACCGCGCGGGACCAGGGGGCTGACGCTGCCGTATATCATATAGTTCAGGAAGCCATGACAAATGCAATACGTCACGGAAAGGCGTCAAAAATATACGTAAGCCTTGGTTACTCTCAAGACTCCGTTACATTCCAAGTGAAGGACAACGGCAAGGGAGAAGGGCATATTGAAGAAGGCTATGGCCTTAAGGGCATTAGGGAAAGGGTAAAGGCCTTCAGCGGAAAAGTGGAAATGGGAGCAGATGAAGGGTTCTATATAAGAGGTATTTTGTATTTGGGGAGGGAAAAAACATGATCAGGGTGTTGTTGGTCGACGATCAGGACATACTGGTAGAGGGGCTAAGGCTCATACTCGGGAAGGAAGAAGACATGCAGATATGCGGAACCGCCGCTAACGGGAGGAATGCCTATGAGGCATGCAAGTCCAGTCATCCCGATGTTGTGCTTATGGATATAAAAATGCCCGGGATCAATGGGGTTGAGGCCACAGCCATGATAAAGAGAGACTTTCCGGATATCAGGATAATAGTACTTACTACCTTCAACGATGATGAGTATATATATGATGCTTTGAAGAACGGCGCCTCGGGCTATCTGCTAAAGGATACATCCCCTGCTGAGATAGCAGGAGCCGTACGTTCCGTGTATAATGGAGGGGCGCTTATTCAGCCGGATGTTGCAGTTAAAGTGCTTGACAAGTTCTCTGAGCTGGCAAAAAGGGGGCTTGACAAACATAAGGACCCCAAGGTTGGGCTCCTTACCGAAAGGGAAAAGGATGTATGCAGGCTTGTTGCAGAGGGAAAAAACAACAGGGAAATAGCCAGAGAGCTTTACCTCAGCCAGGGTACGGTTAAGAATCATATTACAAAGGTGCTGATAAAGCTGGACCTTCGGGACAGGACGCAGCTTGCAGTTTTTGCACTAAAAAACGATCTCTAAAGAGAGCCGCCGGGCCGCATTATTCGCATTTTGTGCCAAAAGTCATGGGGCGGGAAACCAAAAATGTGATATTTGGTACACGAAAAATTGATTTTGACCCATTAAAATGAGAGTAAAGAGTATTGGAGGGATTCCATTGAAAAAGGTATTAATTTTGATACTTACCGTACTGTTGGCGGTTTCCCTGGCTGGCTGCAGCCTTGACAGCCTTGAAGACTACAGGAAAGCAGCCGAAAAGACGGATCAAATAGAAAAAGGGAAGATGTCAGGGAACTTCATGATTAACATGGATTTTGACACTTCCGGTATGACAGATGAGCAGATAAGAAAATTGAACTACTTCAGAAAGGTAGAGGGGAGCTTTAATGCCTCCTATGACGACGGAGCAGACAAGGGAATATTCAGAAACTACCTGAACTTCGGGGGACTTGGTTTTGATTTTGATGTATTTATTAATGGTGAGGAAATATTTTTAAGACTTCCGATTCTGGGAAAGTATATGAGACTTGACGAGATTCAGGAGTCAATGAAAATCAAGGATCAGGCAGATGAAGAACCGAGGATCATTTCCAGGGAAGCAGAGGATGAAATAAGTGCAAAATGGCTTGGGGTATTGAACAAGGAAGATGTTTTCAAGGGTAAGGATATTGTACTGACTACCCCTGATGGAGAGGTCAAAACAAAAGAATACTCCATAAAGCTTGACAGCAGACAAATTAAGGAGTTAGCCGAGCAATTTTTAGAGATATTATCAAAGGATGAAACACTTAAGGAGAATTACGAAAAATATATAATAGAAAATGGAAAACAGCCAAAGGATATATCCCCGGAGAAATTTGTTTCCGACATAAAGGAAGGGATCAAGAAATGTAAGGTAGAAGACTTCAACTATACAGCCCATGTGGATATTGACGGATATATAGTCAATGAAGCAATAAAGTTAAGCGTTAAAATAGAAGATCCCGATCCCGGAAGTATGACGGGTTTTGACTATAGTCTGGAGCTTAAAAACTGGGATATAAACAGGAAGCAGGAATTCGAATTTCCCGAATTGACGAAGGAAAATACGGTGGATATTGATCAGATAGATCGGAATATGCCGTTTGTAATGGATGATTTTTTCACTAATATTGATTAAAGGGTGGGGCTAATGACATTTTTGAAAGTGGAAAACCTGTATAAAAGCTACGGCAGCACAAAAGCAGTGGATGGCATAAGCTTTGAGGTGAATAAGGGCGAGATTTTTGGATTGCTGGGCCCCAATGGGGCAGGAAAGTCCACTACTATTTCAATAATATCCGCATTGATTCCACCGACAGGCGGCGAGGTATTCTTCGACGGGAAGAATATATTTAACAGGGAGAGCATCCTTAAGCAAAACCTGGGTGTGGTGCCCCAGGATATAGCCCTCTACCCCACTCTTACAGGCTACGATAATCTGCGTTTCTGGGGGAATATATACGGTCTTAAAGGCCCGGGGCTCAGGAAAAGAATCAATGAGGTTGTGGAAATGATAGGTCTGAACGGCCGTATAAAAGAGAGGGTAGACAAATATTCAGGAGGTATGAAAAGAAGGCTCAATATAGGGGCCGCACTTCTTCACAACCCGCAGCTCCTTATTATGGATGAACCGACGGTGGGTATAGATCCCCAATCCAGGAATCATATATTGGATACTGTGCTGGAGCTTAACAGGCAGGGGACGACAATAATATACACCAGCCATTACATGGAAGAGGCGGAATATCTTTGCAGCCGCATATGCATTATGGATCAGGGCAAAGTGATAGCCTCGGGGACTAAAGAGGAGCTGACGGAACTTATAAAAGGAAAAACCCGAATAAGTATCAGGCTGGATAAGACTGGCGAGGATATGCCGGAAAAGCTCAGATCTATAAAGGGAGTGGATTCAGCGGAGATCATAGAGGGTGAAATTGACATATCCGGGGAAAACGTTGATATGGTATTGACGGAGATTATTGCCGAAGTAACCGGTCATGGGGGGCGTATCTCATCAATTGACGTAAGAAAACCGAACCTGGAAGAGGTTTTTCTTCATTTGACCGGAAAAGCTCTGAGAGACTAGGAGAAGATGTATGAAAGTAATAAGCATAGTAGGAAAGGATCTAAAAATCATACTGAGCGACAAAAAGGCATTAGCAATAATTATAGTTATGCCCCTGATACTGACCCTGATATTGAGCTCTGCATTAAAGGGATCTATGATGGAGGTTGGTGCAGGTGATATATACAAAATAAGCATAGCTGTTGTAAAGCAGTATGATGGCAAAAGGGATCAGAAGAAGTTTGACGGGGTGTTTAGAGATAGTTTTGTTAGCCCAGGGACGGATAAAAGCCTTGGGAAAGAGCTTGAAACACTGGGTGACGATGTTGATCCGGAGAAGATATTCTTTGAGGACTTTTTGGACAGCAAGGAAGTCTCCAGGATAATAGAATACCGGATAGAAGAAAAGGGCAGGGCCCTCGAATTGCTCCGGGGCGGTGAGATTTCCGCCGTTATCCTTTTGCCTGAAGAATTTATATATAACATGAAGGTAAGTCTCCTTACACCCTTTAGAAATAATGTGAATATAGAAGTTGTTACACATCCGGACAGGATTATAAACGGCCAGGTAGTGAAAAGCATTGCAGAGGCTTATTCCGATGTGATGTCTTCAGCTATTGCAGGCAAGAATACGCTTATTGAAGCTGCTATGGCCTATGGCCTCAAAGGCGATAATTTAGCGGGAGTGAAGACCGCTATGGAAAAAATGAGCAGCGAAATGGGAAATATCAAGATAGATATTAAGGATGTGATTGTAGAGGGAAGGAAAAAAATCGGGAGCTTTGACTATTATTCAGCAGCAATTATGACAATGTTCATGCTTTTCGCTGCAAGCCACGGGGGAAGAATGCTCCTGGAAGAAAAAGACAATATTACCTATCAGAGGATGATAATAGCCGGGACCCCAAAACTATCCATATTGGCAGGCAAGTTTTTTACTGTTTTTGTTATTGCACTTCTTCAGATAGGAGTAATGATAATGTTCTCACATTTTGTCCTGAAGGTCGGGTGGGGCAATACACCTGCGGTTTTGTACATTAGCCTCAGTGCTGCATTTGCCGTGGCGGGAATAGGATGTGCCCTTGCGGCGGCTACTTACAGGGCGGGTAATTACAAAATGGCGGATATTTTTGAGACTGCTGTATTGCAGACAATGGCACTTTTAGGCGGCAGCTTTTTCCCAATAGAGGTTTTGCCTTCAATGCTGCAGAAATTAAGTTTTTTATCGGTAAACGGAATAGCATTGAGGGCATATCTGAGAATAATGAGGGGGTATGGAACTGCGGGAGTAATAAGCAATATTATGATATTGTCTATGATAGGCATATTGTTCATTTTGCTTTCCATATTCATACTTAAGGGGGATGGAGGGATCAGGGATGTTCAGCATAATAAAACTGAGATTGCTGAGGCTTAAAGACGATTATGCAGCCTATGTGCTCCTTACCCTCATGGCTTTCGGCCTTACTGTTGTATTCGGCTTATCCTTTGATGGATACAGACCTACAATATTGGTAGTGGATGAAGATAGAAGCAACTATTCTGAGGCTTTTATCAATGAGCTTTGGACGAATAAGGAATTTAACTTTTCTAATTCTGACATTGAAAACGCTGCTGTTGCCGTGGAAGAAAACAAGGTCCTTGCAGCATTGATAATACACAAGGGTTTTGAAGCCGGAATAAAAGGCGGGGAGGAAGTGTCTCTCGGAATTATAAAGGTTAAGGATGACACTCTTATTCTTACCCTCAAAAAAACGGTGT
The DNA here is from genome assembly GCA_964447145.1 of uncultured Clostridiaceae bacterium. Classification (GTDB taxonomy): domain Bacteria; phylum Bacillota; class Clostridia; order Lutisporales; family Lutisporaceae; genus BRH-c25. The sequence continues at coordinate 13,874 of CAYURW010000007.1, forward strand.
CGGGAATTGCATCAGGAATGACCGAAGCAGCAAAAAGGGCCGATATCGTATCGGACTTTATACATGAGGGGGATACATCCCTATCTAAACAGGAGATAAGGGATTTTTCATACAAAAGTGTAATGGAGGCCCAAAGATACAAAAAAACTGTAGGAGTCACATCCTATGTTGACAAAATGGAAACATACAAAGGTTATGACGGTCTGAAGCATTCCATGATAGGGTTTTCTCTTTTTTTCTCCATGTACACAGTGGTTTTTGCCATAGGCACGATCCTAAGCGACAGGCAGTACAAAACCTGGCAGAGAATGCTCGTATCACCGGTATCAAAGGCTTCGATCCTGGGAGGCAGTATGATCGTGGCTTATATTACAGGGGCGGTTCAATTGGGTATACTAATAATCGCAGGGAAATACCTTTTAAAAATGGATTGGGGAAGCAGCATGGCAGGGGTTTTGATGGTAGCCGGTTCATTTGTGTTTACCGTTACTTCCATGGGGCTTCTGCTTTCAGGGATCGTAAAAACCTACGGGCAGCTTTCTTCCATTACTCCTGTCATTTTGACCAGCACTTCAATGATAGGGGGTTGTATGTGGCCTTTGGAAATAGTGAATTCAAGGATATTGCTCTTTCTGGCCCAGCTTACTCCCCAAAAGTGGGCGATTCAAGGCATGGAAAATATAGCAAGCGGCGGAATGGGCTTTGAAGCGGCAATAATTCCCACAGCCGTGCTCTTGGTAATGGGTGCGGTGTTCTTCACAGCCGGGGTAAGGTTGGTAAAGTACGAGTAGATTGCATGGGCGGCAAGTACGGCGAAGCTGCCTTTGTTCCAATAAAAAACGCTATTGATATTGTAATGCAAACAGGGTTATAATACTATTAGGAATTAAAAGCGGGGGATTAACTCAGCCGGTTAGAGTGCCATCGTCACAAGGTGGAAGTCGCAGGTTCGAATCCCGTATCCCCTACCATTTCTAAAATTATAGAGCTATCGAAAGATTGCTCTAATTTTTTAGTTATGTTTTTGATTAAATTTTGGTAAAATATATATGCTGAAGAATTTTGCGAAAGGAATGATAAAAATGGAAAATTACAAGGTCCCCAGTGATATAGAAATCGCCCAGCAGGCCAAAATCATGCCTGTATCGGAAATTGCACAGGAATGGGGAATAGAAGAGGATGAGCTGGAGCTTTACGGAAAATACAAAGCGAAAATAAACCCCAGCATTTTTGAACGGTTGAAAGATAAGCCTGACGGTAAGCTGGTGCTTGTTACAGCTATCACTCCGACTTCTGCCGGGGAAGGGAAATCGACGACTACAGTAGGCTTGGGGCAGGCTCTTAATAAAATTGGCAAAAAAACAGTAATTGCTCTGAGGGAACCATCTTTGGGGCCGGTTTTTGGCGTTAAGGGAGGGGCTGCCGGAGGAGGCTACGCCCAGGTGGTGCCTATGGAGGACATAAACCTCCACTTTACCGGGGATATGCATGCAATTACCACAGCCAACAACCTGTTATCGGCAGCAATAGACAACCATTTTAACCAGGGGAATGCCCTGAATATAGATTCCAGGCAGGTAGTCTGGAAAAGAGTAATGGATATGAACGACAGGGCCCTCCGGGAAGTTGTCGTGGGACTGGGGGGCAAAGCCAACGGTTTCTTGAGGCAGGACGGTTTTATGATCACCGTTGCATCAGAAATAATGGCTATTTTGTGCCTTTCAAAGGATCTGATGGACTTGAAGGAAAGGTTTGGAAGGATGGTAGTTGCATACGATCTGGAGGGCAAGCCCGTCACATGTGCTGATTTGAAGGTGAATGGGGCTATGGCAGTGCTTATGAAGGACGCAATAAAACCCAATCTGGTTCAGACCCTTGAGAATACGCCTGCACTTATTCACGGCGGGCCCTTTGCCAATATTGCCCATGGCTGTAACAGTATAATGGCAACAAAACTGGGGCTTAAGCTTGGAGAATATCTGATCACGGAAGCGGGCTTCGGGGCTGACCTTGGGGCAGAAAAGTTCTTTGATATCAAGTGTCGTTACGGTGGATTGAAGCCTTCCGCAGTTGTGATCGTTGCGACTATCCGGGCATTAAAAATGCACGGGGGAGTTATTAAGGCAGAATTGGGCAAAGAGAATCTTGAGGCATTGGACAAAGGCTTTGCAAACCTTGAAAAGCAAGTGGAAAACATACGCAAGTTTGGACTTCCCGTTCTGGTTGCAGTAAACAAATTTGTCAGCGATACAGATGCAGAAATAGATCTTCTTATAAAGAAATGCAAGGTATATGGTGTGGCTGTTTCCCTTAATGAGGTCTGGGCAAAAGGGGGAGAGGGCGGAATACATATGGCGGAGACCCTGGTGAAATTGACAGAGGGGCCGGCACCGGATTTTAAGTACCTATACAATACAGAAATGCCAATAGAACGAAAAATAGATACAATAGCCAGGGAAATTTACGGAGCGGACGGGACAGTGTTTTCACCAAAGGCTCAGAGGGAGATCAAAAAGCTTGAGGAGATCGGATTGGCCGACTTGCCTATATGTATGGCCAAGACCCAGTATTCGCTGTCGGATGATCCCAGCCTGCTGGGTGCACCTAAGGGCTTCGAGGTCAATGTAAAGGAAGTGAGGGTATCTGCCGGAGCGGGCTTTATAGTATGCCTGACAGGTGACATAATGATAATGCCGGGACTGCCAAAGGTGTCTGCTGCAGAAAAAATTGATATTGATGAAAAGGGCATAATAACAGGCTTGTTTTAGACAGACAGGTTTGCAGACAGAGTAATTTTAAGGAGTGGATGATCATGATAAGCAACAAGGAGATATCGCAAGCGATGACTGTTAAACTTGAAAACACACTGCCGGAGTACCCAGAATTTTTTAGAAATATTAGAAGGGCTCCTGACAGAGGGTTCAAGCTGACAAAGGCCCAGACCGAAACTGCGCTTAAGAATGCGCTTCGGTATGTACCGGAGGGGCTTCATGAGAAGGTGGCGCCCGAATTTCTTGAGGAGCTGCTCACCAGAGGCAGAATATACGGCTACCGCTTCCGGCCTGAGGGAGACCTGAAGGCGAAGCCGATAGATGAATACAAAGGAAATTGCATTGAAGGCAGGGCTTTTCAGGTAATGATAAACAACAACCTCAGCTTTGATATAGCATTGTATCCCTATGAGCTGGTTACCTATGGGGAAACGGGTTCCGTATGCCAGAACTGGATGCAGTATAGACTGTTGGTCAAATACCTTGAGACAATGACAAATGAGCAGACCCTGGTTGTAGAGTCCGGCCATCCCGTAGGATTGTTCAGATCCAAACCGGAAGCGCCCAGGGTAATTATAACCAATGCGCTGATGGTAGGAATGTTTGACAACCTTAAGGATTGGGATATTGCAGAGCAGATGGGGGTAGCCAACTATGGGCAGATGACTGCGGGAGGCTGGATGTATATCGGGCCTCAGGGGATAGTGCACGGCACCTTCAATACACTGCTTAATGCCGGAAGAAAAATTCTGGGTATACCTCAGGATGGAGATCTTAAGGGAAGAATGTTCGTCACTTCTGGCCTTGGGGGCATGAGCGGAGCCCAGCCAAAGGCAGTGGAGATCGCTAACGGGGTTGGGATAGTTGCAGAAGTGGATTATTCCAGAATAGAGACCAGGCACAATCAGGGCTGGGTCAAAAGGATATCCCCGGATCTTAAGGAAGTATTTGAAATTGCTCATGAGTACATGAACAAAAAAGAACCCATGTCTATAGCTTATCATGGTAATATAGTGGACCTTTTGGAATATGCCGCCAAAAATAATATAAAAATTGAGCTTCTTTCGGATCAAACCTCCTGCCATGCGGTTTATGAGGGAGGGTACTGCCCCCAGGGGCTTACCTTTGAACAGAGAACCGAGATGCTCAAATCCGACAGGGAGCAATTCTGCAAATTGGTAGATAAGTCCCTGAGGAAGCATTTTGAAGTTATCAGGGAATTAGTGTCAAGGGGTTCATACTTCTTTGACTATGGCAATTCATTCATGAAGGCGGTATATGATGCCGGTGTCTGTGAAATATCCAGAAATGGAATTGACGAGAAGGATGGGTTTATTTGGCCCTCCTATGTTGAAGATATTATGGGGCCGGAACTTTTTGATTACGGCTACGGGCCCTTCAGATGGGTATGCCTGAGCGGCAAGCCTGAGGACCTGGCAAAAACAGATAAGGCGGCAATGGAATGTATAGATCCGGACAGAAGGGGACAGGACAGGGACAATTATGTCTGGATACGGGATGCTGAGAAAAACCGGCTTGTTGTCGGTACCCAGGCGAGGATACTCTATCAGGATGCCGCAGGGAGAACGAGAATAGCATTAAAATTCAACAAAATGGTGAGGAACGGTGAAGTGGGGCCAATAATGCTGGGACGTGACCATCATGATGTAAGCGGCACCGATTCCCCCTTCAGGGAAACCTCCAATATAAAAGACGGAAGCAATGTGATGGCAGATATGGCTACCCAATGCTTTGCGGGAAACGCAGCAAGGGGAATGAGCCTTGTAGCGCTCCATAACGGAGGGGGAGTGGGAATAGGCAAATCCATCAACGGTGGATTCGGGATGGTATTGGACGGAAGTGAAAGAGCAGACGAAATATTAAGATCTGCAATGCCCTGGGATGTCATGGGAGGGGTCGCCAGAAGAGCATGGGCAAGGAACGAAAATTCCATAACCACAAGTATTGAATACAATAAAGAAAATTCAAAGACGGATCACATAACCATACCATATATTCCGGAAGAAGAGATGATAAAGGGATTGGTTGGAAAAGTTTTTGAAAAGTAAGGGGAGAATGGCAAATGGGCATTACAGCCAAAATAATAGAATGTGTTCCTAATTTCAGTGAAGGCAGGGACCTGGACAAAATTGAAAAGATAGTAGAAGCGTTCAGGGGGAAAAATGGAGTGAAACTGCTGGATTACAAAAGGGATATTGACCACAACAGAGTAGTTGTCACTGTGGTAGGAGAGCCCCGGGGAGTGAAGGATGCAGTTCTTGAGGCAATAGGCACTGCCATAAAGCTTATCAATATGACTAAGCATCAGGGACAACATCCAAGAATGGGTGCGGTGGATGTAGTTCCTTTTATACCTGTCAAAAATGTGACCATGGATGAGGCAGTCGAACTTGCAAAGGAAACTGCAAGGCTGGCGTCAGAGACCTTTGGGCTTCCTATATATCTATACGAAAAGGCAGCCTCCGATCCTCAAAGAGAAAACCTGGCAAATATACGAAAGGGCGAGTTTGAGGGTATGGAAGAAAAAATCAAACTGCCGGAATGGAAACCGGATTATGGCCAAGCTGCGATACATCCAACTGCAGGGGTGACGGCTATTGGTGCAAGGATGCCCCTTGTAGCCTTTAACGTAAATTTGAATACAAGCAGGATGGATATAGCAAACAGTATCGCAAAGAACGTCAGGTTCCTGAACGGCGGCCTGAGGTACTGCAAGGCCATAGGAATAGAGCTTAAGGACAGGGGAATTGTCCAGGTTTCTATGAATATGACGGACTATACCAGGACGGCTTTGTACAGGGCCTTTGAGCTTATCAGGGCAGAGGCGGCAAGGTATGGGGTGACCATAGCGGGAAGTGAGATAATCGGTCTGCTTCCCATGGAAGCGCTTATTGATACTGCGGTATATTACCTGGGGGTTGAGGATTTCTCAATGGACCAGGTGTTAGAAAACAGGCTGATGGAGTGATAAATAAGAGAAGGTTGCGGAGGTTGCAATGCAACCTTCTTTTTTATCCTCACATATGTGTATTCATTGTATTGAAACTGAACCCTACCCAATTCACAGCTGCAAATGGCCGTCTGCTTCAATATTCAGTGTATACACCAGTATAACCATATATAAAGTGATAGTGGCCTTTATCCATAGTGGTCACGCATTGGAAAAAATGCAGATGTCCCCCTTCTATTTCAATATCAGGGCTGGTTATTAGGGAATAGTAATGTACATGGTCGTTGTTTTCCGTAGTATAGCCTGACATGTAATGGATGTGCCCGTCAAAATCAGGATTCTTGGTAGTGGTCCCGGAGTAGTCATGGAAATGCGAGAGGGATTTGCTGGTTCTGCCCTCAAAACTGTGATTGTGCAGCTCGTCATACATTTTATACACCCCCATAATAGTGTATGCGGGCAGATATTTTGAGATACTTCAGGTTCACATATTATTGCTATTGATGTATTATATTGTTGATGAACAATGTAGAAAGGGCGGTGATATATCATGAAGGGAAGGGTATTGGTCGTAGATGACGATAACAATATTGCGGAGCTTATAAGGCTTTATCTTGAGAAAGAGGGATACGAGGTAAATACCGCCTATTCGGGAAAGGCTGCCCTGGATATGTTTTATTCATGGACACCGGATATAGTCATATTGGATATTATGCTGCCTGAAATAGACGGCTACGATGTTTGCAAGCAAATACGAAAAGTAAGCTATATTCCGATTATTATGCTTACAGCAAGGGGAGAAACCTTTGACAAGGTCTTAGGACTGGAGCTGGGGGCAGACGATTATCTGGTAAAACCCTTTGAACCCAAAGAATTGACAGCCAGAGTAAAGGCGATTCTAAGAAGGGTAAACAGCTTCGACGGGGCAGCGGAAGAAGTGGTATACCCGCAGCTTACAATTAATAAAAGTGACTATAGTATAGTTTTTAAAGGAAAAAAAGTGGATTTGCCACCAAAGGAACTGGAACTGTTTTATTTTCTTGCAAGCCATCCAAATCAGGTTTTTACAAGGGAGCAGCTTTTGGAAAAGCTATGGGGATATGATTTTATGGGTGATACCAGAACTGTGGATGTACATATAAAAAGACTGAGGGAAAAATTTAGCGATGAAGCATTGAAGTGGGAAATAAAAACCGTCTGGGGTGTAGGGTATAAGTTTGAGGTGAGATGATGAAAAGCAGTATTCGCAGGAAATTGTTTATCACTTACGGAATAGCAATAATCCTTGGGTTTGCTATGCTAGCTTTGGCGCTCCTGAATATATTTGACCGGTATTTCATAGAAAACAGAAAGGAGCTCCTGTATGAGCAAGGGAAGAAGGTGGCAAGGGAGACTGCGTCCGTACTATATTTGGGAAATCCTGATTCCAAGAGCTTGATAAAAGACCTGCAGGTATTGGATAAATTTCTTAATGCTCATATATGGGTCGTGAATAGGGAAGGGACTGTGATAGCCGTATCAGGGTCCGGAGAAGACAGCCTGCTGGGGAGAAGGGTTTCGGAAGAGAAGCTGCGCATCCTTGCAGAGGGAGAGAGCATGGAAGAACGGGGGAATTTTGAGGGAATGCTCAATGAACCCTCTTTAACAGTCGGCTATCCTGTTTTTGTCAACGGCAGATTTTCGGGAGGTGTCCTGGTCCATGCTTCATTGCTGGAGATACAGGAGGACCTTAAAGAGATCTACAGGTTGACGTTATGGGCGATATTAATTTCCTTGGCAATTGCTTATGGGATACTATATATCCAGATAAGAAGAATATCTGATCCTATAAAAGAGATAAGCGAAGCCGCAAGAGTCATCGCAGGAGGAGAATTTCAGAGAAGGCTGAATATAAACACAGGAGATGAAATTGAAGAGCTGAGCAGAAGCTTTAACAATATGGCGGAGTCATTGGAAAAAATTGAAGAAAACAGAAGGAACCTTATCGCCAACATATCTCATGATTTGAGGTCGCCAATGACTTCGATCAGGGGCTTTATAGAAGGCATAGTTGACGGTACCATACCTGCAGACAGAAGGGAACACTACCTGAACATAGTTTTGGATGAGAGCAGAAGATTGATAGAAATAACAAATGAACTGTTGGAGCTCAGCAATATACAGCAGGGTGGAATAATAATAAAAAGGGAGCCTTTTGAACTCAATGAAACAATAAGAAGGAAGCTTATTACTTATGAAAGAAAAATAACAGAAAAAAAGCTCAATGTTATATTTGCCATGAGTGAAGAAAAAATAATGGCAGCATCAGATCCGGGGTTAATAGAAAGAGTAATTTCCAACCTTTTGGATAATGCTGTCAAATTTGCGCCGGATCTGGGAAGTCTGGAGATAAGGACATTATCAAAGGAAGAGAACATAATTGTCAGCATAAAAAATACCGGAGAATCAATTAAATCACAAGAACTTGGCAAGGTATGGGATAGATTTTATAAAGGGGACGCTTCAAGAGGCCTGTATAAAGGTGGCTATGGACTAGGCCTGTCTATTGTTAAAGAGATAATAAGCCAGTTGAACGAAAAAATATGGGTCTCAGGAGGAGAAGAAAATATAGAATTTTCTTTTACCGTAAAAAGAGCTTAAAGTTTACAATTTGTTCATATTCTGTTCAATACTTTGGGTTATATTTAATATACAGTTCAAATTCACCTGTAAGGAGGTATAAAAATGAGCGAATTTTTCGATGATAAAAACAACAGCAGCGAAATGGATAATCCCTTTTACACTGAGGTCATTGAAAGAAAGCCGGAGAAGAGTACAAAAAGATTCATAGCTCTTGTGCTGGTTGCCGGGCTTGTGATAGGCACTGTTTGCGGGTTCATGGTTGACAACTGGTTACCCGGTCCAACAAATAATGAAAGCAGTGTATACGCGGCAGGTGTTGAAAACACAAAAATAATTTTTGACAAGTCAGTGTCGCCGGTAGTGCCAATTGCAAAAAAAGTGTCCCCTTCCATTGTGGCAATAAGCTTGAAGACAAGGGCAAGAGACTTTTTCGGCAGGGTATATGAAGGTCAGGGGACGGGCTCCGGGATTGTAATTGATAACCAGGGGCATATTGTTACCAATAATCATGTTGTGGATGGCGCAAATGATATAATTGTTATACTTAACGATGGCAAGGAGCTTGAGGCCACCCTTGTCGGGAGGGATGCCCAGACAGATCTTGCAGTGGTGAAGGTAAACCCGGCCAATTTGATACCGGCGGAACTGGGGGATTCTTCAAAACTGGAGGTAGGAGAGCTTGCAGTAGCCATTGGCAGCCCTATGGGTACGGAGTATGCAGGTTCGGTCACGGCCGGTGTAATAAGCGGGCTCAATAGAAAGGTAAGTGTCGGAGATAATTCAATTAAGCTTATTCAGACTGATGCAGCCATTAATCCCGGCAACAGTGGCGGCGCACTGGTAAACAGCGAAGGCCTGGTTGTTGGTATCAATACAATAAAGTTTGCAGATACCAGAGTCGAGGGAATGGGTTTTGCCATACCTATAAATGAGGCAAAGCCAATAATAGATAATATTATAAAAAATAAGAAAGTATCAAGGCCGGCTCTCGGAATAAAGGGGCAGACTATCAGCAAGGAGGATGCAGACAAATATGAATTGCCCCAGGGGGTTTATATAAGGGAAGTGATGCCGTTCAGCGGCGCAGAAAGGGCCGGGATAAGGGCCGGGGATATAATTACAAAATTAGACGGTAAGAAGGTCCTTACAATAGAGGAACTTAGTGATTCCATAAAAAGCCGCAAGGTTGGAGATACTGTTCAACTTGAGGTATGTGACCAACAGGACAAATACAGGACAGTCTCTGTAAAGCTTAAGGAAAGTACTGAATGATCTCTACAGACATATGAAATTTTACTGCTATTCACTTTTTCAAAAGGGTTTGAAGATTATTGGTAGAATATATTCTATTCAACGACATATATAATATGTTCAGGAGAGTGATGGGCAGTGATACTATGGGGAAAGGATATTGCAAGGACAAGGCATGTGGGACAGGTATATACCGACCAGGTTGGCAGAGTCAAAAAAGATGGGCAAGTATTGGATAGGATAGCTGCCAAATGTGAAAATTGCAGAAACAATGAACTGTATAACATCTACGAAACATTCAGGCCTTTTAGAATTTTGGGCGCGCCCATAGTACAATTAGACACGATTTATTACTTTAGCTGCCCTGAATGCAATTATGGATTTAAGCTTGAGGCAGAGGAGTTCAGGCTTCTTAAAAAAATAGCATTGATTAACTCAGAATATCTGAATGGTAATATTTCAAAATCAAAATTCGAAAGTAGCTTGAGGGAATTGTGACGATATCAAATACGGCGAAGCCGCATTTGTTTCGCAAATTGATTGTAATAAGATGCTGAAAAGTGCAATCTTTGCGCATTGACAGCAAATGAATCAGAGACTATAATTAAATAGCTATTGATAGATCACAGTATTGGTCGTGCTAGACGGGGAGATTGCGGTGCCCTGTAACCTGCAAGCCGCAGCAGCAGGGTTGAATTCCTTTGCTGAGGCATCCGCTTGTAAGGACTGCCCCGGGTAAGCGGCGACGATGATTGGGTCCTGCGCAATGAAAATTCATGAAACCCGTCAGGTCCGGAAGGAAGCAGCGGTAAGTGGACACTTTCATGTGCCGCAGGGTTGCCTGATCGGAGCTGGCTGCCAGGGTAACGCTTGTAGGTGTGTGTCGAGGGAAGGTGCACGGCCATAAAATGTAATGCTCCATTGGGGCATTATTCTTTTTTGTATTGCATCTTAATTTACTATACTGTTGTATTATGCTAATATTTATTGTAAGGAAAGAACAGGGATACCGGAATATAGGGAGGCAATAATGTATACAGCTTTGTACAGAAAGTGGAGACCTCAAAAATTTGAAGACATATGCGGCCAGGATCAGGTGACTGTGACATTGAAAAATGAGCTTGAGAGCAGCAGGATTTCTCATGCATACTTGTTTTGTGGTACCAGGGGGACGGGCAAGACAAGTACTGCAAAGCTCCTGGCAAAAGCGGTAAACTGTGCAGCCCCCCAAGGACTTAACCCTTGCAATAACTGCGAGAGCTGCATTAGCATAAATAACGGGAATTCCATAGATGTATATGAGATAGATGCTGCCTCAAACAGAGGGATAGATGATATAAGGAATTTGAGGGAGGCAATAAGGTTTGCACCGACCCTGGGGAAGTACAAAGTATATATAATAGACGAAGTCCATATGCTAACAAATGAGGCATTTAATGCACTGCTGAAGACATTAGAGGAACCGCCGGATTATGTGCTGTTCATACTTGCAACCACCGAACCCCATAAGCTGCCGGCAACAATTCTATCCAGATGCCAGAGGTTTGATTTTAAAAGAATTAGCAACGAAGATATGGTCGAAAGGCTGAAAATGGTATGCAGGGAAGAGGGGTTGGAAGCAGGGGAGGACGTTTTAAGACTTATTGCAAGGAATAGTGACGGGGCAATGAGGGATGCCCTGGGTATACTCGACCAGTGCTCTGTTTATGGCGGTAAAGCTATAACCTGCGAGGATGTACTTGAGGTGCTGGGCATAGTTAATGATGCATATTTGTTTGAAATATCCGGTGCAGTGCTTAGAGAAGATGCCGGCAGGGCAATAGAGGTGATCAGCGAAGCTGCAGCCGGGGGAAAGGACATTAGTCAGTTTATAAGGGATCTGATCATACATTACAGGAACCTTCTGATGACTAAAGTAACAGACAAGTGCGAGGATGTAATAGATATGTCCGGGGAAGGGATAAAGCAACTTAAAGAACTTTCGGGAGGCTACAATAAAAACAATATAATCAGGTGTATCAATATATTGTCGGAACTGGAATACGAAGCAAGGTGGTCAAGCACCCCCAGAGTCCTCATGGAAATTGCCGCAGTTAAGATGTGCAGAATTGCAGGTGATGAGAGCTTAGACGGCATACTTTCAAGAATATCAAAATTAGAGGAGACAGCAGCAAAAGGAGGACTTTACGTTAAAAAAGAGGAAAAAACGCCGGATACAGCTCCGAAGGCAGTAATTGAGAAGACTGTAGCAAAAATAAATAAAAAGGCGGATCCCGTATCTGAGGATTCGGATATAGTAAAAAAATGGCCCGGATTTATTCAGGAAATAAGAGGTCGGGGGAAAATTAAATTAAGGACATATCTATCCATGGTTAAGTCAATTAAGGAAGAATCCGGCAAGGTAATACTGTCCTATGAAAAGGAAGGAATATTTTCAAAAGAGGCCCTTGAACTGCCTGAAAATAGGGCAGAGGTGGAAGAAGCTGCATCAAAATATTTCGGAGTGCCACTCAAAATAAAATGTGTGATTAAAGGCGAAGCAGAAGAGGGAGAGCAGGACAATATTGTAAAAGCTGCTATCGAATTTGCAGGCAATGAAAAAGTTGAAATTATAGAGGAGGAATGAAAATGGCTAAGGGCAATTTCCCGGGAATGGGAGGAAATATGAACAATATGATGAAACAGATGCAAAAAATGCAGAGAGATATGGTAAAGCTTCAGGAGGAGATGGAGCAGAGGACTGTTGAAGCCAATGCCGGAGGCGGAGTTGTGACTGCAGTGGTTTCAGGGAAAAAAGAGTTGATTTCATTGACAATAAAACCGGAGGCTATAGATCCCGATGATGCAGAGATGCTTCAGGACCTTGTTATTGCCGCCGTTAACGAAGCTATGAGGCTGGCGGACGAAATGATAAGCAAAGAAATGAGCAAGATGACAGGAGGATTAAATCTGCCCGGAGGTTTATTCTGATGGGATTTTATGCAGCACCCATAGCAAAGCTGATAGACGAGCTTTCAAGGTTGCCGGGGGTTGGCAGCAAAACAGCGCAAAGACTGGCTTTTTATATAATTAATATGCCCCTGGAGGATGTGGAGCGGCTTTCAGAGGCTATAACGCGAGCAAAAAAGAATATCAGGTATTGTAAGATTTGCTGCAATATAACCGATTCCGATACCTGCAATATATGCTCTGATGTAAAGAGGGACAACAGCACAATTTGTGTAGTGGAAGATCCCAAGGACGTTGTTGCAATGGAAAAAACAAGAGAGTACAAAGGGATGTATCACGTACTGAACGGAGCGATATCACCTATGGAAGGCATTGGCCCGGAGGAAATAAGGATCAAGGAGCTTCTTAGACGGATATCTGAGAATGATATAAAAGAGATAATACTTGCCACCAATCCCAATATAGAAGGGGAAGCAACGGCAATGTATATTTCCAAATTACTAAAACCTGCCGGAATAAAGGTTACAAGGATTGCACACGGAATCCCCGTAGGGGGAGATTTGGAATATGCCGATGAAGTGACGCTTATGAAGGCAATGGAGGGGAGAAGGGAAGTATAGTTGATTTATCACTCCAAAGGCTCCATCTCCAGGAACGCAGATATCCTTGTCTTTATCTGGCCAATATCTGATTTGGAATAATCTGTTTCAATGCTCATGTAGTGTAGACCGGCTTCGT
>CAYURW010000007.1:27275-39277 GCA_964447145.1 uncultured Clostridiaceae bacterium
CACTCCGCCGCTGCTTTCTATAGTGTTTACAACCTTGTCCAGGACTCCTCCGATGGGACAGCCTGTTACAAGAATCCTTTTTGCGTTCTTTGAAACCGGCCTGTTTCCTTTCTGATAAGCTTCTTTTGTATCGTCAATAATCTCCCGAAGCTTGCTGCAGTTTTCTTCCAGGTCAAAGCTGAAGCCTGAGCCTTCAATTACCTTATAAACATCAAAGCCTTTCAGTGGGGGGGGATCCATTTTCCCCAGCTCAAATAGTTCATTATACAATCTTCTTTGAAGGTTTCTCTCGCAGGTGGTCTCGCCGATTATTATATCGGAAAAGTAGGTATAAGGACATTTCTCTGTCAAGGCAAAGCCATAACTGGATTTGATCAGAGGGCACAGGTTTTTCGGAAGATCAGCCTCGGCATCAACAATGGTTTCTTCACTCATGCCACATAGCCCTACAGGATAAAGCCCTGATGCATCAAGTATTTCAGTCGGGGTAAAGGTACAGAATATACCGGCAACCTTTCCACCCTTGTCTTTTATCTCCTTGACTTTCAGAAAACCCTGTCTTCTGGCATCGGCAAACTCCTCAAATCTGCCTGGTAAATTTACAACCGACATTATATACCTCCTATGGCTATTTTATTGATTTGGCAGATAATGCGGCTCCTAATGCTCCTGCATACCTGCCGTTCTGATTTGACACTACTTTGGAGCCCAACTTGTCAGATAGGGATTCTATTATATAAGTGCTTTCGCAAAGGCCTCCGGTAAGATAGAATCGGGCATCGGGAGCAGGCAGCTTACCGCATAAGGATTTGACCTTGTTGGTAATGGACTCTACTATCCCATATGCGATATCCTCTTTTGAGTGTCCGCTTCCGATAAGGCTTACAACCTCTGATTCGGCAAAAACGGTGCACATAGAGCTGATGCTGACCCCTGACCCTGCCTTCGCCAGATCACATAGCTCCGAAAGCCCAACGCCCAGCGTACTCGCCATGATTTCCAGGAAACGTCCTGTTCCTGCAGAACACTTGTCATTCATAATGAAGTCAATTACCTGACCTTTCATGATGTTTATTATTTTTGTATCCTGGCCTCCAATATCAATTACTGTACAGTCATTGTCCTCGTATAAAAGGGCTGCTCCTTTTCCATGGCAGGTTATCTCAGTAATGGTTTTGTCGGCATAAGGGACTGAAATACGCCCATAGCCAGTTGCCACAAATTTGCTGCATTCAGAATTGATGCCGGCTTCAGCAAGCTCTATCCTTATCTTCTCTGCTGTATCAACACTGCTCCAGCCTGTTGGCATAACATCCCTGTAAATCACATCATTACTACCGTTCAATACAATGACTTTTGCAGAGGTTGAGCCTATATCAATACCAGTATAATACAATTCAATCTCCTGCCTTCCTAGAATCAATTATACATTATATTGCGTATTTCGTTTATTTGTCTTTTCTATAGTGAAACAATAGAGTATTAAAAATATTTATAATGGTTCAATTGTTATATATGTCTTGAAAAAGATATATTAACGCAAAATCAGTTAAGAATTCTAATTTTGTGTTAATATAATGTACTTTTCACGATATATGAATCCGGGAAAACGTTTCGCACTATTTAAAGTTGAGAACAAAGGCGGCTTGCCCATTTGCCGCTCATGAGCCTTTTTCGAAGGAAACTCTGGCGCAGGCAGTTAAATCAATGTATTACATATTATGGGAATTTTTTATTTCTATAATATGTAATATGGTTAGTACGAAACATATAGAGGGAGAATATTTCTTAGAACAAGAGACACCTCAGAATATTACTGCAAATATTTGGATAAATTAGTAATAATAACGGAGGTGTTTTTATGTCCACTAATCTTGCCGGCAGAGAATCAAAAAAACATAAGCAGATAAATGAAATGATTGGGTATTTGCTGAATAACCTGAAGCATCCTAAGGAAAATGACGAAACCGAGGATTTGCTGAAGATGATCTCCATAGCAAAACAGGAGCTTCTTGATGCACAGTGTTACTTTGACAGTGTTGATGTGCCTGAGCTTGTAGACCATGCCATATATAAAATTGAAGCTGCCAATTCCCAATATGTCTATCTTTTGAAGCTTGCGAAAAATAAAGGGCTGAGGGTAAATATCTGATTAAGAGATGAGAAGCAATACCCGAACAAAGTTGTAATAAAAACCGGAATCACAAATATAATTATTATTAGGCCGGGGGTATTATCAATTGTACAGGGGGGAATGGTGTTGCCTCAGATAGATATTTATTCAATACTGGCGATTTTCGTTGCCATAGGTGCCGTATATATAATAGGTGTATTACTGGTCCTTCCGATAAAAATAATTGTCAGACTAATAATTAATGGTATTATTGGTGCATTCGCACTTTTTGCAATTAATATCTTTGGAAGATTCATCGGCCTGACCATAGGAATAAATCCAATTACCGCACTAGTAGCTGGTTTTTTGGGAATCCCCGGTATATTGCTTTTGATATTGCTGCAGTTCCTATTGTAAAACGAATATAGACATTGATGTAAAAATTGCTAAAACCTATGGAATTTAGTGGGTTTTAGTAGTTTTTTTTGGAAGGATACAATAATTGACAACCTCACTAATGTTTAATATACTAAGTATGTGAGTTTGTTAAACTTTTACCCAACACAATTAGAATTATTTATTATAGGGGGTCAAATCATGGCAAAAAAAATGAAAACGATGGATGGTAATGCTGCGGCTGCATATGTTGCTTACGCATTTACGGATGTCGCCGCTATTTATCCGATCACTCCATCATCCACAATGGCTGAAAATGTTGACGAATGGTCCGCTCACGGAATGAAGAACATTTTTGGCCAGAAGGTTAAGGTTGTAGAATTGCAGTCTGAAGGCGGTGCAGCCGGGGCAGTTCATGGTTCTCTGGCAGCCGGGGCGCTTACTACAACATTTACAGCATCGCAGGGACTGCTTCTTATGATACCTAACATGTATAAGATAGCAGGAGAATTGCTGCCGGGAGTATTCCATGTATCTGCCCGCGCAATAGCCAGTCATGCGCTTTCAATATTTGGTGATCATCAGGACGTTATGGCCACAAGGCAGACAGGCTTTGCCCTGCTGGCTACCGGATCGGTCCAGGAAATAATGGACCTGGCCGGTGTTGCCCACTTGGCAGCAATTAAATCAAAGGTTCCGTTCCTCCATTTCTTCGATGGATTCAGAACCTCCAGTGAGATCCAGAAAGTAGAGGTTATGGATTATTCGGATCTGGATAAGCTTCTTGATAAGGAAGCACTTAATGAATTCAGGACTAATGCCTTGAATCCGGAGCATCCTGTGACAAGGGGCACAGCTCAGAATCCTGACATATACTTCCAGGCACGAGAAGCATGCAACAAGTACTATGACGCAGTACCGGACATAGTGGCGGACTATATGAAGGAAATAAGCAAAATAACCGGCAGGGAATACAAACCCTTTGATTACTACGGGGCACCGGATGCGGAGAATATTATTGTAGCAATGGGTTCTGTGACTGATACCTGTGAAGAGACTATTGATTACCTCATGGCAAAAGGCGAAAAGGTCGGAGTAATTAAAGTGCATCTATACAGGCCATTCTCCGAAAAGTATTTCTTTGACGTTCTGCCTAAGACAGTGAAAAGGATTGCCGTGCTTGACAGGACAAAAGAAGTTGGAAGTATTGGAGAACCATTATATCTTGACGTTCGTTCAATGTTTTATAATAAAGAAAACGCTCCATTGATAGTAGGGGGCAGATACGGTCTCGGTTCCAAAGATACGACACCGGCACAGGTCAAGGCTGTCTATGATAATTTGAAGGCTGTCAACCCAAGAAACGGATTTACTGTAGGTATAGTAGATGACGTTACGAACCTGTCTCTTGAGGTTAAAGGGCATATAAACACGGCACCGGAAGGAACGATCAGGTGCAAATTCTGGGGTCTGGGATCCGATGGTACAGTTGGAGCCAACAAAAGCGCAATTAAGATCATTGGTGACGAAACCAGCCTATATGCCCAGGGTTATTTTGCATATGACTCCAAGAAATCCGGAGGTGTTACAATTTCTCACCTCAGGTTTGGCAAAAAGCCGATAAAATCACCGTATCTCATTCACGATGCCGACTTTATTGCTTGCCACAACCAATCTTATGTCAATCAATATGATATTCTGAGAGGGCTTAAAGATGGTGGGACTTTTGTGCTGAACTGCCAGTGGAGTGCGGAGGAGCTTGAAGAAAAGCTGCCCGGGAACATGAAAAAATATCTGGCGGACCACAGCATAAAGTTCTACATAATAAACGCTACCGACATCGCTGTTAAAATTGGGCTTGGAAACAGAATAAACATGATAATGCAGTCTGCATTCTTCAAATTAGCTAATGTTATTCCCCTGGAAGAAGCAGTTAAATACCTTAAGGAATCTCTCGCAGAAACCTACGGTAAAAAAGGCGATAAGATCATAAAGATGAATTACAAAGCTGTTGATGCAGGAACAGATTCCCTGGTAGAAGTCAAGGTTCCGGCAAGCTGGAGCAATGCCCGGGAAGAGGCTGCAGCGGCAATAGAGGCACCTGATTTTATAAAGAATGTGATGACACCGATGGTCAGACAGGAAGGAGACTTACTCCCTGTAAGCGCATTTGAAGAATTTGCTGACGGTCATTTGCCAATGGGGACATCAGCCTATGAAAAAAGAGGAATAGCAGTATTTATCCCCGAATGGCAGAAAGACAAATGCATACAGTGCAATCAGTGTTCCTTTGTATGCCCCCATGCTGCTATCAGGCCGATTCTGCTGAATGGAGAAGAGCTTAAAAAAGCTCCGGAGGGCTTTGAAGCTACGAAAATGAACGGCAAGGGCTTTGAAGGACTTTCATACAGGATGCAGGTCAGCCCGCTGGATTGCACAGGATGTGGAAACTGTGCTGACATATGCCTGGCAAAAGACAAGGCCCTTGTTATGAAATCTCTGGAAACCCAGAAAGAAAAAGAGATACCCAATTGGGATTTTGCAATGACTGTGCCTGTTAAGGATGATCTTACCTCAAAGACAACAGTTAAGGGCAGCCAGTTTGCACAGCCATATTTACAATTCTCAGGGGCATGTGCCGGCTGTGGTGAAACTCCCTACATCAAGGTAATTACCCAGCTTTTCGGTGACAGGATGATGATTGCAAATGCAACGGGCTGCTCATCAATTTGGGGGGCCTCATCACCTTCTACTCCATATTGCAAGGATGCCAATGGAAGAGGGCCATCTTGGGCTAACTCCCTTTTTGAGGACAATGCCGAATACGGGTTTGGAATGGCAATTGGTGTAAGGCAAATAAGAGAAAAACTGTCTGATTTGATGACAGAAGCCCTGGAAATTGATATTCCGAAGGAATACAAGGAAGCATTTAAAGAATGGCTGGAGGGCAAAGATAATGCAGATGCAAGTAAAGCAGCAGCCCAAAAAATACTTCCGCTTCTCGGCAAATTAGAAGGTCTTGGAGGTAAAGCCAAAGAAATAGTGTCAGAAATAGCAGATAAGAAAGACCACCTTGTGAAGAAATCCTTCTGGATACTGGGTGGAGACGGATGGGCTTACGATATAGGCTATGGCGGACTTGATCACGTATTGGCATCTGGAGAAAATGTAAATGTACTTGTGTTTGATACAGAAGTTTATTCCAACACAGGAGGACAGTCTTCAAAAGCAACTCCTGTCGGCGCAGTAGCCAAGTTCACGGCTTCCGGCAAGAAGACCAAAAAGAAAGACCTGGGCATGATTGCAGCGACTTATGGATATGTATATGTTGCACAGGTAGGTATGGGAGCGGACAAGAACCAGTTTATGAAGGCCATACAGGAAGCAGAAAGCTATGACGGGCCATCTCTCATAATCTGCTATGCTCCGTGCATAAATCACGGGCTTAAGGAAGGCATGGGAAGAACCCAGGCTAATACAGCCCAGGCTGTTGAAGCCGGATACTGGCACCTGTGGAGATATAATCCCGAGCTTAAGAAGCAGGGCAAGAACCCGTTCATCCTTGACTCCAAGGAGCCAAAGGCAAGCTTTAGGGACTTCCTGATGAATCAGGTCAGATACTCGTCTCTGGTAAGCACTTTCCCGGAGGAAGCAGAACAGCTCTTTGCTAAGGCCGAGAAAGAAGCTAAGGAAAAATACGAGGACTACAAAAAAATGGCTGAAGCATAATAGTATGTAGATGGGAAACAGATTAGGTATATACTGAAACAATAGTATGTAGAGACAATATGTAAAGCATGCAGAGGCAAAACAATAGCATATGATGTAAAACAATAGCATGCAGAGGCAAAACAATAGCATATGATGTAAAAACCGATTGAGAAATCAATCGGTTTTTCATTGTTTGGATAGAGTGCTTTCTAAGATAATGAAAAAATATTTTCACCAAAACTATCATTTCAAAATTCCCTGGGAATATTGGCGAGCATTAAATCATGCAAAAGACGCATTTCGTTTCATAATAATATTTAATTTTGCACAAAATACTACATAAGCTGATTTTGTATAAATGTTTTCATTGATTTATAGAATACGTGCCATATACTGATGAAATACCTTAAACGCATTCTATATAGCAATGAAAATAAGTAAGAAGGAAGGGAAAATAGTTGGGCAAACTGGTAGAAATACGCTGGCATGGGCGCGGCGGACAAGGGGCAAAAACGGCTTCGCTTCTCCTGGCCGATGCCGCATTTAACACCGGGAAATATATTCAGGGATTTCCTGAATACGGCCCTGAGAGAATGGGAGCACCTATTACTGCTTACAACAGGATAAGCGATGAAAGGATAAACATTCACTCAAATATTTATGATCCGGACTATGTTGTGGTAGTAGATGAGTCGTTGATTTCCACTGTAGACGTAACCTCGGGCCTCAAGGAATCGGGTGCAATAATTATTAACACTGAAAAGGCTCCCAATGAAATAAGAAAGCATCTTAAGGATTATAAAGGCAAGATATGCACTATAAATGCCGGAAGAATATCGGAGGAGACAATAGGTAAAAATTTTCCAAACACCCCGATGCTGGGAGCTGTGGTAAAGGTTAGTGGTATTATGGAACCGCAAAATTTTATTAAAGATATGAAGGAATCCTTTGCACATAAGTTTAAGACAAAACCGGAGGTAATAGAGGGCAATATAAGAGCTCTTGAACGTGCAATGCAGGAGGTGCAGGGGCTATGAGGAATAAAACAGCGAAAAAAATGACTGCCAAAACGACTTGGAAGGAAATAACTCCAGGTGGGGCAATATTTGAAGCCGGAAATGCCGAAGGGTATAAGACCGGCGACTGGAGGGCAATGCGTCCGGTATGGCTGGAAGAAAAATGCACCCAGTGCATGCTGTGCCCGCCAACCTGCCCGGATATGGCTATTCCTGTGGAAGACAGCAAGAGACTGGACTTTGATTATGACCATTGCAAGGGATGCGGAGTTTGCGTAAGGGCGTGCCCTTTTGATGCTATAGATTTTGTTAAAGAAGGATAGGAGGTACAGACATATATGTCAATAAGGGAAAGATTATCCGGAAATGAAGCGGCCGCAGTGGCAATGAGGCAGATAAACCCCGACGTGGTAGCTGCATTTCCTATTACTCCATCAACAGAGATACCCCAATACTTTTCGCAATTCGTATCAAATGGCCGGGTACAGACAGAATTTGTAGCGGTGGAGTCGGAGCATAGTGCAATGTCTGCATGTGTCGGGGCTCAGGCAGCGGGTGCCAGGACTATGACAGCAACCTCAGCTAACGGATTGGCCTTGATGTGGGAAGTTTTGTACATTGCTGCAGCTATGAAGCTGCCGGTAACGATGTCTTGCGTCAACAGGGCACTTTCCGGGCCTTTAAACATACATAATGATCACAGCGATTCAATGGGGGCAAGAGATTCGGGATGGATACAGCTGTACAGCGAAACGAATCAGGAGGCTTACGACAATCTTATACAAGCAATAAAAATAGGGGAGCATAAGGATGTAATGCTTCCGGTAATGGTATGCCAGGATGGTTTTATAACCAGCCATGCCGTAGAAAATATAGAACTTCTGGAAGATGATGAGATAAAGAATTTTATTGGAGAATACAAGCCGGAACACTATCTCCTGAATCCTAAAGAGCAAATTGCTGTTGGTCCTCTTGACCTTCCCGTCCATTGTTTTGAACATAAGCGTGAGCAGGCCCAAAGTATGATAAATGCAAAGGAAGTAATACTAAAGGTAAGCAAAGAATTTGAAAAGCTATCCGGACGGAAGTATGGGTATTTTGAAGAGTATAAGCTGAAGGACGCAGAGGCTGTAATTGTAGTGATCAATTCAACTGCAGGAACTGCCAAAACAGTAGTTGACATGCTCAGGGGAAAAGGCATAAAGGCGGGGCTAATAAAAATAAGGGTATTCAGGCCTTTCCCGGAAGAAGAGATCGCTGAAGCATTGAAGCATGTTAAAGCACTTGCGGTTATGGATAAGGCAGAAGGCTTCTCAGCAGCAGGAGGGCCCCTTGGAGCTGACATAAAATCTGCATTATACGGAAAAGCGGATGGGATTAAAGTGATAAATTACATATACGGGTTGGGGGGCAGAGATGTAAAGGCCGATGATATTGAGACAGTATACAATGAGCTGCTTGAAATAATCAAAACCGGCAAAGTTGGGGAAACTTACAGATATTTAGGAGTGAGAGAATAGGAGATGAGTTTTTGTGGCATATAATATAAAGCAGGTAATGAACAAACCGGATAGATTGACGGGAGGGCATAGAATGTGCGCCGGGTGCGGTGCGCCGGTAACTGTAAAAACAGTGCTGAGGGCATTGGAGCCGGACCACCATGCGGTATGCGGAGCAGCTACAGGGTGCCTGGAGGTATCCACATTTTTATATCCATATACAGCATGGAAGGATTCCTTTATTCATAGTGCCTTTGAGAATGCCGGAGCTACCATAAGCGGTGCTGAGGCGGCTTATAATGCTTTGAAAAGAAAGGGCCGTCTGGATGATACATATAAGTTTATTACCTTTGGAGGAGACGGAGGCACTTATGACATAGGGCTGCAATCTTTATCGGGAGCAATGGAAAGAGGTCACGACATGGTATATGTATGCTATGATAATGAAGCCTATATGAATACGGGAATACAGAGATCCTCCGGGACACCAAGATATGCAGATACTACCACAAGCCCCCAGGGAACCGTAACACCGGGCAAACAACAGTATAAGAAAGATTTGACGGGGGTGATGATTGCTCATAGGATACCCTATGTAGCGCAATCAACATTGACTTCGAATTTTAAGGATCTTTATGAAAAGGCCGAAAAAGCCATATACACAAAGGGCCCAGCATTTTTAAACGTGCTTTCCCCTTGCCCCAGAGGGTGGAGGTACAATACCCCGAACCTTATGGAAATATGCAAATTAGCAGTGGATACTTGTGTTTGGCCCTTATATGAAGTAGAAAACGGAGAGTGGAAGCTTAATTACAAGCCAAGGAAAAAACTTCCCGTAGTAGAGTACCTAAAACCTCAAGGCCGGTTTGGGCACCTTTTTACTGAAAAAAACAAGCATCTTATAGATGAAATTCAAGAGGATGTTGATAAAAGGTGGGAAGAGCTGCTGAAGAAGTGTGTGTAGAATATTAACGAAATATTGCATGGGCTTGCCAAAACAATGGGCTAACATGATATAATGTATGCGAAGGATCGCATACATTATATATTTTAGTGAATGCCCGTGCGATTTTTTGCTACGCAAAACGCACATGGGCGGATATCATAAATTCGTACAAATTTATGATATAATAGCTATAACCGCATACGAAATATTTATCTACTACTTATGAAGATATGGGACTTTATGTTTGTTTTTCTAAATTTGTGAGAATCGGGAGGGATATTATGAAACTGCATTTTAAGATTACGTTGCCTATAGTGATTCTATTGATTGTGGCAATAACGGCATTATCGGGGCTATCACTCTATTCCGCCAGAAAATTAATTGAAAGCAATATGTCGCAATTAGCACAGAGCAAGCTTGACGAAGTTCAAAACATAATATTCAACAAACAGGCAGAGGTATCAGTCAGAAGACAGGAAATTAATAAAGAATATCTTGAAAAAGCCAAAATTCTTGCCCATGTAATTAAACGGAATCCGGAAATTGTTCAAAACAATGCGGCATTGTTTGAAATGGCGGCTTCCCTCGGAGTAGATGAAATACATATAACAGATGAAAATGGAGTTGTTAGGTGGGGTACAGCTGCTAACTTCTATGGAATGGATTATAACACCGATGAAAGCATGAAACCCTTTGTACAGGCCCTTGTCAATGCTGATTTTGAGCTTGTGCAGAATCCTACGGCAAGAAGCTCTGACAACGTTCTTTTTCAATATGCAGGTGTTGGAAGAAAGGACAGACCCGGCATAGTACAGATAGGAATTTCACCTCAAAAACTTCAGAAAGAATTAGAAAAGGCAAATATCAGCAGCATTTCAAAAACCTCAACCTTTGGCTCAGAAGGAATGGTCATAATAATAAACAAGGACACAGATACAATAGCAAGCCATAAAGATGCGGCAATACAAGGTAAAAAGGCTGCTGATTTTGATTGGGGCAGCAAGATAAGAGAGAAGGAGGAAGGAGAGTTTGAGTATTCCTACGAAGGAATAAAATATTTCATGAAGTTTCAGGTTTCGGGAGATAATATAATATGTGCGGCAATTCCCGTAAAAGAATTTTCACAGGGTTTGGATATTTTGCTGAAAAACACAGCAATGATTTCCGCAGCGGCGCTCATATTGTGTATCATAATAGTATTCCTGCTTCTTAAAATAAACATAGTAAACGAAATAGGAAAGCTGATAATTCTTATTAAGGCAATAGGCGAAGGAGACCTTACAAAATCAGTTGATATAAGGTCTAGCAGGGAATTTTACAGGCTTAGTGAAGGGATCAACCTCATGACCAATAATCTTAAGGAAATAATAGAAAAGATTTTTGGGGTGACCCGTGATCTTAAAGAAGCGGGAGAAGGATTAATTGGTTCAGCCGATATATCAAGCAGGGGAGCTTCAGAGATCACTGCCACAATTAATGAACTTGCGGAAGGAGCCAGCATTCAGGCCGGTGAAGCAGCAAAGGGAGCATTAACGGCAAAGACTGTTCTGGACAGTGCCACAGGCATTCTTTCCAATATAGAGGAAACAGTCAAAAGTACTGGACTTACAAAGGATGCGGTACTGAAGGGAGCAGAAATAATCGGTTACCAAAACAAAATGATGGAAGAAAGCTCAGAAAGCATAAGAAATCTGGGAGAGATTATTAATAATTTGTACAAACGGGCAAGTGAAATCGATGACATAATAGAGGTTATTACTTCGATAGCTGACCAAACTAATTTGCTTGCATTAAATGCGGCAATTGAGGCTGCAAGGGCGGGGGAATCAGGAAAAGGTTTTGCTGTTGTTGCCGATGAGGTAAGAAAACTGGCTGAAGGCTCAACAAAGGCAGCACTCAAAATATCAGAAATAATTGCCCAGATACAATCAAGCGTGGAAAATGCGAAAGAGCAGGCTGGCAACTCTATTGGAGTGATTGAGAAGCAGCAGACAGCTGTAGGGCATACCGAAGAGGCTTTTGATAGGATAAACGATGTCACTCAAGAGGCTGTAAAGCAGGTGAAAAGAATAGCAGAGGATACAGAAAATATTATTAATGGAATACACAGTATAGTTAAATTCGTAGAAACACAGGCCGAAGCTTCCCGGGAGAGTGCTGCAGGCACCAAAGAAATTACAGCATCTGTGCGGGAACAGACAGAGGCAACAGGGAATGTAGATGTTATTGCAAATAGGCTGATAAATGCCGTAGATGGTTTGAACACCTTGATAAATCGGTTTAAAGTTTGATATGATTATATGCAACTGCCATGAAAAGCC
>CAYURW010000008.1:0-37601 GCA_964447145.1 uncultured Clostridiaceae bacterium
AATACTGGGGATTCTCAAAAAGCTCCAGGTTCTTTTGCTTGACATGGCAGAGGAGAATGTAGAGACAATTATGCCCGGCTATACGCATATGCAAAAAGCTCAGCCAATCACTCTGGGACATCACCTGATGGCTTACTTTGAAATGTTCAAGCGGGATATGGGCAGATTCTCAGATTGTCTGAAGAGAATAGATGTAATGCCATTAGGAAGCTGTGCCCTTGCGGGAACTACTTATCCCATAAACAGGGAGATGGTTGCGGATATCCTGAAGTTTTCGGATATTTCGCTTAATTCAGCGGATGCGGTATCCGACAGGGATTTTGCAATTGAGTTTATAGGCTGCTGCGCCCTTGGAATGATGCATTTGAGCCGATTTTGTGAAGAATTGATAATATGGAATACTGAGGAATTTGGTTACATAGAGATGGATGACAGTTACAGCACCGGAAGCAGTATAATGCCTCAGAAGAAGAATCCCGACATAGCTGAACTTATTAGGGGCAAGACCGGCAGGGTGTATGGGGACTTGATCTGCCTGCTGACAATAATGAAAGGACTGCCTCTGTCCTATAACAAGGATATGCAGGAGGATAAGGAACCGGTATTTGATGCGTCAGACACCTTAAAATCTTGTATCACTGTTTTTATTCCGATGCTTTCATCTATAACGGTAAATAAAGAGAAAATGAAGAGCAATCTAAAAGGCGGGTTCTTAAATGCCACTGATCTGGCCGATTATCTGGTTAATAAGGGGGTCGCCTTTAGGGATGCCCATGAGATATCAGGAAAAATTGTGAATAGCTGCGTCTCCAGAAATGTGGAATTATCGGAGGTCTCTCTGGATGAGTTCAAAAGCTTTGCCCCCTGTATAGAGGATGATCTGTTTAGGTATTTGGAGCCTGAGGTGTGCCTGTCAAAAAGAAATACTACGGGAGGCCCTTCCCCACAGCAGGTAAGTGAGGCGGTGCTTCACGGAAGGGAGTTCATAGAACATTTTGGCTATTAAGAGAGAATTGATTATTAATATGGAGGAAAGAATTTATGATTTGGGTTGGAATTTTGGGGCCGGAAGGTAATTTTAAAGAGACGATTTCAAAGCTGATTGCAGGTCACCCGGCAGCTCAGATAAGTACAATGATGGACTTGCAGGGGCTTTATGGGGATGGGGAATATATATGCAGGAGCCATGGTTCAAGATCCGAATACAGGAAAATGGTAAACGCAATAAAAAGGTCGGACATAATTTTTAACGGTTTGCCTGACAATGTATCCAGTGATATATATTCAGAGGCACTTTCCTTTGGCAGAAAGGTAATTGGAATAAGCGACGAATTCATAGGAACAGATCAGGAAGAAGGGGCCTGCAGCGTATGCCCGGGTTCGGTATATGGGCTTCCTGAGCTTTATAGGGATAAAATGAAAGCTGCCTTCATAGCAGCAAATCCCAGCAGTTATTGCACAGGAATATTGTTGGGACTCGCACCCATCGCCGCCTGCAACCTTGCAAATACGGGCACCGTACTTATTGAATCAAGGTCGGGGGCAATAAGCCTTAGGAAAGGTGATAGGCTTATTGAGACGGGTATGATCTGCAGCGGGGGAACAAAAATTTATAAAGTGGGAAACAAGGACTATGCCGAAGAAGTTAATAAACAGATGCATATGTTGTTCGGCAAGGAAATGCCTATTTTGCATTCGGCATATATAATTCCGGGGGCTTCAGGAATTGCGACCACAATAAAAATAAACTCCGATACAGGCCTATACAGGGGCAATATAGCAGACATTTACAAGGATTTTTACAAAAACAGCCCTTTTATAGAGTTTTGCGACAATGGCATTATAAACGAGAGAGTAAAAGGCGGAGGGAAGTGCGTCTGCAAAATAAGGGCTTTTGTAAATGAAGAAAACCGGGAAATAACCATAAACACATTCATTAGCGATGGGGCAAGAGGAGCTGCAAGTCAGGCATTGCAAACAATGAATCTAATGTGCGGAATAGACGGCAAAATTGGTTTATAGAAATATAAACCAATTTTTTTTAGTTGATTAAAGAGCGGTTATATCTGTATAATATAGGTTGGGTTGATATATGTATATATTTATTCTTTTATGGCGCTTAATGTCGGTACTGTATGAATATGCCATAAGCAGATGGCCTAAATGGTATTATTTATGATACGGGGGTGTGGATTTGGGTTTCAACATGGTTATTGCCCTATTTGCCGGTCTGGGTCTCTTTTTATATGGTATGCGAATAATGTCGGATGCCCTGCAAAAAATTGCGGGGGAGAGGTTGAAAAAACTCCTTGAGATCCTTACAACAAACAGAATTCTCGGTGTTATAGTGGGCACTGTAATTACTGCAGTTATACAAAGTAGCGGGGCTACTACCGTAATGGTCGTGGGTCTCGTAAATGCCGGAATAATGAACCTTTCCCAGGCAGTGGGAGTAATGATGGGGGCTAGTATTGGAACTACGATGACTGCCCAGATAATTGCATTTAACTTCAAAAATATTATTCCTTATGCGATTATTATAGGTATATTATTGATAATGCTCCCCGGAAAAAGGACACGCAAGCAGACCGGTGAGATAATAATCGGGTTTGGTATACTGTTTATGGGCATGAATATGATGAGCGATGCAATGAGGCCTTTAGGAGATATGCCTGCCTTCAGACAGTTTATGATAAGCTTGAAAGATAATCCTTTCCTGGGGGTTATTTCCGGTTTCCTTCTGACAGTAGTAGTCCAAAGCAGCAGCGCAACCGTCGGTATATTGCAGGTTTTGGCTATGCAGGGTTTGGTTCCTATGGAAGCGGCACTCCCTATACTATTCGGCGATAATATAGGCTCTTGCACAACAGCACTTATTGCGAGCATAGGTACAAGCCTGACGGCTAAAAGGGCTGCAGTACTGCATATAACCACTAAGGTTATCGGTACTGCTATATTTATGATTATGCTAAAACCTATGACATCAATTATGTTTCTTACAGCATCGGAACCGGCAAGGCAGATTGCAAATGCCCATACCCTTTTTAATATTGCAACTACGGCGATTTTGCTGCCTTTCTCTTCAATGCTCATAATTTTTGCGACCAGAATCCTGCCCGGCGAGGATGTATATGACAAATTTACATTAAAATATCTTGATAAAAGAATATTGGAAACTCCCTCAATAGCCGTTGGGCAAATTGTAAAGGAAATTGTCAGAATGGGCGAAATTGCAAAGTGCAATGTGCTGAAAAGTATGGAAGCAATTATTAGCGGAGACGAGAAGACCATAGATGAAATTTATAACAATGAAAGGGTTATTGACGAACTGGAGAAGCGGATCAGTGAATATTTGCAGGCGGTATCCAATCTGGCATTAGGAGAAGAACAGCAGAAAAAAGTCGGTATGTTTTTTAATACGACCCACGATGTTGAGAGAATCGGGGATCACGCTGAGAATATTGCGGACATTGCACAATATAAATCGGATAATAAAATTGTCTTTTCCAATTATGCAATTGAAGAGCTTAAGGAGATATTTGGAAATGTTGAAAAAGCTATAGATAACGCATTTATTTCTTTTAATAATGAAGATATTCATTATGTTGAGCTAGTCGACATATATGAGAAAAAGGTTGATGAGCTTAGAGACAGGTTTAGAGAAAGCCACATAATGAGGCTGAACAAAGGAGAATGTAATATTAGCGCAGGAGTGCTCTTCCTGGAAATATTGACCAATCTTGAAAGGATAAGCGACCATTGTGTCAATATTGCAGATGTTGCCAGGGTTATAGGAAAACCCGGGCCAAAACTGGATAGAAAGACAGAAATAATGCCCGAGAAGTGCTAATAGTGAAACCTTATGTTTGTTTTTAACGTCTAAAAAGCGAGAAGGTGTTAAAGAAACAGAAATATACATACACGAGGTAAATGATTATGAAAAGTATTGATTTGAGAGGCAAATTCCTGGCGAGGCTACTGGTGATAATAGTTATTGCCGCCATGACATTTCCGGGAGCGGTATATTCCCTGAAGGCAGTAAATATTGTTGAAAATGGACAGCATATTGGTCCGGGTGCATATTACAAAAATGTGAACTATGTTACAGCCAAAGGTAATTTTATGATTAACATGGTGGAATGCAGATTTGATGAGCAATATCTCAAAGTAGAAGTTGCCGATGGCGGAAGCAATATTGTCAACAAGCCCGTATCATACCAGGCATTGCAAAAATCAAACGAGGACAGAAGGGTAATAGGCGCTGTTAACGGTGATTTTTTTGATATGACAATAATAAAGGGGCTTACATACGGTACCAGTATAATAGAAGGGGAAATAAAGACAGGAGCAAAAACCTCAACAGTACTTGGAGTCAATTATGCCTCTGATTGCTTTATAGATACTTTAAATATGGAAGGGGTTATTGAGTATAAGAATAACCGGATATCTGTAAGTTCGATAAACAGGCTCCGGTGGGTCGATCAGGCCGTAATATACACACCTTCCTTTGGGAAAACGACTTTAAACACAGTTATTGGTACTGATATCATAGTGAGGAATGTTGAACTGCCTTTAAAAGCTGATAGAGTCTACTCCGGAGCAATAGAAAAGGTCGTTCCCGATGCGAAGAATACGGAAATACCTGCAGATGGAGTTGTGATCTCCCTTCCTACCGAGGCCTTCAAGCAGTTTTCAGGAGCGGATAACGGGGATCAAATAAGCTTTTATGTAAAATTTGATATTCCGGATTTGCAATTTGCTGTTTCCGGTGCTCCCAGGCTTCTTGAAGGAGGACAGATATCTGCAGATGCGACCGGCAGAAGCGATGCCCTGCAAAGGCATCCAAGAACTGCGGCAGGAATAAAGGGCAACAAGCTGTATATGGTCACAGTTGATGGCAGGCGTCCGGGCTACAGCGATGGCATGACCCTCCCCGAAATGGCGGAATTTCTTTTGGAGCAGGGAGTAGAAGATGCTATTAATCTTGATGGCGGGGGTTCAACTACAATGGTTGCAAGAAGGCAGGGGGATGCTGCGGCAAAGCTTGTAAATATTCCCTCTGACGGTAGAGAAAGGTATGTGGGGAACTCGATACAACTGGTATCCGAAGCACCTTTATCAGATCCTGCAGTACTAAGGTTCACCAATAAAGACGTAAAAATATTCAAAAATAGCTCCTTCAAACCATCTTTCTTTGTTTTGGATAAATATTATAACCTATTGACTCCGGATGCAGAGAAGATCAAGTATGGGGTTGATGCAAAAACAGCAAAAATTGAAAGGGATGGAACTTATACCTCAGGCAGCAAGCCGGGGAAAAGCAATATATATGTTGTTTATGGAGAAGCAAAGGACAGTATGCCTGTGGAAATAGTGGACAAAGTAAGCTCTCTTGCAGTTACAAATGAATTTGTGCATCTTGACCCCGGGGAAAAGATGCAAATGCAGGTCAAAGCCTTCGATGAAAAGGGCGGGGAGATATTAATAAGCCCCTCCGCTGTCAAGTGGACTGCCTTGGGCGGAATAGGGACAGTAGATGCAGAAGGGATGTTTACTGCCGGAAATAAGGAACTGTCAGGGAAAATAACGGCTTCTGCCGGAACTGTCTCAGCTGAAGCAGGAGCAAAAATCGGAAGGACCCCTATTGTTGTGGCTGACTTTGGAAGCCTTGGGAATATAGAGGCAAAATCCATAAGGAGCACAGCTGCCGTAAGGCATAACTCAAATGGTGAGCCTGTTAGATTAGGAAAGATTTCCTTAAGACTTGACTACAATTTTGAAAACACTGTAGGTACATCTGCCGCATACATTTCCTTTAAGGAACCGGTCAAAATAATTGGGAGGCCTGTTGAGATCGGGGCCTGGGTTTATGGAGATGCAAGCAGTCACTGGGTTAGAGGGAACTATATTAATGGGGCAGGAGAGAAGAAGGTATTTAATTTTACCGAAATAGGCGGTCTTGATTGGAAGGGCTGGAAGTTTGTATACTTCGAACTGCCTGCAAACGAGAAATACCCTATATCCCTTGATCAGTTGTATGTTGCTGAAATAGAAGAGAACAAAAAGAATAAGGGCGTTATATATTTTGACGATGTAATGGCTATTTACAGGCCGGATAAAGACTACTACGACCCTGTAATAGTTTCGGAGCTGCCGGAGCCTTCCGAAGGACCCGGAAGTGAGCCCCAGGAGATTGGAGTAATTGCTGCGGACAAAGGATATGGAATTGATCCGGCCTCCATAAGGATGTATATCAACGATAAAGCGGTAAAGATTCATTTTGATCCGGAAACCGGAAAGATAAGCCACACCCCCTCAGAAGCCCTGCCAAAAGGGGAATACAAAGTGAGAATCACTCTGAAGGATAAGATAGGACACCAGCTTAATCCTGAATATGTCTATACTCATATAGTAAAGTAAAAAAAGCGGCTAAGGCCGCTTTTTTACTGCTTCCAATTTATTAATTTTTATACCTTTATCTATGAACTTCTCTTCGTACTCCGTGGTGATATTGTCAGGGTACTCTTCTCCGTGAAGGTCATAAGTCAAATCAACAATTTCAAAGCCTGACTCCCTGAACTCATTTATTGAGAAATCAAATAACTCTCTGCAATCAGTTTTGAATTCGATTCTGCCCCCTTCTCTCAGAAGTTTTTTATATTTCTCCAAAAAAAGCCTGTGCGTAAGCCTTCTTTTCGAATGCCTTACCTTTGGCCAGGGGTCGCAGAAATTTATATAAAAGCAATCCACTTCGGACACTTCAAATATACTTTCAATATCAAGGATATTATAAGGCAGAAGCAGTACATTGGAGAGCCCTTTGTCCATCACATTTCTCAGAGCGCACAGTATTATCTCGTGCCTTAGGTCTATGCCTATAAAACCGATGCTCCGGTTTTGAGACCCCATTTCTGATATAAATTTACCCCTTCCCATTCCCAATTCCACATGTATCGGCGTACCCGCTTCATTGCCGATTTTTTTGGGAAAAAGCCTGCTCCAGTTTCCTTTATTCTTTTCCGGCCGGAATAATACTGTTTCATCATATTGCCTTATAATTTCAAGGGCTCTGGGATTATTCCTGATTCTCATTTCTTCACCGGTCTTTCACTCTACATTTTGAATAGACATAGGCCATGTAGAATACGTTGGTATACAGCTAATTTAGAACAAATGCGCCTTTCAATAGCTGATGTCCTGCAGCTTCTAAACAGTGTGCCCATATATGATTATTATGTATTGAAAAGGTTTTTGTCAATGGAGAAATACAGGGAGAGTGGACGAAGATAATTTTTACATGAAGTTATTTTAGGAGGAGGTATCAAATATAAATATAGTGATGAGTTCTTTCATCTAAGTCCAAAAATAAAAAAGGAGGTGTAAAAATTGAAGAAAGTGCAATTATCTACAAAAATATTAATAGGTTTGGCTGC
Organism: uncultured Clostridiaceae bacterium; assembly: GCA_964447145.1. Classification (GTDB taxonomy): domain Bacteria; phylum Bacillota; class Clostridia; order Lutisporales; family Lutisporaceae; genus BRH-c25. Next base: position 7,434 of record CAYURW010000008.1, read on the forward strand.
AGGCATACTTGCGGGGATCTTGCTCCAAAGCTCGCCGGATATAGCCAATAATTGGATTAAACCTTTCGGGACCTTATTCCTCAACCTTATTAAAATGATAATAGTGCCTCTGGTGCTTGCATCCCTAGTCGTTGGTACCTGTGGACTGGGGGATGTTAAAAGGCTGGGAAGAATCGGCGGGAAGACTATAGCATACTATCTTTTGACCACTGCATTTGCAGTAGTTTTGGGCCTTATCTTAGCTAATATATTCAGAGTAGGCGCAGGCTTTTCCCTTCCGGCGGAGATCAAAGCTGCAGAAGCCAAAGAAATTCCGAAGGTTGTTGACACACTCCTCAACATCATACCTACTAATCCGATAAAGGCATTAGCTGATGGGAACATGCTTCAAATAATCGCCTTTGCGCTGATTCTGGGCGGCGGGATTACGATGCTGGGGGATAAAGGCAAACCGCTCTTTAATTTTTTTGATTCACTTACAGAGGTGACCTACAAAATCACCGGGGGGATTATGAACTTCGCTCCATATGCTGTATTCGCACTTATTGTTCCCGTGGTGGCTGCCAATGGGCCAAAGGTGCTGCTGCCTCTCCTAAGTGTTATCGTTGTTGTATATGTGGGGTGTTTTCTCCATGCAGTATTGGTGTACTCAGGTACACTGGCAGTATTTGCAAAGTTCAGCCCGATAAAATTTTTCAGGGGGGTCTTCCCTGCACAGGCTATAGCCTTTACAACCTGCAGCAGCAATGCGACCCTTCCTGTAAACATGCAATGTACCGAGAATAATCTTGGGGTTCCCAAAAGCATATGCAGCTTTGTACTTCCCCTAGGGGCGACTATAAACATGGATGGCACCGCTTTATATCAGGGGGTATGTGCATTATTTATTGCCAATGTGTTTGGAATAAGCCTTACTATGTCCCAGCAGCTTGCAATAGTATTAACAGCTACATTAGCTTCGATAGGCACAGCCGGAGTGCCGGGGGCAGGGTTGATAATGCTTACGATGGTACTTCAGACTGTGGGATTGCCCCTTGAAGGTCTGGCATTGGTTGCCGGGATCGATAGAATACTTGACATGGCCAGAACTACAATAAATATAACGGGAGATTCAGCCTGTGCAATTATTATTGCTGCCTCGGAAAATGAGCTGGATAGGGATTGCGAAATCAAGCATAAGTATTCAACATAAAAAAAGCGGCCAAGGCCGCTTTTTTTATCTTCCTATAAACAGCTGGGTATAAATGAGACTTCCGTCGCCCTTGGGCGCAATTCCGATTCCCAATTCTGTAAAGTTTGGATTCAGTATGTTTTTCCTATGACCTTCCGAATTCATCCAGGATCTGAAAGCCGCTTCTGCGGTTTGGTTCATTGCTATATTTTCCCCAGCATACATGTAGCTTACTTTATTAGCCTTGAGCATGTCAAAGGGTGAGCCGTAGGTTGGCGACTGATGGCTGAAATAATTGTTTTTGACCATGTCCTGGGACTTCATCCTTGCCAGTTTTGCGCAGTCTTTACTGGGAGCTAATGCCCTGGCTCCTGCCTTAGATCTTTCTGCATTTACCAGTTTGAGTATTTTCGACTCATCGGGGTCCGCAACACCTGACCAGACTGCAGAGGGACCGCTGGGGGGGCTATTTTTTGTTGTCTCTCCAGTACCAGAATTTTGTTCCGGAGAAGGAGCAGCGGTTCCTTTTCCGTCACTGTAGGGTTTTGCATTTGTTGACGGTATGCTGCCTATTCTGCCGGTATTGGGATCTGATACTATATACCATCCATCTAACTTCCCCAGGGCCCTTATTTTTTGACCCGGCTTGATCGTGCCTATGGCCGGATATTTGGTTCCTGCACCGGATCTTATCTTCTGGCTGCTTCCATCAATAGTGATATAGCTGTAATCCACCATTTCATAGGTGGCTGATATCCTGTTGCCTCCCTCAAAGCCGCCCGATTTTCCTACCAGATTGTCCGGAATGGCGGGAGTGCTTGGAGTGGAGATTTTGTTGGGGGCAGGTCCTTGGGCACAACTGACTAATATAGAAGCAATCAGAAAAAACAGAGCAGTAATAAAAAAAGCATTCTTGCACCTTTTCATCATTTTTTCCTCCTATACATTTAATGTTTCGCACTATTTGGATTTGATAAAAAATGTTTAGTGCGAAACATATAAATATATTTTGACAACAAATTAATTAAAATATTGATTTTATTTCTGGTAAGTTTTGCTGAAAAAAATAAAATAAAAGGAGAATACAGAGCGAAGTAGAATAAATTATATTATGGCAGTAAGGATTTATTAGGGAGGACATATATAGTGAACATTGCTTTACAAGCTCTGCTTATTTTTCTTGCAAGAATTGTTGATGTATCGATCGGTACTGTAAGGACCATACTATTGGTCAGAGGACAGAAGAAAATTGCTTCTGTTTTGGGTTTTTTTGAGATAATGATTTATCTTATAGTACTGGGAAATGTAGTGGGAAATGTCCACAAACCTTTACTACTGTTTGCATATTGCCTTGGGTATGCTACCGGGGTCATTGTAGGCAGCAAAATCGAAGAAAGGCTGTCCATTGGGCGCCTGTTTGCTCAGGTAATATTAAAGGAAATACCGGAAGGATTCATTGAAACTTTAAGAGAAGAAGGATTTGGCGTCACTATTTTTGAGGGAGAGGGGAGAGAAGGGAAAAGCCACATGCTCAATATAATACTGGAAAGAAAGCAGGTAAGGAAGCTTTATGAGATAGTCGAAGAATGCAACTGTGGCGCATTTATTACTATGATGGATGTAAGGTCCTCTCTAGGCGGATATTTTCAGCTTAAGAAGTAGGACTTTGCCTTGTCCATTGCAGTTCGGACATAAGCATTGCAGTGACTATAAGGGTACCTCCGATTATTCCCATAGCGCCAAGTTTTTCCTTTAATATTAGGAAGGAGGTAATTGCACCGAATACCGGCTCCATAGTAAAGATAAGAGCAATATGCGATGCAGGGGTGAATTTCTGGGCAGTGGTCTGTACCCAGAATGCAAAGGCTGTGCACAATACTGCCGAAAACAGCATTGCACCAAAGCTAAGCAAGGATATGTCTTTGGGGAACGGTTCAAAAAAAACAGCGAACATTGTCCCCAATACCGATACGAAGAATAATTGAACAATTGCCAGCAACGTTGCATCATGTTTTTGAACATAGCTGCCCGTTAACAGGAGCTGCCAGGCATAACAAACGGAGCATAATATTGTCAGGAAGTCTCCTATGTTGAAATCAAAGCTGCCCCCTGTATATGACATTAGAAATAAGCCAGAGGTGGCCATAAGGATACCGATAATTGTCTTTAATTCCAAATTTGTTTTTAGATAAAATATAGAGAAAAAAGGCACAATAAGCACAGCAAGACCGGAAAAAAAAGCGGATTTTGATGCTGTGGTATACTGTATCCCAACTGTCTGAAAGGCATAGGTGGCAAAAAGAAGTGAGGACAGTATAAATGCGGATTTTGCGAGGTTCCGATCCAGATTCCGAAGCTTTTTATAAAATAATGCTGCAAGAAGGGAACTTGCAATAATGAATCGTATTCCTATGTTATAAAAGGGTGTCATAGTTTGAAGGGCAATTTTTGTAGCAGGGAAACCTGCCCCCCAAAATACTGTTACAAGCAGCAGTGACAAATCCGCCCTTAGAGATCTTTTCATATATGGTTTCTCCCCTGTAAGTATTGGTAATGCCATGTATCATATTGTACAGCAAGCAGAGTCAAATATCAAATGCTAACGGATATACTTTTTTGTTGACATGGCAATTCTGTAATTATATAATAGATTTAATTCAATTTTAAAGGTAATGATGAGGATAAGTAATCTGAGGACGCTTACATGTTTATGCTGTAATTGCATATCATGGCCAGAGAGCCGGCGGAGGGTGCAAGCCGGCAGCCGATACTTATGAAATACACCTCTGAACTGCGGGCTGAAAGTTTCGCAAGTAGGTCTAGCCGGGAGCTTCCTCCGTTATTTTGGGAAGGGAATATGTAAGTATTCCGAGAGAGGGTTTTGCAGCTTTTTGGTTGCAAGGCCAATTAGGGTGGTACCGCGAGCCGTTCGTCCCTTTGTGGATGAAGGCTTTTTTATTTAAGTGCCCACGCTAGAATTTCCTTCGGGAAAGGCCCATGGGCATCAAACGCAAAAGCTGCCTTTGTTCATTCAAATCAATTGTTAAGGAGGTAAATATATGAATACGACTAATGTTCTTGATACCCTGAAGGAAAGGGGCTTCATAGAACAGGCTACTCATGAGGAAGAGTTAAGGGAACTTCTGGGGAAGGAGAGAGTTACTTTTTATATTGGCTTTGACCCTACAGCAGACAGTCTTCATGTAGGGCACCTGCTGCAGATAATAGCTATGGCTCATATGCAAAGGGCGGGACACAGGCCTATAGCGCTTCTCGGGGCAGGGACAGCCATGGTAGGGGACCCCAGTGGGAAAAGCGATATGAGAAAAATGCTTACCCTTGAAAGAATTGACAACAATGCTAAGGTTTTTAAAAAGCAATTTGAGAGGTTTCTGGACTTCAGCGATGACAGAGCGATTATGGATAACAATGCTAATTGGCTGCTAAAGCTCAACTATGTTGATTTTTTGAGGGAGATAGGGGTACATTTCTCTGTAAACAGGATGCTAAGTGCGGAATGCTACAAAAGCAGGCTTGACACTGGGCTGACTTTCCTTGAATTCAATTACATGCTTATGCAAGCCTATGACTTTGTGGAGCTCTACAGGAGATATGGCTGCAGATTGCAGCTGGGAGGGGACGACCAATGGTCTAACATTATTAGCGGGGCAGACCTTATTAGAAGAGTAGAGGGGGTTGATGCCTATGGGATGACCTTTACACTTCTGACAACCAGCGAAGGCAAAAAAATGGGAAAGACTGAGTCGGGCGCCTTATGGCTGGATAGGTCCAAGGTAAGCCCCTACGACTTTTACCAGTACTGGAGAAATATAGACGATGCTGATGTTGAGAAATGTCTGGCATTGCTCACTTTCCTACCTATGGATGAAGTCAGGAGGCTTGGCGGGCTTCCCGGGGAAAAGATTAACGAGGCAAAAAAGGTCCTGGCCTTTGAAATAACCAGGTTAGTTCATGGTGAAGAGGATGCCGCCAAAGCCCAAAATGCAACAGATGCATTGTTCGGCGGAGGAGGAGACCTGGAATCCATGCCCACTACAGAAGTGTCAAAGGAACAGATGGCTGCCGGTATCAATATAATTGACCTTCTTAGTATGACTGGTCTTGCCCCATCCAAAGGGGAAGGAAGAAGGCTTGTTGATCAGGGCGGTGTGATGATAGGGGATACCAAGGCGGATAGCATAGACTATATTATCGGAAGCGGTGATTTTACCGAGGGCAGTCTTATTATCAAAAAAGGCAAAAAGACGTACCACAGGGTAAGAATAAAGTTTTGATCTAAAAAATAGTTTTAAAGTAAAATGGGGAAATGTGTAAAAATGTACAAGGATAGCCTAGGATAATGAGTAAAAATAATAAGCACAATTGTAACAGATTTATGTTAACTTGATTAATTTGCGGCGAAACAAATAGACATTAGTGTTAATTCGCCGCAAGTCAAATAAAAATGCATTAGCATTTTAGGTGGAGGGAGACATTCACTGCCCGGTGTAAAGAGCTTGGGGCAGAGGTAATAGTGCAGTCTGCCAATGAGGATGCGGAATTGCAGTATGTTCAGTGCAAAAAGCTCCTGGACAAAGGAATAGATGTGCTGGTGATCATATCCAGGACAGTGAAAAAGCAGCTTATATTACTTATGATAATGTCAAAATAGGAGAGCTGCAGGCGGAATACCTTGTGAAAATTGCACCTGCAGGGAATTATATCCTTATTGGGGGAGCCCAGAGGATTATTGCGCAATACAGGTGAGAGAGGTTCAAAGGGAACAGCATCACGGAAAGCGGAGCCTTTAAGGTCGAGACAGTACTATTGACACCTATTTCGGTTGATAAGAACAATATAGTTGACACAGTAATAAAAGACGGATTTCAGAAGCTTGAGGAAGTATATAAAATGTTCCGGCCAATAAGTGGCCGAAACTAAATTGAAAAGTGTGCCGCAAACTATTTGTTCAAAAGCTTGCGGCATATTGAATTGTTCATAACAGTGAATGCGAACTGCTGCGCAATTCTTATTAACCGTGATAAAAATTGCGCTAAGGTTATATACTATAAGCATAATAAAGCGGGAATACAAGAATTAAGCCGAAATTGGTTTTTTTTGTTTAATATCCGAATAGACATTTATTTGGAATTGTTACATAATTATATGATAATTATTTGGCTGTATTGAAGGTGATGTATATGGAAGATAATTTGAACGAATTTTTAGGGAGGCTTGTGAGGCTTGATTCCAAAGCAGTTGAGTTTAAAAAGCAAAGTGACGCTGAATTGGCAATACTGGAGGAGCAGGCCAAAAAAGAGCTAAAAGCCTATGAAGAAACGTCCAGGGAGGCCGTTGCAGCAGCCGGACAGAAATACGGAGAAATATTTATGGCCGCCAAAGAGCAGGTTAGGGCGGAGGATGAAAAGGCAGTAATTGAAGCGGAAAGGCTCCGGGCATGCTTTGAAAGCATTAAAGAGGATACTGTCAGAGATATTTGGGACCGGCTCCTTAGAATCGAGAGGTAATATTATGGGCAATGTCGCGAGATTTGCCGCCGTTAATGCCAAGATAAATACAATGGAAGGGAAACTCCTGAAAAACCGGGATTATACCTCTCTTATTGGATCAGAATCGGTGATGGAGGCAGCAGAGTATTTGAAGCAAAAGACAGCATATTATGAAGTGCTTGCAGATGTTGATACAAGGAATATCCATAGAGGTCTGCTTGAAAATTTGCTAAAACACAGCATGGTAAAAAATATAGATAAAATTTCCCATTACTTTACCGGGGTTTATAAAGATTTTATAAATGCACTGTACGCCAAATATGAAATAAGGGAACTAAAGGTAGTAGCAAGAGCAGTATACAACGGAAGGGATGCATCGGATTACAGGGGAAACGTTTTTATTGGCAAATACAGCAGGATAAACGTAGACAAAATCTATGAGGCCAAAAGCATAAGAGACATTATATTTGCCCTGAAGGGCTCGGAATTCCATAAGTTTTTGATGCCCCTGGCAGACGGGGATCTTACGGAGAATCCCTTTAGGTTCGAAATGGTCCTGGATATGTCTTACTACACAATATTACAGAACAAGTGGAATAAGCTTTCCAAAAGGGATGTGGATATACTTCAGCATGCCCAGGGGATTATTGCCGATTTGCTGAATATTCAATGGATATATAGGGGTATCAAGTTCTACAGGTTTAGCCCGGAAGAGCTTCTGAACTACACTATTGATATTGGCTTCAGGCTGGATTTTAATAAGCTTAAGGGTTTGTGCTATTCGAAAAATATAGAGGAATTCAACGACATTGTAAAAACCACAAATTACAGCTTCATGTTCAAAAGCGATGAAACTACTGATATATATATGGAAAGGAGAATGGAGAGATATATATATTATGAGCTTAAGGCATTGATGAAAAGCAGCAGTTTTTCTATTATAAGCGCATTTGTGTACATAATATTTCTGGATTTTGAGGTGAGAGATATTATCTCCATTGCAGAAATCATCAGATACAAAATATCGGCAAGCCAGGCACAGAAATATATTATAAGGAAGTTCCGCGAGGAGGTGGCAAACATTGATAGAGAAAATGAAAACAACATGTATAATAGGGGAATATAGAGACTTGGACAAAGTTTCAAGACTGGTTGTGATGAACGGCAGTACCCAAATGATAAATGCCATTTCTGAACTGAATTACAATAGCCTGAACCTTCCGGCTTCCCGTGAAAACATGCAGGCTATTAAGGAATTGGCTCAGCTTCGCCCTTATATCGGGGAAAAGCGCTTTTCCGATGATGAAGGAATGATAAAATTTTTTCAGGAATTCTTTAATCTGGAGCCCAGAATTGTTAGAGAACATTTAAGCATTGAGGGCGATTATGAAATCATAATAAAAGAATTAAAGGAAGCCTACGATAGGGTAAGAAGCATTTCCGACAGCATAAGAGAAAAAACGGCCAATATAGAAAAACTGCATTATTTTCTGAATAATGCAGCATACCTTGAGGGTACGGAACTGGAAATAGAAGATATAAATAACATGAGCTTTTTAGAATTCAAACTGCTGGTGCTGCCCAGGGAAAACCTGGACAAATTGAAGCTTAACATTGAAAATGTGCCGTCTGCGGTATACTTTATATCGGCTGAAGGGGGGAATACTGTAATGGCGGCAGTTACCCCAAAAAGCCTGAAAGAAGATGCGGAAAGGATTTTTGCATCCCTTAACTGCAGTGAGCTGGAGCTGCCAAAAGGGTACTCCGGGACTGCAAGCTCCGTTATGAAACAGATAAGAGAAAAAATAAGGGACGAAAAAAAACAGATCAGCGAATTGAGGAAATCTATTGAAGAGCTTGGGGGAAAGTATGCTGATATGACGGGTAGGGCATATACATTGCTGGAATTAGAGAAAAGAGCAGAAAAGGTAAGATTGGAAACTGCCCTGGGGCAAAGTATGTTTTTTATGATGGGATTCGTTCCTGAAAGCGAATCCGGAAGAATTCAAGAAGAACTGAATCAATGCTTTGGCGACAGAATACTGTTTATAGCTGATAATGCCGAAAGCCGCAGAAATGGACAGCCCCCTCCTACAAGGATGAAAAATAACCCGATATTCAAACCCTTTGAGATGCTTATTGCCATGTATGGAGTGCCTAATTACGGGGAGAAGGATCCTACCCCTTTTTTTGCCCTTTCTTATATGTTGCTTTTTGGGGCGATGTTCGGAGACTTAGGGCAGGGGCTAATAATATTCCTGGGCGGGCTTCTTATAGGTTACAAAACAGCAAACAAAGGCTTTGGAGGGATATTGACGAGGCTGGGGATAAGCTCAATGGCTTTTGGGGTCGCATATGGAAGTGTTTTTGGGTCGGAGGAGTTGATAAGACCTTTTGTAATAAGGCCCATGGCGAGCATTGATACAATGCTTGTCAGTGCCTTGGCATTAGGGGTGGGGCTTATTACCATAAGCTATATATACGGTCTGGCAAATCATTTCAATTCCAGGGATATTGAGGAGGGGTTGTTTGGGCGTGAAGGGCTGGCAGGATTTCTGTTCTTTCTGGCTTTAATAATCGGAGTATCGGGAAAGGCCATAGGCAAACCGAAAATAGGCATGAGCCTGCCCCTTGGCATAATGGCAATTTTGCTGATTATTATGGTGTTTAAAAAACCCTTGGCGGATGCTATAGAAGGGCGCAGATCCAATGGGGAAGCTATGGGGGATTATTATGTGGAGGCCGGGTTTGGGATGATTGAGACAGTACTTTCGGTTGCATCAAATATAATATCCTTTGTAAGGGTAGGTGCTTTTGCTCTTAATCATGCCGGGTTATATATTGCTTTTGCCACCATGGCAGAAATGATGAATTCAAAGGGGGGAGGCATCATTATTCTTGTTATTGGAAATATTATCATCATAGGTCTGGAGGGGCTCATTGTTTTTATACAAAGTCTTAGGCTTGAATATTATGAATTATTCAGCAGATATTATTCGGGTTATGGTATTGAGTATGATCCGATAGGACTGGGCGATCATTATTATTAGGAGGTAGGAAAATGCAGGTCATTTTAGGGATTGCAACAGGTATAGTTGTATTCACAACAGGCTTGGGTGCAATAATGTATCGTTCTGGAGGCAGAATGCAGAAAAAGAAGCTTAAGGGTATTTTGAATGCAAGTGTAGCATCCAGTATGTTCCTTATTGTTTTGTTTTTTTTAATACTTATCCCTGATATTGTACATGCGGCGCAGGAAGGGAGTTCCGGCAACGGACTGGGGTTTATTGCCGCAGGGCTATCAACGGGATTGGCTACAATAGGAGCAGGATATGCAGTCGGTGCAGTAGGCTCTTCTGCTCTGGGGGCTGTATCGGAAGACCCCAGAATACTTGGGAAAACTCTGATATTTGTAGGTTTGGCAGAAGGCATAGCAATTTATGGGCTTATAGTTTCAATAATGATATTGGGCAGATTTTAAAGATTTAGATCCGAGAGCTGTCAATACTTGCTCTCGGTTATTTGAAAGGTATCGATATGAAGTTTTTTCTTTTAAGCGACAATATGGATACTCTTACGGGGATGAGGCTTGCAGGCATAAAGGGGAAAGTGGTCCACGAAAGGGATGAGGTCCTTGCTGTTTTGCATGAGGTATGCAGCAGTAAGGAAATCGGGGTGCTGCTCATTACGGGGCTTTTAGCGGAAAAAGTTCCGGAAGAGATACGGACCATAAGATTAAATATGACAAGGCCAATAGTTGCAATTATCCCCGACAGGCATGGGGAGAGACGCGGCAATGATTACATGACCAATTACATAAAAGAGTCAATAGGGCTGAAAATTTGAGGTGATAAGCTTTGACAGTTTCGGTTAAAGATAAAATTGAGCTATTCAGAAGTATTATTTTTAGGGATATAGAGGAATCCGCTTCCAAAAAAAAGGAGAGGGCGGCAAAAAGCTTCGAACAGGAAAAATCCAGAATTGCCCATGAGGCAGAGGCAGAGAAAATCAGTGCCGAAAAAAAAGCGGAGAAAAAAGCAGAGAAAGGCAAGCAGCAGCTTGCCGCAAAGGCAAAAATGAGGAGCTACCGTGATATTTTGGCTAATAGGCAGCGGTATATTGACCAAATAATGGGACTTCTGGTCGAAAGGGCGGAGAAATTCGTGTTCGAGGAAGGCTATAAGGAATATCTTTTGGAGAACCTTCGCAAAACATCAGATATCTTTGAAAATGCCGAGTCAGTAGAACTAAGTTTTAGCAGAAGAGACCTGGAGGATCTGGGTGAGTTTATCGGCCAATATGTGACAAGCCAAAAAACCGGTGAAAAATACCGGACAAAGGAAGCGGTAAATAATGTTATCGGAGGCTTCTATGCAGAGGACAGCAAGGGGGGAGTCTTAATTGACTGCACTCTGAGGTCCTTAATTGAAGAAAACCGAGAAATGATAGGCAGCAGCATATCTCGAAGACTTAATGAGGTGTATGGGAATGGATGCTAAAATAGGACGGATCACATACATTAACGGTCCTGTTGTAAAAGTGGCAGGGGCAGGTAACCTGAAAATGAGGGAAATGGTGCTGGTGGGGAACAAACAGCTTATAGGGGAAGTAATCTCCATAGAAGGGGAGACAGCAACCATACAGGTATATGAAGAGACTACAGGGCTCTCCCGGGAGGAAGGAATTGTTCCCACCGGAAAGCCCTTATCGGTAAAACTAGGCCCCGGAATAGTGAAAAATATATTTGACGGGATTCAGCGCCCGCTGCAAAAGATGTATGACGAAAGCGGAGCATTTATTCCCGAAGGGGTCGGAATGATCTCCATTGACGAGGAAAAAATCTGGGATGTGGAAGTGCTTGTGAAGTCCGGAGACGAGCTTTCGGCAGGAAGCATATATGCAAAGGTGCAAGAGACAGCCATTGTTGAACATAGGCTTATGATTCCTCCGGGCATAGAAGGAAGGATTGTCTTTGCCGAAAAAAGCGGAGGCTATGATATTGAGCATGTACTTGCCACAATAGAAACCGCCCATGGGATGCATGAGCTGAAAATGTACCAGGTATGGCCCGTAAGGGATGCCCGCCCGGTAAAGCGCAGGAAACACATTTCAAGGCCTTTGGTTACCGGACAGAGGGTAATAGATACATTTTTCCCATTGGCGAAGGGCGGCACCGCAGCTATTCCGGGGGGCTTTGGCACAGGGAAGACTATAACCCAGCACCAGCTTGCCAAATGGAGTGATGCCGATATCATAATCTATATTGGAGTAGGGGAAAGGGGAAATGAAATGACGGAAGTACTTGAGGATTTTCCCAAAATAAACGATCCCCGAAGCGGAAAATCAATTATGGAGAGAACCGTACTGATAGCCAATACGTCAAACATGCCTGTTGCAGCCAGAGAGGCATCAATATATACAGGGATAACCATAGCCGAATACTTTAGGGATATGGGCTATAATATTGCAGTAATGGCCGATTCCACTTCCAGATGGGCGGAGGCTTTGAGAGAGATATCGGGGAGGCTGGAAGAAATGCCTGCGGAAGAAGGATACCCTGCTTACCTCCCCTCAAGGCTTGCACAATTCTATGAAAGGGCCGGGGATGTAGAAGCCCTGGGAGGAAGAGACGGGTCTATAACGATAATAGGAGCGGTGTCGCCGGCGGGAGGGGATTTCTCAGAGCCGGTCACCCAGAATACAAAGAGGGTGGTCAGCACATTCCTTGCCCTTGACAAATCCTTAGCATATTCAAGGCACTATCCTGCAATAAACTGGCTGAGGTCATACAGCGGGTACATTGCCGATTTGGGCCCATGGTATGAGGAAAATGCGGCACCTGATATGCTTAGCCTTAGGGCTAAGCTTCTGAAACTGCTTCAGGAGGAGGATAAACTGACAGAAATAGTCAAACTCGTAGGAGAGGATATACTCCCGGATGATCAGCGGTTGATACTTGAAATTGCCAGAGTCATCAAAACAGGTTATCTTCAGCAGAATGCCTATCATGGGAATGATGCCCGGGTGTCACTTAAGAGACAGCATAAAATGCTTGAAGTAATAGACAAATTATATGACAGGGCACAAAAATGCATAAAAATGGGTATCCCAATATCAAAGGTCAGGAATGACGAATTATTTCTCAGGATCACTACCATGAAATACAGTATCCCGGAGGATAAGCCCGGGATGTATGACGATCTGATAAAGGAAATAGACGGTTACTATGATAGTTTGGGAGACATGTATGACAAAGGGGTGAAGCAGCAGTGAGAGTAAAACATTTGAGACTGCAAAAATCAGAGGGACCCCTTATTGTGCTGAGCGGGGCCGGGGAAGCCGTATTTGGAGAGGTAGTGGATATAGAAATGCAAGAGGGAGGGCATAGGAAAGGGAAAGTAATCCAGATAGATGGAGACAAGGTTATAATACAGGTTTTTGAGGGGACCTCCGGTATTTCCCTTAACAATACCAGTGTTGCTTTTACCGGAAAGCCGATGGAGATACCCTTGTCAAGAGATATACTGGGAAGGGCCTTTAATGGCACCGGCGATCCCATAGATGGGGCGGGCTTTTACTCAGACAGGAAATATGACATTAACGGGCGCCCAATAAACCCCGTCGCAAGAAAGTACCCAAGGAACTATATAGAAACGGGTATTTCTTCAATAGACGGCCTTGTTACTCTTGTGAGGGGACAGAAGCTTCCGCTGTTTTCCGGGGACGGTTTGCCCCATAATGAGCTTGCTGCGCAGATCGTAAAACAGTCAAGAATATCGGGAGACGATGAGGAACACTTTGGGATTGTGTTCGCTGCAATGGGGATAAAACATGACGAGGCCGATTTTTTCAGAAGGAGCTTTGAACTTTCAGGGGTTATGAACAGAGTGGCAATGTATGTGAACCTGGCAGATGACCCTATTGTGGAAAGAATCGCAACACCCCGATGTGCTCTGACTGCCGCTGAATACCTGGCATTTGAGCATAACATGCATATACTTGTGATAATGACCAATATGACTAGTTACAGTGAGGCATTGAGGGAACTGTCGGCATCCAGGGAAGAGGTCCCTTCCAGAAAGGGCTATCCCGGATATTTGTATTCCGACCTGGCAAGCCTTTATGAACGTGCCGGGATGCTAAAGGATGGAAAGGGAAGCATAACCCAGATACCTATTCTCACAATGCCAAATGATGACATAACCCACCCCATACCCGACCTTACGGGGTTTATAACCGAAGGGCAGATCATGCTATCAAGGGAGCTCCATCGGAAAAACATTTATCCTCCAATAAATGTACTCCCTTCCTTGTCCAGACTTCAAAAGGAAAGCATAGGGGAAGGCTTTACAAGGGAGGATCATCCGGATGTTGCAAATCAAATATTTTCCGCTTATTCCCATGTTCAGAATGTAAGATCTCTGGCACAGGTGATCGGTGAGGATGATATTTCGGAGACAGACAGAAAATATATGGAGTTTGGAAGAGAGCTTGAACAGGAGTTGATAGGCCAAAGCTTTGATGAAAGCAGGAGCATTCAGGAAACCCTTGACATTATGTGGAGACTGATGGCAATACTTCCAAGGGCGGAGCTTGACAGGATCAGGCCGGAGCTGCTCGATAAATATTATCCGGAGGAATAAAATGCTGGAAGCAACTTTTACCAAGACCAGCCTAATGTCAGCAGAAAATTCCCTTGAGCTTTCAAAAAAGGGGTTTGAGCTGCTGGACAAAAAAAGGAATGTGCTTATAACGACTATAATGGGCCTTATCGAAAGAGCCGAAGCTATCCAAAGAAAAGCGGCCGCTGTTTTTAAGGATGCCTACGAAGCCCTCCAGACGGCCAATATAACAATGGGTATCAGCAATGTATATCAAATTTCGCAATCAGTACCGGAGGCTTTGGGATTTGACGTAATAGGCAGGAGCATTATGGGGGTCGAAATACCTGAAATAAAGCACAAAGAGGAAAAGCTCAACCATTACTATAGCTTTTATAATACCAATACAGCCCTTGATGTGGCTGTTCAAAAATTTCACGAGGTAAAAATACTGCTCTATGAGCTTTCTGAGGTTGAGGATTCGGTATATAAGCTTGCTATGGAAGTAAAAAAGACTCAGAAAAGGGCTAACGCACTGCAAAACATACAGATACCCAAGTACACGGAAATAATAAGAAGAATTTCAGAAGTTTTGGAGGAACGTGAAAGGGAAGACTTTTTCAGGCTTAAAGTGTTAAAAAAGAAGGGCGAAAAAGCTTAGGCAGCGGATAGGGTTGAAACAAATCTATATTAGCGTTTATTGCCGCAAATTATATAGCACCCTTTTTTCTTGCTTAACCAGGGAATATTATTTATAATTGAATACGATACCCACAGAATTTCTAAGGAGGAGAAGCCCGTGACTGAATACAGGGGACGCTGGTCATCCATAAAAGGGCCGTTGATAGGATTGTCAGCTATTATCATTTTGGTGTCGGCATTATATTTATTTACACAAAGAAATTTTATAATTTATTTTTTGATTGCTTTGTTTTTAGCATTTGTGCCTCTTGCGTATAGCGGCCTTATACTGAAAATCAGAATTGACGAAAAGGGTCTTGTTGTAATCAGGCCTTTGACCAGGACGGCAGTCAGGTTTGAGGACGTTGCCCTTTGCGTAATGCACTGTGTCGAAGAAGACAGCTATCTTATCTATGCATTTGTCAGACAGAGGGGCAGTAAGGGGTACACGGTTAAGGGCATAAAACCTAAGCTCCCCTTTGATGAAGTCATAAAAAGGTCACTGAATGATGAGAGCATGGAGATGGATTTGAATTTTAGCAAGGCGAAAAAGATCCCTGTATCTTTTGTGGAAAATGGCGGGGAGCTGAAGGACAGGTTTATGGAGGAAGTAGGCAGGTACCATGCAAGGATAGCAGGCAATCAAAGCTGATCCGGGAAAAGCGCATGGGCGGCAAATGCGGCAAAGCCGCCTTTGTTTTTTTTTGACATATTGTATTAATTTACATGTTTATAATGCAACAATATAGTGACAAAACACGTCATATTTCGTGTATAATCTATATACAAAGACTATAATTGTGAGGTGCCTATGAAAAGGAAAAAACTATTCGCAGTAATTATCCTATTTTTGTTTATATTAACCTTCACTGTTGCCTGCATATATAACCAGGCATCTCCGGTGATAACCGCAAATCCGATGCCCGAGCCAGGGGATGATGGATCCGGAGAGCCGTCTTCTGCTGGAACCTCTGAGCCCTCTGAGACCCCAGAGATCCCCGAGCCCTCTGAACCCTCCGGTGCCCCGGAAGCCTCCGAACCTGTGAAAACAGCATATATAAGCGCAAGCAAGCTTAAGGTCAGAGAGACGGCAAATCCTTCCTCAAAGGTACTGGATAATCTGATTAAAGGCACCGCTGTTTGTATTGTGGAGGAGAAAAAGGATGAAGCGGAGAAACTCTGGTATAAAGTGAGCTATGACGGTGTAAAAGGGACAGTTGAAGGCTGGATAGCCGCAGAGTATACGGTTAAGAACAGGACTGAGCTTTTGAGCGAAAGTCTCAGGAAGCTGGATTTTTCACCTCAGAAAAAAACTTATGAATATCCCGGGAATCCCAGGGTAGAAGCCAGAGGAATCTACCTGACCAAATATTCGGCCTCCAATGATAGGCTGGACAAGCTTATTGAGATGTCGAAAAGGACAAAGATCAACACTTTTGTTATTGATGTCAAGGATGATAAGGGGCATATGCTCTTCCCCACAAGGGCAGCTGAGAAATACAGCCCCGACGCCAATAAGCATGCAACTTTGAAGGATATAGCGCCGCTGATGAAAAAGCTTAAGGAAAATAATATTTATGCCGTAGCAAGGATAGTATCTTTTAAGGATCCGGTTTACACCAAGCATCACCCTGAAAGGGCAATAATTTACAAGGACAGCGGAAAGCCTTTTACAAACAGAGATGGCCTCATTTGGGCATCTGCATATGACAGTGTACTTTGGGAGTATAATGTGGAAGTGTCAAAGGAAGCGGCAGAAGCCGGCTTCAACGAAATACAGTTTGACTATGTGAGGTTTCCTGCATCAAATGGAGGGAAACTGGACAAGTCCTTAGATTACAGAAGCAGTACGGAAGAATCAAAGCCCCAGGCTATACAGAATTACTTGATGTATGCCAGGGAACAGTTATCTCCTCTGAATGTATATATATCAGCTGATGTATACGGCCTTGTGGGTTCCGTAGCGGACGACATGTCACTGGGGCAGTATTGGGAGGCTATAAGCAATGTGGTGGACTATATATGTCCAATGATGTATCCGAGTCATTATGCCAATAATACTTACGGGCTTCCGGTACCCGATGCTTACCCGTATGAGACTGTACTTCACTCTGCCAAGGATTCGGCTGCCCGCAACAAAAATATTGAAACGCCGGCCGCCATAAGGTCATGGATACAGGACTTTACGGCACCCTGGGTAAAGGGATACATTAAATACTCTGACAAGCAGGTGGAAGAGCAGATAAAAGCCCTTGAAGAGAATGGCATTAAGGAATATCTCCTTTGGAATGCCGGGAACAGGTATTCGGAAGGCGCTGTGGTAAACTGAAAGAAATAGGATTAAAGGCATTGAAGGCATTAGCTGGTCAATGCTTTTTTTGCTGCGATAAGATCACCTATTGTTAATTTTAATTTGATTGTATAGAATAAGGATATATTATCATAAAGCATGAATTCAAATGTAGCTTAAGTATTTGGCAAACCTTTGTTAATGGGGGTGCGTAAATGGAAGTAGCAATGGGTTATATAAAAAAAGCGGTTCTTCTCTGGCTTACGTTATTTGTAATCAGCATAACCTTTGGATTTTCCATATACAGCAACTTCTCAAGCAAGATATATGCAAATGTCTTTGAGTCTATGAACAACAGCTTGCAGTTTGCCGAGAGTACCTATGATATTTTTATGAACCAGATGAAAATGGGTATGATCCAAGCCTCCGTTGAACCGGCAATAAAAGATATGATACTTGGCAGGGATGGCGTCGCTCTTGGGAATCTGCTCCTGGAATGGGGAAAGCAAAGACACTATGTAAGCGAATGGTACATCATCGAAAAGGATGGAGGAATAATAGCATCCTCCAGTAAGAAAAACGATTTGCTTCTGGTATCCGGCAACGAAATGAAAATACATAGTATCATTGAACGATCATTATCAACCGGAGAAGTAATTTCAGGCACGGAACTGGTGAGCATTAACAGCAGGGCCGATGAATTTACCCTGATACAGTATGTGATAGTCCCTGTGCTTGAAAATGCCGGGGGTACTATAGGCGGCATCGTTACTGCCATGGATCTTGAAAAGGACAGCAATATCGTCGGTAAAATAATGCATGATACGGGAATGTACAGTGTAATAACAGCCGGTGATCGTATCATTGCAAGCAACCTTGATTCGGTGCTGTACAGGTTTAATACAGGCGCTGTCCTGCCTGCAAATATTGAGGAAGAAGTGCTGCAAAAGGGCATACCTTTCATAAAGAGCACAGATATATACAGCAGCCGCATGAATGACAGCAATGAATATTTTGCTGCTTTCAGGCCCATAAAAGGTATCGAGGGGAATATTATCGGGACCCAGGGGATAATATATCATGACCGTATGGCTGAGAATACACTTAAACGGATACTAAACTTTACTGTTATTGTCGTTGCTCTTCTCATAGCGGTGTTTTCCTTTATTGCCTGGTTGTTTCTGAAGACTCAGTGGCTGCTGTTAAAAGAGAAGCAAGTGTCAAACAGGCTGAGTATAATTAAAAAATTTACGGATACAGTCAGGCAAGCCGCCAGTGAAGATGAGGTATATGATATACTTTTTGAGCTTTTGAAAAAGAACAGCAATATAACACAGGCGATTGTAATGCGGAAGGAATATGAAGACAGGAATCTTACAATGTACAAAGCGCTTTATGATGACATTATCGGAGACATAAAGGATCACCGTATCAGCGAAGATAATTGCATGGCATTGAAAGCCGGCAAGGAGTTTACATTTAATAATGCAAATAGCGATTTTTCATGTAATGACTTCCCTGGTGAGGCAGAAAGCTATATCTGCCTTCCAATAATATTGGGAGGCATAGTATCAGGGGTCATACAGATACAGAGTGACAGGAAGGATTTCTTCACCGGTGACATGGTGTCCATCATAAAAATATATATTGATACCATAACTCCGGTAATAAGCAACCTAAGGCTGGTAGACAGCCTGAACCGCTTAGCCTTAATAGACACCCTGACAAAGATATACAATAGGAGATACCTTGAGAAGTATATTGAAGAGCAAATTATTTTATCAAGAAGTAAAGATTTGCATTTTTGTGTGATCATGATGGATATTGACTTTTTTAAGAAATTTAATGATGATTATGGGCATGATGCAGGAGATTATGTGTTGATGCATTTTGCTGACACCATAAAACACAATATTAGGGAAGGTGATATTGCAGCCAGATATGGAGGAGAGGAATTTGTGGTAGTGCTGTCTCGTACGGGCATAGGCGCAGCGTACGGAGTCGCAGAAAAACTAAGAAAAAGAGTAGAGGGCATGTCTCTTGTTGCAATAAGCAGCGAGAACCCTCCGGGGATAACCTGCAGCCTCGGGATATCATGCTATCCTCTTCATGGAAACAGTTTAGGCAAGCTTATTCAATCTGCAGACAAGGCATTATATGAAGCGAAGAATTCAGGCAGGAACAAAACCTGTGTTTTTGGAGGAGAGAAAATTTGATTGGAGGTAAAATATGAACGATATTGTATCAATGGTTGCCAAACATGTTAGTACTGTAAGAGAAGAAGATGTAATATTTGCATTAAGCAGGGAGGCAGTCAGCGCCGCACAGCAGCTTGGCAAAGAAAATGTAGTGAATGCAACGGTAGGCGCAATATTAGACGACAATGAAAAATTAGCAGTACTGCCATCGGTGCTTGAGGTATTAAGAAGCATTCCGGATTCAGAATTTGCGGCTTATGCCCCCATACCAGGCACCCCTGATTATCTGGAGTCGGCGATACAGGCAGCATTTAAGGAATACAGGCCGGAAGGATATATAAAGGCCGTAGCAACACCGGGAGGGTCAGGTGCATTAAGACATGCTATATGGAATTACTCGAACATAGGAGATACATTGCTGACCTCAGATTTGTACTGGGGGCCATATAAGACCCTCGCAGAGGAAAATTTGAGGAAGTTAAACTCTTTTTTACTCTTTGACTGTGAAAACAAATTCAATCTGGACTCCTTTGAAAGAAAAGCTAAAGAACTTATTGACAAACAGGACAGTCTGTTTGTGCTGCTGAATTCACCTGCTCAAAATCCTACAGGTTATGCATTAAGTGACGAAGAGTGGGAACAGGTCATTTTGTTCCTGAAAAAGGCTGCAGCTGATATCAATAAAAGAATAATACTGCTATGTGATATTGCGTATATTGACTATGCGGGAGATGCCTCCGATACGAGAAGGTTCATGAGACTTTTTTCGGGAATGCCCTCCAATGTTCTTGTTATAGTGGCATTCAGCATATCCAAAAGTCTCACGATGTATGGGCTCCGTACAGGAGCTGCGATATGTGTAAGCCCTGTCAAGGCAATTGCACAGGAATTTTCTGATGTACTCGAAACCTCTAACAGGGGAACTTGGTCCAATGGGACCAGATGCGGTATGAAGCTGCTTTCTGAAGTTATAAATAATAAAGAGCTTCTTCGGAAGGTGGAAGAAGAGCGTGAAGAGCTTAGGAATCTTTTAAAGAAGAGGGCTGATATGTTCCTAGAGGAGGCAAAGGGTGTCAAGCTTGACACATATCCCTACAAATCAGGCTTTTTTGTCACAATACCTGCCAGCAGACCTGAGGAAAGCTGCACACTTATGAAAAAGGATAATATATTTGCAGTACCAATTTCTAAAGGGATAAGGTTTGCTATCTGTTCAGTTCCTAATTACAAAATCGAAGGAGTCGCCGGGAGAATAAAAAAAGCTTTGGTTTAGATGCCCTGCTGTTAAAGGGTTGTCTTGCGGAATTCCAATACAGCAATAAAGTATAATGGAGGTAAGACTTGCACTTTCCGGTTCTTGCTTCATATTACTGATAGTATGATGAAGAATTTGGGAGGGAATCAGATGGACAAAAAGTTCAAATGCCCGATGATGTATGGAATGCAGATGCCTTTTCAGCCGGAGGCCATATATATGAAGCCCAAAATGCTTATGGATGAAGAGATAGAAATAGCTAACTATTATGAGGATGAAGAAGACGACAAACAGTTAATAAAAATGTATCCGGAAAGCTGCAAGGAATTAGTTTTCCATGTAAAAACTGAAATTGACAGGCTGGAGGAAAGGCACGAAGGAATTTATGACTACCGACCCGATAGGGAAATGATAGATGTAATGACCGATAACGCATATAACAACAGCTTAAAGGAAGTGTCCGGGGCAGTTGGTAAAGATGAAACCAGGCAGAATCCCAAAGGACGGCCTTACAGGGATCTCGTAAGGCTTCTTCTTCTGGACGAAATATTCAGGAGAAGACGAAGATATAGGAGAAGGTATCATTATGGATATCCGCCCGGTAGATATGATTTTGACTATGATTACTACTATTATGACTAAAAATTGCTATAATGAAATAACTAAGCGGTTTTCGCTTAGTTATTTCATTATAGTACCGCTTGTTTCATCAATTTTGAGCATTCGATCCCCGAGGTATTCTGCGTTAATGCTTCCGTTTGTCCATTGGGCAATATTCTCTATGAATTCGCATTTTAATTCCAGAGGTGTCAGTATATTTAATGTAACATTTTCAAGGTATTCGATATTTTCAATTATATAATTCTTTCTTGATATCTCATGCTGCAGCCTGTTCAAAAATCCATAGTCCACAGTCAACCGGTATTCTGCGAAAGGCTTTGCCGTTACGATGCCTGAAGCCCTTACCACTGTGGCTGCCCCTTCGGAATATGCTCTTATAAGCCCCCCGGCTCCTAACATTATGCCTCCGAAGTACCTGGTTACAATTATTATGGAATTTGTAATTCTTTCACTTTTCAATACTTCAAGAATAGGGATCCCTGCAGTTCCCGGAGGTTCCCCATCATCATTAGAACGCTGAGTATCCATCGATTCCCCAAGTATGTATGCATAACAATTATGTGTTGCATCATAATGTTTTTTTCTGATAGCACTCAAAAACTGCAGGGCTTCCTCTTCAGAACAAACCGGCTGTGCATATGAAATAAATTTGGATTTTTTTTCGATAAAGCATGTTTCCGCATAGTCTTTTAATGTTCTGTAGACGGGAGCCATAACATCACCTTTTTCTGCATATTGACACCATAATATATATGGTTTAATTATACCTTATCTTAAGAAATATCACTATTGGCTAAACATTTTAGGATAGACATCAGCTAATATATTTCAGAGATTCATAAAATACGCCATAGGTTATATGTCATTTTTTATTAGCCGTTTACCGGCGTATTCTATATAGGGTTAAGTTTATTTGAACCCGGGCGGGGCAGAATAAACTATATAAATTTCCTAGAATCTTTTTCACGACATATATAAAGGCAGGAGAATAATATGGAGATCAGAATATGGTGTGAATTTGTTCCCCCGGAGGAAGTATGCAGGAAGCATATTATCAATGCCTTAAAAAAGCATAGAGTAACATTGAATTATAAGCTGGAGTACGGTCACGATAATGAAGATTTTTATGCTATGGTAAGGACCTATAATAATAACGATGTACCGGTATCGATTTGGGCAACCCTTTCTGATGAAATGGGGTATTGGATAAATGAAAGAAACGCAGAAGAGTTTGACAGATATGCAAGAAGGCTGGTGGAGAGGCTGGAACGCAAGGGCCTAAAAATAAAGGGGCTTTGCATTGATTTGGAATTGCCTCTGAAGGATATAAAAAAACTGAATAAGCCCAAAAACCCAATAAGTCCCATAGTAATATGCACAAAAATGCTGACCGCAAATCTTAACAAACAGCGTTTCAGGGAGGCAAGCAGGACTTTGTCGGGCACTGCACACTTCTTGCGCTCAAAAGGCCTTGAGAGTTATGCTACCTGTGTGAGGCATTGTTATTATGACATAAGATTCAACTCCGAGATTATGCAAAATGCTGTTGAGCTTGAACGATTATTAGAATTATTTTAATCAGTCAAAAAATAATAAAAGCCGATGTGGATTATTTGATATATCATCAGGTATCACATCTGAAAAAAGTATTAAAGGATAAATTATCAATTTCAGTAGGGGTAACTAATGTAGGAAAGCTGGGGGATGAGCCTTATTACAGGGATATTATGGAATTCGAAAAGGATATGGGGGTATTGAAGGGGACAGGGATAGAAAATTTCTGCCTCTTTAGCCTGGACGGAATAACCGAAGAGGGGAAATTGCTTGATTTTTTAAATATTATGGAAAAAGCAAAACCTTACAAACCTGAAAAATGTAATTATGTAATCAGAAACGAAATATACTCGGGGCTTCTATTCAATGTAGGGAAGCTATATTATAAATTCAGGCACTAAGTATAAAAATATTAAAATATTACAAGTATTACAATATTGTAAAACATTACAAAATTCGATTTATTTAGACAAAAAATATGATATAATATGCATACAAAATCCACATGGGCGGATATCATTATGAAGGGTGTGAGGGTATATGATAACTATGAGTATTCCTACAAGCATATTAAAACCCGGTATGGTGGTCTATGAGGATATATATAATCAGCAGAAAATTCTTATACTCAACAAAGATACTACTTTGGATCAATGGCAAATCGAAAAGATTCTGGCAAACGGAATAGATAAAGTTAAAATCAGGCTTACTGAGGACTACAGACTGTATGCCGGCGAGGGGAATATCAAGAGCATCTACGATTCAAGTAAAATAAGGCAGTTCAAAGAAAAATACACGGAAAAAGTCGATGAGGTAACTCATATCATTAAAGAGATCGGCAAGGGCTCTGTTGTTGATGTGCAAACTGTAGGCAGATTAAGCAAACACATAATCAAGGAATTTGATACGATAAGCGATGTCATTAATTATCTGCACTTTGTCAAACCTATGGATGACTATACATATTCCCATTCTCTTAATGTTTCCCTTATATCTATAATAATTGCAAGGTGGCTTCAGCTTGGGGAAGAGGGGACTGACGAGATAGCTACCGCCGGTCTGCTCCATGACATAGGGAAGACAAAGGTACCAAAAAGTCTGCTCCAAAAGCCCGGAAAGCTAACAGCTGAGGAATTTAATGAAATTAAAAAACATACAACTCTGGGCTATATGATGATGGATAATGTTAAAGATGCAACATTGAATATGAAGTGTTCGGCATTGATGCATCATGAAAAAATTGACGGTTCCGGCTATCCAATAGGGGCGCGGGATAAGGAAATACCGCTTTTCCCAAAAATAATAGCAATAGCTGATATATATGATGCAATGACTTCCAACAGATCATACAGGGGCAGAGTGTGCCCCTTTGAAGTAATTAAGGGTTTTGTAATGAATACCTTTGGGCAGCTGGACATAAAAGTGCTTTCCATATTTCTTGAGAATATTGCTAATTCCTACTTAAATGATTTTGTGGAGCTTAATACCGGTGAAATATGTCAGATAGTATTTATTAATCCAAGCAAGATATGGCAGCCTATAGTTAAGTTCGGCAAAGAGCTGATAGATTTGTCCTGCGACAATAATAACAGATTCATAAAAGCTATTGTCTGATATCACTACAGTCCAAAGCAACCGGAATCTATGCCGAGGGATGACAACACCGCTTCAAATACAAGCTTTGCAGCAACTCCGAAAGAATAGGAAATGCATATCCTTTCCGTATATTTGTGTGCGTCTTTCCCTAAAGGCCCAATGTTCATAAATGGGATATCAAGCTCTGAGATTGTATTCAAGGGTACTGAGTATTTATAGCCCCATATGGGGAAATTGGCTTTCAGGTTCTCAAAATCCATATCCGGCAGGCTTAAATAGCTCATATCAGATAACCCCGGGAAAAAGGGCTCCAGCGAAATATCTTCATGGTATTTTGTTTTTGCTTTCAATATTATATGCTTTGCTGTTTCCATAATTTTGCCATTGCTATTTCCCTGCCCGGAATGCGGGTAATAAGGCGGCGCAAAAAACAGCACTATTATGGGGTCCCTATAGGGACAGAATCTATGTACTTCCTTTACTATATCAATTGACATCTCTCTCAAGTCGCCGTTAACGAGCATATTACCAAAGGCCTCCATGTGTTTGGAGTATTCTTCTCCGCGGGCTTTGAGGCATATTTCATAAAGCTCCTGAAAAGTAACTACCATGGGCTTAAAGCTCGGAAGCTTTGGTTTCTCCCCTGTAAGGGCCTGAAGCCGGTCTGACTTTTCCTTAATGCACTCTAACACTTCTTCAAAGGCTTCTATTGATATGCTTTTAAGCTTTGTTAGAATCTCATCCGGGGAAGCGGCGGCCGTCATAAAGTTGAAATACGCATAGGCTGCAGCCGGAGTCGAGACAGAATAGGAAGTCTTTATATCGGATTGTTTGAGGCATACCGGGGTCGGTGTCCTGAAGCCATTTGCAGTGTCTGACAGGTCAGGCTCCTGTTCTACTTTTTCAATAATTCTGGCTGTGAGAAGATTGGGATTAAAGCCCGAAAAGGGCTCTCCTCCATGGGTTTCCTTGCCGAAGCAGAA
Organism: uncultured Clostridiaceae bacterium; assembly: GCA_964447145.1. Taxonomy (GTDB): domain Bacteria; phylum Bacillota; class Clostridia; order Lutisporales; family Lutisporaceae; genus BRH-c25. The sequence goes on from CAYURW010000008.1 coordinate 32,894, forward strand.
AAAAACGGGAAGCAGCTTTCCAACAGTTCCGGTATATATGTACTTATTATTATCCCCCGGATATTTTGGGAAATGTGGTTCTGACACGATGCAGAACAAATATTCCAGATTTTTTTCCTTTTTCAGATCTTTTAGTGTTTCAACAGCAGCCAGCATTCCTGCAGAATTGTTTTCTTCATCAGGAACCGACAACAATAGAATATTTCCTGGGAAATTATCCAATTTATTTTCAATTTGATATAGTATTTCGACATCAAGCGCTAATCCAAACTTCATATCCATTGTTCCCCTGCCAAAAATGTAATCCCCGGAGGCCAGGTCTCTCTCTGCTTCCTCCGGAAGATGGATGCCTTTGTATTTGCCAATATGCTCTGTGTACTTCCCGGGATCAAATGCAAAACGTTTTAAGACTCCATAATCATCTGCATCCACAACATCAAAATGGCTGAGAAGTATAACCGTTTTTACATTTTCCGGTTTTCCCTTCATCAAAGCATACACAAATTTTCTATTTAAAGGGTCGTTCCTAATTGTCTCCATTTTTACGTTTACAGGGTTATTTTTGAAATACTCTATTCCGGATATCACATTATAAATTTTTTCGGCCATTGCTATTTCACCATACGTACCGGATATGCTTGGGATGGCGCAAAAATCAATCATCAGCTTCTTCATCCTATCTATATCCATTGCAATCCTCCTTCTAAATGCCTGTTTTGGTTATATGAAGACTATTCATATAAGTATATCATATCAGTATTTCATTATGTCCCAAATGTTTACAAGGGATAGTGAAAAGGGTACACTATATATGTAAATTTATGCCCCGCAGTGCATATCCGCCACCATACATATAGGATAAGGTGGCGGGAGCAGCAAACGGAGGTACCTGTGTTTAAGAACAAGAAAAACTATTTGAAGCAAATGTATAAAACGAATACCGAAACAAATGCATATATAGTAGAAATCTCACTGGAAAATTATAATGAGATTTTTAACGGTTGGGACCCGTCCCCTATTAAAAGGAGAGATCTGGATCCGGATCTGGTGAATTTCATGAGAGTATGCTCTTCCGACATACCTTTGAAATATCCCCTGGAGCTGCATTTTTATATGCCGGGGGATCAATATAACAAGGAAAAGGAGGACCTTTCCATTGTGGGGTTAAAGAACAATTTTTCTTTCACCCTGCATTTTATCAGGAAAGAAATAGAGCAGATAGGGAAAAAGATAGCGTTATATATTATTATGGCGGTTGCTTTTTTATCGGTAGGTTATCTGTCGGGATCACAAATAAAACTTAATTTTCTTAAGACCATTCTAAAGGAGGGCCTTTCTATAGGGGGCTGGGTTTTTCTCTGGGAAGCATTCTCATTGTTTTTCTTTTCGAGACAGGAAGTATATAACAGGCTGAAAACATACAAAAGGTTTCAGGATACGGAGATTAACTTCAAATATAAATGAGGCAGGGGGACAATGCTTCAGATACCTAGGTGCCATGCAGGAGGATACTATATTATGCAAACACCGGCGTGGGGAAGCTGTAAGGCGTGTTGCGCAGCATTATTCTGATATTGCGCCACATCATACGATTTTGAAACTTTTACAAATGTATAACGTCTGAATATCAATAAGGTGGAGTTATGATAAATAAAGCCGTGGCAGAGAACCCGGCTAATATAGGGGGGTTGGGATTGAAAAAGAGACTATGGGCCATAGCCGCCTTTGCCATTGCGCTGGCAATATCTATAGGGCCGCCGGCGGTACTAGGGGTACAGGCTGAGGACACAATAAAAATTGACATTAAGGTGGGTTTTGATAAATTTTACAAAATAGGCTTTGATGCTCCTGTTTATTTTGAGGTTGAAAACAATCTCAGGGATATAAAAGGGGAACTGCAGATAGAAATACCCAGTCAATCTGAGAGTATTTTCATATATGCAATGAATGTGAGCCTTCCTAAGGATTCTACAAAGAAGTTTGTCATGAATGTACCGATGAATGTTTTCAATACCAAGCTGAAGGTGAACATTACAGAGGGGAAGAACGTTATTAGCACAAAAACCTTTAGGATAGATCCGGGCTCCAGTATGGAAACCCGTGTCATAGGGATACTGAGCGATGACTTTGATCCGTTGAAATATATCAATAGAATCACCCTGGAGGATTCGGGCAATTTTGCCTCACAAAATGTAAGGCTTGACGAAACCAGCTTTCCGGATGATATTAATGTTCTTAAGGCCTTTGACGTAATAGTAATAAATAACTTTGACACATCAAAACTCAGCAGCCTGCAATATGAGACGTTAAAAAAATGGGTCGTGGAAGGCGGAACTCTGATTATCGGGACGGGACCCTCCCAAAACAAAACACTGGCAGCATTTAAAGACGACTTTATCACAGGAGAGATAGGGGAGGCGGGAGTGATAGTTACCTCCAGCCTGTCCGAAATGATCAATAGCAGTGAGAGCTTTAGTATAAACGTGGTGGATATAAGCATAAAAGACAGCCTTCCCGTAATCAGGGATGGAGATTCTATACTGCTTCAAAAAATTCAAAAAGGCAGAGGAGTAATAGGAGTATTCGCCTTTGATTTTGGGATGGAGCCCCTTTCAACCTGGGCGGGGAATAATGCTTTTGCGGATAAAGCAATTGTGTCCCTTTTGCCCCCATACAATTCTGATGTTTACAATAAGGGAATGTCAGGAAACATGTATGCAATTGACAATGCATTAAGGAACATTCCGGAGCTTCCTTTGCCAAGGACCTCCCATATGATGTATATATATGCAGCATATATACTATTGGCTGCCCCGGCAAGCTATATTCTGTTGAAACGTCTGGACAGAAGGGAGCTTATGTGGGTAACGGTACCGGTGCTCTCAATTATTTTTTCTGCGGCTGTTTATTTTTCCGGAGCAGGAACAAGGCTTACCGGGCCGGTTACAAACATAATTTCTCTGATTGATGTTGACAATAGCGGCGTCATTGCTGCCAATACCTACGCGGGGGTTTTTACTCCCAATAAAGAAAACCTCAGAATAGAAGCCGCAGGGGACTTTGATATTAATCCCCTAAAACTGTATGAAGTGTACCACAGGCCATATCCGGATTATGAGAATGAACAGATGCGGGTGGGAGCAAAGATAACGGTGTCTCCGAAAAAGGTCCTTGAATTCTACAAAGGCGGTATCTGGAGCATGAAAACGTTAACTATGGAGGGCAGGGAATCTCTAAAGGGGAAATTGGAAAGCAACCTTAATTATTCAAAGGGTGTATATTCCGGAACCGTTTCGAATAATTCAGGCTTTGACCTTGACGAGTGCTATATAATAGCCAATAACCATTATATAAATGCCGGCCCAATAAAAAACGGAGAGGAAAAACAGATAAATGCAGAGCCCAGCAGTTATTTTGGACACAGATATGATCTTATTAATGCAATATACAGAGATCAATATTCGGGCCCCGTACCAGCCGGGAAAAGCAACAGGCCGACTGAAGAAGAAATGGTGAAACTGAGGCAGAACAATCAAAAACGACAGCTGCTCGAGTACGGTTTAATAAGTGGGGATTATAAGGATTTTGGGGCAGAGCTCATTGCCTGGAGCAGCACCCCGGTGCTAAAAAAGCTTCTGGTCAACGGAAAGAGCACAAAAAGTTATGAAAAGAGCCTCATAACCGCCAGAGTCAACCTGAACTTCAGAAACGGGAATAGTGTAGAATACCCAATGGGATTTATAAAGCCTATCCCTGTAAAAGGCTTCGACGAAGGGAAATACGATGAATATAGCGAAACGTTCTACGGGATGGGCTCTATTGAGATACATTACCCAATAGATGAGAACATAAAGCCTGAAAATATAAAAATACAATTTGGGGCCGGAAAGATGCAGGGCATAAAACAGTATTTATGGGACAATGAGAATGGAGATTGGGTTCTCGGCGAATACAGGGATTTTGAAATTAATTCCGCTCTTCTTAAGAGATATTTAGGCAATGAAAATATCCTGAGGATGAAGATCGAAATGGAGGGTGACAGTATCCAACTTCCTCAGATTGCTGTGAAAGGGAGTGTAAAATGATGCTCTCAATAAAGAACCTGAATAAGAGGTATGGGAAATTCCAGGCAGTTACTGATTTGAGCCTTGAAATAACCGAAGGAGAAATATTCGGTTTTGTCGGTCCCAACGGTGCCGGGAAAACTACAACAATGAAGATCATGTGCGGTTTGCTCAGGGCTACTTCGGGAGAAATCGCCCTGGATGGGACAGATATAATGAGGAACAACAAGGGGATGAAAGAAAAAATAGGCTATATGCCTGACTTTTTCGGTGTATATGACGATTTGAAGGTCAGTGAATATCTGGAATTCTATGCATCTATATATAATATAAAAGGCCCCTCCAGAAAAAGAATGACTGACGACCTTCTGGAACTGGTGGACTTGGGTAGCAAGAGGGATGCCTATGTGGACAGCCTTTCAAGGGGGATGAAGCAAAGACTGTGCCTTGCCCGGAGCCTGGTGCACAACCCAAGGCTTCTCATACTTGATGAGCCCGCATCTGGAATGGACCCCAGGGCCAGGGTCGAAATGAAGGAAATATTGAAAAACCTCAAAGATATGGGAAAAACAATAATAATAAGCTCCCACATATTGCCTGAACTCGCTGAACTATGTACCGGCATAGGTATTATTGACAAGGGC
>CAYURW010000009.1:0-5960 GCA_964447145.1 uncultured Clostridiaceae bacterium
GGAATGTGAAACAACACGATATAATACGACTCGAACAGAAACACATCGTCCATACCGCTCCCCTCCCAACAATATTTAGCCGCAGGTCACTGAATCAGTGACCTGTGGCACTCTTTCATTCAGCTATAAACAAGTATAATAAAATACGGGGTTATTGTCAATTCAGGCAGGTCACAAAAGGCAAAAAGGAGGTTAGGCATGAAAGGGAAAAAAGCCGTCATTACTGGCGGGTTAATACTTATCCTTGCGGTTGGCGGCGTCTTTATATCGATTTATGTTCTGCGGGGACCAGGACCCGTGCCGAAGAGCCAGGGCGAATACCAAAGTCAGACTGAACAGGAACAGGTGGTGGAAGAAGAACCAGTCTCAGAGATCAGTCCATATTACTTGGGCACCGTTTCAATTCTTGAAACACAAATGACCACTATGAGTGGTCAGGTGAAACACAGCAGTATAGAGGATATCGCCTTTGATTCGGAGGAACTGCTGGTTTATGATGACAAGACGCAAAAATGTTATATTATGGGGAGGCGATTGACCTTTAAAAGCAGCCTTCTGGTAACAAACACCCATCCCTATTTTGGAACGCTAACCGAAAAGGGCCAGAGTTACGGCGAGACAGCGGAAAAATATGGTCGGGGCGGAAACATCAGTGAATTTGGATACCTTACGGCGTCGGGCATCGCAGACTATTCCGCGTTCCCTGTCCGTATCGATGTGGCGGAAGGCTTGATCTATACTCTCATACCGACCCAAGAATCGAACTGGGTGGAAAAACAAATCGGGGATGAGGTTTTTCTGGACCCGCCCACTGCCCTTGTGCAAGAGGCGATTGCGAGTGATTTGGTGGAAATCATCCCGGAAATTAGTGAGATAGACATCTCCGAGGCAATCATACCAGACATCCTTTCCTTATTGCCAGGCATGTCGGTTGATGGCACTTTTATTTTCAAATTTAGGCGGGCCACCATGGAGGAAGTACGCCAATTCGGCACCGAGTTGAGCAATGAAATCGCCATACGGCAGCAAAACGGTGAGATAGCGCCGGACCTTACCCCATGAAGTTGTGTTGCGGGCGGAGCTGTTTTATCCCGTCGATATGTCCGATGCTGTGCGGGTAACCTATTGAATTAAGGGAGGTTTATATGTTGAAAAAAATCAAAAAGGCTGTGTTCTTTGGTATTCTCTGCCTGAGCATTTGTATCATTCTTTCGGCCTGCTCGGGCGGCGATACAGCAAATAAAATGGAAACGTCGAGTTCAGCCGATACGCCCGAAATAAGCTCCCAAGTACAGGACAATACGGATACAGAACTTGGCGAGCAGCTGGAAGGCTCCGATTCCCCGCTGCAAATAAATGTTGGGGACGGCGAGAATGTGAGCGCGAAGTTACCGGACACCTATCCTGCGGATGTGTTCCCCCTTTACAAGGACAGTTTTATCGTAAGCGCCCTTGAATTGAGCGGCGGTTTTACCATTACAGCCTTCTCGAAGGACGATTATACGGAGGTTGCGGCCTTTTACAAAGAGCTTTTAAAGGACGCAGAGGTCACGGCCGAAACGGATTCGGAAAGAGGTTTTACGTCATTTGGAAAAATCGGCGAATATACCTACAACTTTGACACCGGCGTAAGCGATGAGATGGAAGGATATGTTTCGTCTGTAGTCATCATACTGACACCCGCACAATAAGAGTGTCAAAACGGCAAGAATATACCGAAAAGGAGATGAAAAATATGAAAAAGCGTTTGTTTATGATTTTGTTGACGCTGCTGATATGCCTGACTCTGCTGCCGACAAGTGTGCTGGCGGCTCCGTGGTTTATAACCTTTACCAGCGACCTGGACGCGGAATACGAGGTGTATGAAGGTGGGAGTCTTACGCTCACGGTCGCCGCGAAGATCGGCAACTCGGCAAATCCCGTGGGATGGACGTACAGCTATCAATGGTATAAGAAAGTGACGATGGCTATTTGGTTCACCGAAATCAGCGGAGCGACAGGCAGCAGCTATTCCATTCCTTCCGCTTCAAAAATGTATAGCGCCGGACAATATTATTGTAAAGTGACGGCAACCCACACCGACAGCACAACCGTATCGGAAAACAGTACAACAACAACCGTCAGGGTTGTTAACGCCGCCGCCCCGCCGGTGATCGACTCGCCGCTTTCGGAACCGCCCGTTGTTTATTTGGAAAAGAACGCCGGCCTCCAGGAAAATCCGCCGAGTGTACAGGCTCATTCTACAGACGGGGGAACGCTTTCCTACCGGTGGTACGGGATGACTGAACGGAATATTGAGGCAGGCTTCAACCCGATCGTTGGTCCGGGCTGTATGGAGAACACGCTCCTGCTCCAAAACTACGCATCAGCCGGGGTATACTATTATAAATGTGAAGTCAAAAACACGAAGGGGGGCACAACGGCAACGGCATGGTCGCCCGTCTTCAGTGTCAGCGTAAATCCCACCGCCGACATCTCCTATTGGTCGGGAGAAACTACGGCAAGTGTAGACTGTGATGAAGACTTCCTTCTCAGCCTGGCCGTCACGCCTCATGATTCCGGACTACATTCCTATTCATATGAGTGGTTCAAGCAGTCCGACGGCTCATGGGTTGCAGACGGCTCGGACAGCGGTTCGTATAATGTGGACACATCCGCCGCAGGCGTATTCCGCTTCTTCTGCATTGTCACGATTAAATCCTATGGCGCACAGCGGACTTATGAAACAGCCCCCTTCACCGTTACCGTGACAGAAACACCGGAGATTATAACGCCGTCAGAACCCCAAAGCGGGACTGATACTCAATCTCCGCCACGTGGGACGGAAACGCCGGGGACTATAACGCCTCCGGAACCCCCATATCATTTTCCCTTCATCGACGTGGCGGACAGCGCATGGTATCGGGGCGACGTGGAAATAGCCCACAAAAACGGGCTGATCAACGGAATATCCGCAACGGCCTACGCACCGGATAATAATATGACCATAGCCGAGGCAATCAAGCTGGCGGCCTGTATGCACCAATTATATCATGACGGCTCGGTAACGCTGACAAACGGAAATCCGTGGTACAGCACCTACGTAGGCTACGCACTTGCCAACAATATCATCAGCGGTGCATACGCCGACTATAACGCAAAAATCACCCGCCGCGAGTATGTCCGCATCTTCCATAACGCCCTGCCCGTCTCGGAGTATGCAAAAAAGAATACAGTCGCTGCGGGTGCAATACCGGATGTGGCCGTATCCGACCCCGGTGCAAGCGAAATTTACACCTTCTACCGCGCAGGCATTCTGACCGGCAGCGATGCAAACGGCACGTTTAACCCTGCATCCAACATAAAGCGCAGCGAGGTCGCCGCTATACTGACCCGTATGTTTGACCCCGATGCGCGGAGAAGCATAATGCTTCCATAGAACCGGATGGCACTGCCTGCTTTTAATAACACAATTAACTTCATCCGAAGCAGCCGATAGACAACGTATATGGGAAAGCAGACATCTGCCCAATACATGGGCTGATGTCTGCCCCACTCTAATCCGCTATTGCATATGAATCCAGGAATTCCTGCATATCGCCCTTTGCATCGTTATATGCCTTTTGGGCCAACTGGACATCCTCCCTCGTAATTTCCCCCTTTTCGTACTTTTCAACGGCCAATTCAAAATTCAGCTTCTTGATATGGTAATCCTGCATCCGCAATGTCCCCTCAATGGTATTTGGCCAGTTCTGAAAACCGAGGGTCTGTATTTCCCAGCCGGTATTGCCGACTTGTTCCATTATGTCTTTTGCCAGTTTGGTTTTGCTTTGTTCAGTAAGCTTTCTGAAGCTATCCAGGCCCTCTCTGACCTGCCCGACCCTGTATAATGACTGTTCAAGGGAAAATGTTTCCTGAAGGGTACTGCCCTGCAGATTATCTTCATTAAAGGAGTCTTCAGGAACTTCAAATTCCCCTGCTCTTGTATTGGGGCTCTGACCGGTTGCAGCGCATCCTGCCAGCAAAAACACAAGTACGAGCAATAGAGCTATAGATTTGTAGCGCATATATATCACCTCCGGTATAGTTTGACCAAATTATTTATAAAAATGTTTCAGCTTGGGCTCTGTTTACAAAGGCAAATATCATAAACCTTATTATCATTCCAATAGAATAAGCGATTTTGAAAAACTCAGGCTGCAGTACATGAATCCTTCACCGTTTAGGGCAAGAAATGTATATTTTGATTTGGAGAGCATTAAAAGAGTATAATAAACGCGGTGGATAAAAGGGAATGGGGCCGGTTTGCATAACCGTCCCCATTGCCCGAAAGAATCACATAGCCTTCCAAATGACCATGAATCATTTTTCAGATCCTATTTCATCAATAAATTACACAGTGTCTGGGCTGCCTCAGCTCTGGTGGAAGTTCCCGCCGGATTGAGGCTGCCGTCGCTGCCGTTAATGATTCCCGACTCCGCCAGCTGTTTGATTGCATCCCGTGCCCAGGGGGCTATATCAGAGGCATCTTTATAGCCTGACAGGGATTTCCCGCTGACGCTGTCCGGTATTCTGTTCATGGCCCTTAATGCATTATACAGCATTACGAACATCTCCTGCCTCGTTACCTCTTTTTCCGGCGCAAAACGATTATTCCCTATACCCTCCGATATACCAAAGCGCTTAGCTGCGGACAGGTAACCGGTATAATATGTGCTCCCTACGTCGGTAAAATTGCTCCCGGGGTTTATATCGGGTGCTATTTCGTAGGCCCTCATAAGCAGGACAACAAATTCCCCCCTTGTCAAATTCGCATTGGGGCTGTAATAACCTTTGCCTGTACCTGTGGTTATTCCCCTGGCTGCTATGAAGGAAACCACCCTATGATACCATGCGCTCTCCGCCACATCCTTAAATGACACATTCCTGCACCCTACGGCATATTTGCTGAAATGGGTGGTTTTGAAGGTAACCGTACCCGTTGCTGCGTCATAGTGGCCGTTGGGGATGCAGATGAGCTTGCCGCTGCCGTCAATATACCATATGATAAGGCTTTCGGGATTCTTCAATTCCTCCGCTGCCGGTTTATATGGGATGCTTACTATGACAGGGGCAGAGGGGTTGTTCCAGTTTGTCTGTATTCCATTCAGCATCAGGGTAAGCTGTATTAGTGGTCTGTCGCCTATGGCCGCCTTTTCTCCATCGGTCAGGTTTGCCCTGTCTCCCTGACCAATTGTGACACCTGCTTCTTTCCCTTCAGCTTCGGCAATCCCCGCCAGCATGTTGCCCGGAATGGTAATGCTTCCAAGGGGGGCGCTAAAGGTCAGGGGCTTCTCTGTTCTTACCTCTCTAAGGGAGTCCACGGGTAATTTGAGACAGTAGCTACTTACATTGGGAACAGCAGGCACAAGAATAATGGTATCAGCGGCCGACTTAAAGTATTCCGCCGCCTTTGCTTCTGTCAGGCTTACCGAGCCTGTGGTCTCTCCCGATACAACTGTCACCGGCAGGGTTGCCACTTGTTCTTTGTTTTGTGACACGACGGCATTATAGGTTTGGATTATGGGGGTTGCTGATCCGGTGCTGCGGCTGTCCTTTTCGTCCCCCCCATTGTTACTGCTATCTGCTTGTTTGGTGGTAAACGTTCTGTCCTCGCCGTAAGCCGTACCCGCACTGCTTATAGCGTAGGCGCGCACATGGTAGGTCCTGCCCGCAGCGAGTCCGGAGATAGTCGCGGAGAAAGCTCCCGTGCCCGTGCCGAGGATAGCCATTACCGTGCTGTCTGCCGTAGTGGGATTGGCCGATATGCCGTAGACAAACCCGCGCGACGTGACCGACGCAGTTCCCGCAGCGGTCACGCTGCCCGATAGGTTGGCGGTGGTCTGCGTAATGTCGGAGAGATTCACGGTGTCTGTAGCGACGGTGGGAATAACTCCCTTCACCCAGACGAAGCTAGGGTATTCTCCCCCATCGGAATAGGT
>CAYURW010000009.1:5970-37255 GCA_964447145.1 uncultured Clostridiaceae bacterium
TGTTCTTGGTGGTGGGCGTCACGAGGGAGCCGCTCGATTCCCCGAATATTATTTTTTCATACGCCATGATCACGCCCTCAATGGTGGCTTCGCCCCTCTCATAGGCGTTGACACCCGCGCCGTCCGCAGTCTCAACCTTCACATCTCCGCCGGCGAACACCTCTGAAAGGCTTGAAACAGTGATACCGTAATGCTTGCCCTGCACATCCCCCTCCACAAAAACCTTCCCGCTGTTTTGGGCAAAAATACCCCACTGGGAGGCCGAGACGGCATTACCTGCGATTTCGACACGGGCGCCGCTCGTTGCGAATACGGCGAATTGAGAGCCCGAATCGAGACTTGCGGTCACGCTGCCCGATACCTGGACGACACTTTGCTCAGAAGCGGAGATACCCGCCTGTGCCGCCTCGACGTCTCCGGATACCGTCACCCCGGCCTGGCCGGACGTCAGAATACCGAGGCTGTTTGCAGCGGTCCCTTTGATGCTGCCCGTGACATGGACCTCTCCGCTGCTGTGGGCGCTGACGCCGGTAGATGATACCACAGTAACATTTCCCGTCAGTTGGATACTTCCCCCCGTATCGGCAAATACAGTGCCGGTGACATTGCCCGTTACGGTGATAGACGCAGCGTTACCGGCATTCAGGCTGCCGTTGCCGCTTACATTGCCCTGTACGGTAACAGAGGTGCCTGAGCCCCGCGCATAAGCGCCCACTGCGCCTACCCCGCTTACGCTGCCCTTTAGTTGAACGGTAGAGCCTCCGAGGGCATAAATGCCGTGGACCGGGCCCGTTAAGTTCAACGCACCGAAGCCTGCCGTTGCGAGGCTGCTCTCTTCTATCACACTCAGTGCATTCCCGGCCACTGGGCTGACGTTGAGATTGTAACCGTTTAAATCGATGGTTATTTTTTTCGTGCCGCTTAAGGAAAGGTTTGAGTTATACTCGATGGTCTTTAATAGACGGATAGTCTTCGGAGTATTAGGGGGGACGGCAGCCAGGGCCGCATCCAGGGTTTCATACTGGGAACCGCCCACTATTTCACAAACGTAGTTGGGCATCCATGCGACGGCGAAGGCTTTATAGTAATGCGCTGTACCTCCGTATACTAACGAGCCTGCATCTATGAAATAATCGCTGCTGTCGGCAGCGGTAAGCCTCACGGAACCTACGCCGCTTAGACTGCTTGTGGTAGTGGTATAGCCGGTTTTGCCGTCATACTCGCGCCCAAGAATGATTGCCATAATAAGGGTTCCATCCGCATTTATGCCAATCGGATTATTATATTCAGAAGAAAAGTTAGACAAAGCGGTATCGAACACCTCACTGTCCACCGGATTGGATGCCAGCATTTTCATAAAGCGTTCGGTGATAACGCTGCTGAAATTGGGCTGCAAAAGCTCCAGCACTTCATACAGGTTATCATCCTCATGGCCCGCCGCAATCAGTGCGTCAATCAGGCCCCCTTCATTGTCTGCGCCCAATTCGTTGCTTAACATAACCGTCGTTCCCGCGCCGATGTACCACAGCTTGAGTGATATGCCCGCCGAATCCTGCGCACCCGCCTCGGTGACGGCGCTGCCCTTGATGGTGGCCGTAACCGTCGCGTCGGCGGTCAGGGCCTTTGTCGCCGCGCCCGTGATTGTGATAACGATGGTGTTGCCCGTGCCTTTGGCAGCGGTGTAGTCCAGCCCGGCCGGAAGCCCGGAAAGCGTCACGTCGGCTTTGGCAACGCCTGCCTTGACCGTGCCGGAGGTCACGTTGATTTCCCACGTTTTATCCCGCGCGGAGGGGGTCTTGTTGTCGATTTGCAGGATGGCGGTATCGTCCGTGGCCGTCCCCGCGACGGTGAGGGTGGATGTCTGTTCCTCAAGGGTAATGATGGTCACGGTGTTGTTAAAGTTGACGACATACACCTTGTTCGTTTCGCTGTTGACAGCCAGGAACGATGGGTTGGACGCGTCGGCAAATCCCACTGACTCCAGCGTTGCCCCATCAACCTGTGTGACTACATATCCTGCCTCGCTTCGGTCGTCACTGTTGTAATTTCCCATATAGAGCATGTTGGTTTTGGTGTTGAGGGCGGCAGCCTGGGGTGCCTTTCCGGCAGATGCCTTCTGTACCTCTTTCGTTAAACCGTCGATGACAGACACGGTGGTCTCTCCGTCGGTGGAGACAAAGATTTTATTTGTATCTTCATTAATCGCAATCTCCCAGGGGTCAATGCCCACCGTCACATATTCGTATGAGTTGTCGCTTCCGTCGATTACTGTGACATTTTTTGAACGAAAATTGGCCACATAGATCTTGTTGGTTGTCTCGTTCACTTCTATAAAGCGTGGGCTATCCTGGTCAACTGAAGCAGGAATGACAGCATCGATTGTACCGTTCGCACAATTTATGACGGAAATAGTGTTGTTCCAATAATTTGCAGTATATAGCATGTTTGTTGTTTCATTTACAGCCAAACTTGTCGGTCTCGTGTTAGCTCCGATGTTCAGTGTCGCACTCACGGTACTATCCTCACCATTGATAGCAGTTACAGTGCTTCCCATATAATTGGCCACATAGATCATATTGGTCTTCTCATTAATTGCTATAGCTCGCGGCGCAGCATCTGTCGGCACGTTAGCCATCACTGTGTTAGAGACCCCATCGATAATCGATACGCTATTGTTGAAATTATTTGCGATATATATTTTATTAGTCGTCTCGTTTACAGCCGCCCAATACGGCCCGCTGCCAGCCCCTAAGCTGATGGTGCTGAGCACGGTATCTGTCGCCCCGTCAATCACTGTGACTGAGTGGCCAAAATTATTAGGGACATATACTTTATTTGTTAAATGGTTTATTGCAGCCTGTTTAGGCATGCTTCCGACAACAACGGTTGTGACTGAAACGGGTGTTGTGAAGCACCGCTCTTCGCCATAGGAAGTGCCACAAGCATTCGTAGCATAAGTGCGGACGTAGTAAGTCGCATTAGAGGAAAGCCCGACAAGCATCGTACTGAATCCACCCGTACCTGTTGCAGCAGCAAGAACCGCTGTCCCAGTACCTAGAGTGGGAGCGGGGGAAGCAGAGTAAACTACGCCCCTTGCTGTCACCGCCTGCCCTCCGTCCCCGGTCACCTCACCCAATATGAGTGCACCCGTTGCCGTAAGGTCGATTATATCCCTTGTTTTTACAATAAACGGAGCTGCGCTCCAACCTATGGCAAACACCTTATAATTCGTGCCGCCGCTCTCCGCATCGATGTAATACCCCGCGCTGTCGGCGTAGGTGAATATCTCCTGCGTCGCTCCTGTCGGATAGGTAGAATAGCCCGTATCGCCGTAATAATCCCTGCCTTTTATACTCGTCGTCGTGAACGCCGTACCATCTGTGTTAATAGCGACCGCACCGTTCAGCCCGGCGTAGCTGTTCAGAGTTTGGATGAATATCTCGCTTCCGGCGGGATTTAATGCCAATGCTTCAAGGAAATCCTCTGTTATGACCCCGCCGGAAGAAGGCGCTATAGATACCAAAGCCTGATACAGATTGCTATTTCCATATCCCATCGTAATCATCCAGTCAATCAGCCCGCCTTCCTCGTTGGAGAGGACAAAGGTTGTGGGCGCCGGATCCGTGCCGCCCGCGTAGGCCTGTTCATCTCCGCCGTTCCAGTCCATCACCTTCCAGCCGTGTCCCGTCGCAATGGCCACATCGCTCTCCAGCGCAACATTGCCGTCCGCCGGGGAGGCCGCCGTGTCAATGACGTACAGTTTATAGTTTTTCGTGGTTGCGGGCAGCGCCGAGACGATATTTGTCATCGCCGCGCCCTTGATTTTATTGCCGTAAAGCTTTACCTGCATCAGGGCGGTATTTTGCGAAATATCCAGCGCCGTCAGACTGTTTATGGCGCAGTTAAGCACCGTCATTGCTGTGTTGTGCGTCACGTCCAGCGAGGTCAGCTGGTTTTCCTCGCATTCCACCCGCTTGACCGCCGTGCTCTGTGGCAGCGTCAGGGAGGTCAGCGCGTTATTTGTGCAATAGAGATTGATCAGCTCCGTGTTTGCCGACAGGTTCAGCGAAGTGATCGCGTTGTTGCGGCAGTTCAGCTCCGTTAGGGCGGTCTGTGCGGATACGTTCAGATCGGTCAGGCCGCAGTTGGCGCATTGCAGGTTGGTGAGCTGCGTGTTGGCATTCAGGCTCAGTGCGGCAACTGCGTTATTCGAGCAGTTAAGCGTTTGAAGCGAGATATTGCCGGAAACGTCCAGCGCGGTGATCTGGTTATCCGAAATATTCAGGATGGTCAACGCCGTATTCCGGCTGACATCCAGCGCAGTCAGGCTGTTATGGTAGACATCCAGCTTGGTCAGCGCCGTGTTTTGCGTCACATCCAGCGCCGTCAGGCTGCCGCTGCGGCAGGTGAAGCTTTCCAGATAAGGATTTCCCGACACATCCAGGGCGGTGGCCGTATCGGCCATAACGCAATCGAGCAGTGTGGCCTTGCCATATACCGTAATGGTCTGAGAGCCGATGGTATAGGATTTATACAGGCCGACGACATCCTCGCCGGTATCCTTGACGGCGTTGCCGTTGAGATCCACCCAAACGCCCGCCAGATCTTCCGCGTTTGCCGCCTGCAGGCTCAGCGTGATAGTGGAGCCGATCGCCCGCGAAGTCGTCAGCGTCATCACCGGGTCAGGCGAATCTGCCCACGCGATGGCAAAGGCTTTGTAATAATAAGTCACACCTGCGTATGTATTTGCCCCTGCATCAATGTAGTCATCCTCACTTTCCGCAGCGGTAAACAGCACATCCCCAACTCCTGTGACGTTCCCGGTGGATGTTGTAAAATCCGTATCCATGTCATAATCGCGTCCGTGAATCGGCGCAACAATGAGGTTCCCATCCGCACCGATGCCGATAGGGTTATTGCTGGGGTCGGAAAAGTCGCTCAGTTCGGCGGTTTTAGCGTCACAGTCTGCGGGGCTGGCGGCAAGCGAAGTCATAAAATCGGCGGGGATTGCGCCGCCCGAAACAGGCTGCAAAAGCTGCAAGACCTCATACAGGGTATCATCATCGTGCCCTGAGGCAATCAGCTGATCAATTAGTCCGCCCTCCTCGTTGGACAGCATAAAGGTGGGAATCTGATTTGACGACCATGCAATGGCAAAGGCTTTGTAGGTTTCATCTGGATAATCTAATTTATTATGGCCTGTGTCGATGTAATATGCCGCGCTATCGGCGGTGGTGAACTGCGCAATACTTATGCCTACCTGATCGCCCTGACTTGTGGTATAACCTTCATCGCCGTCATAATCGCTTCCGTATATACCTGTAATCATAATTGTTCCGTCCGTGTTGATACCCACCGGGTTATTCAACCCGGAGAAGTCGTTTAACTTGGCAGTTTTTACCTCGCTGCCCGCAGGAGTAGCGGCAAGCGCAGACATGTAATCGTCGGGGATTGTGCCGCCCGAAATGGGCTGCAACGCTACCAAAACCTCATATAATCTACTATCTCCGTACCCCTCCGCAATCAGTTGGTCAATCAGCCCGCCTTCCTCGTTGCTCAATACGATGGTGGTAGCGTCGCCATCGGCGGCGAGGGCTGTGGGTATGGGCGTAATTGTCAGCCCCATCACCGCGCACAACAGCCACGCCAGAAATCTTTTCTTCACAAAACGCACCTCTTTCCTAATTTGGTTTATAGTTTCTGATTTATGCCCCTTGTCCATCAGGTTAGATGGCTTACCTGGAGACTTTCAAGCACCCCTTTTAGCTTGTCTCTGTGCAGCGGCTTGAGCAGGTTTGCAAATACCGGCAGGTCCCTGATATCGTCAACCTCCTTTGAATAAGCTGTCACGAACACGACGCGCGTGCCGGGCAGAAGCGCCAGCACCTTTTTTGCCAGCTCCGCTCCATTCATTTTCGGCATGGAGTAGTCGAGAAACAGCACGTCGGGGCAGATAGCGGGCGCGGCCTCCAGTGCCTCCAGCGGTTTTGTGTAGGTTCCCACGATTTCCACATCCTCATAGCGAGAAAGCATATAAACTGTATCATCCAAACAAGGCGGTTCGTCATCCACAATCATCACGCGCATGTTTTATCCCTCCCTTTTGCCCACTATGAGGCTACTGTATCATGGGGATATCACAAAATCGCACAAACTAAAAATCCCGGAATTTATGCGGTCTTGCGGGTTCACATAGACAAAAAAAGACCGCTTCAGGAGGTGTTTTGCCCCCTATTAAGCGGTTTTTCAAAAATATTTTTTATTTTTTCGTGAAATTGTTTTGTTGCTATTTGATGCGATTCACACGGTCAAAATGCTCTCGGTACTTATTCTGGGGCCTGACATGAAGCTCTTTTTTCAGCATTCTGACGTATTGCTCATACTTTTCGCAATATGTCCGGTGGTTCCCATTCTCCATGTAAAGGTCCAAGAGTGCGGCATAGCCCTCTGTAGATAACGGGTTTTTCGTCAGCAGCGTGTTCAGTACGTTCTCCGCTTCGGGAGCGCGGCCCGCTAACCCGTGGCAAGCGGCCAGCCCCAGGGCAATACGCTCGTATTCGGCTTCCGCTTCACGGCTTGTTTCACACGCCCATTCGCAGCATTCGTTTTCCAGATAATAACCTCGATATAGGTTCAAGGTGCGAGCTGCCTTCGCCGCATTTTTTGCGGATATGATCGGATTACCCCGGGCAAAGGCCATGAAGTCTGTGTAGTCGCACACCCCGGGTGCGGCGGTCAGGCTGTAATCGTCGGACATCCTGACATATTTTCCCTCCGGGTCCAGTGTGCAGAGCAGGCTTCGCAGCCGGTACATGGTCATGTATAGGTTGTGAGCCGCATTTTTGTCGGTCTGTCCGCCGAACAGGGCACGCAGGATTTCTTCCTTTGAGGGGGCTGCGCCGCACTGGTCGAGCAGATAGAGGAACAGTTCCTTGACCCTGCGGGTGCCCCATTTGGTTTCATTGCCCCCCGTCAGCTCAAAGGGACCAAAGCAGCGGATTCTCACACGGTTTTCCGTGGAGGCGGGTCGGAGCAGGGCATATTGCGCCCTTAAATGCTCAACGGTTTCGTCCAAGCGCGCTTCCTTGACGGGTTTCAAGAGAAAATCCAGCGGAAACGTACGGAATGCTTCCAGTGCGTATTGGGCGTGGGCTGTGACGAATATCACTACGATTCCGGGGCACTCTGCCTGAATGGAGAGCGCAAGCTCCAGCCCATTCAGCTTCGGCATGTCGATGTCCAGAAAGGCCGCGTCAGGGCAAATCTCTCCGGCAGCGGCAAGAGCCGCCTTAGAGTCTGTAAATGCGCCGATGATCTCAATGTCGGGATATTTATACAGCCGCCATTTGAGATCCTCCAGGCAATATTCCTCGTCGTCAACGATACATACGCGCATTCTTATCCGCCTCCTTCCACGGAATTTCCATACTTACCTCGCAGCCGCCGCCCTCAGGCCGGGTGTACGATAGCTGCGTCCGATAGAGCCTTGACAATCGGCTGTTTATGTTTTCGATGCCCACGCCCTTGCGCTCGGTAGGTTCCTTCGCGCCGAGGCCTACGCCGTCGTCCCGTACGCCAATCAGGGCACTACCCCTTGCTGTCCGGCTGGCATATATGGCTACTGTGCCGCCACTGTCCTTCTCCCGCAGACCGTGGACAAAGGCGTTTTCAACTAACGGCTGCAAGCTGAGTGGTGGCACCATTAAGCGATCTGAGCCTATATCATATTCCACATTCACACGCTCCTTGAAGCGGGCCTGCTCCAGTGCAACATAGGCGCGTACAAGCTCCAATTCCTGCCCCAATGTAATGAGCTCATCGGCGTCGTAATCGTAATAGCCCCGGAGGTAGCTGCTGAATTCTGAAAGCAAGTCACGGGCCCGGTCGGGATCACTGCGGGATATGGAAATGATGGTGGTCAGTGAATTATGTATGAAGTGGGGGCGTATCTGGTTTTTCAGCAGCGCCACCTCCATTCGCTGAGAGCGGTTATAGCGCCGAGCCACCACAAAGCAATATGCAACAAACAGCCCCATATAGTCGATGGAGGTAGCTGTTAAAATGTAATACCTGGCAGGCCATATGCCGACGAACAGATCGTAAAGTACGAACAGTAAAATGAATACCATCGCACCCAGCAGAATGGAAGCGCCCGCCTGCCCCCGCCACGCGGCCCGCCAAAGCTGTGCCGTTACAAACACAGTCACCAGCAACAGTATAACGTTGAGCATAACATAGGCGCCGGTAATGACCTCAAAGGGCAGTACCATAACACCTATGGACACAACACTGCAGTAGGCCAGCAGGGCGATAATCTGCCACTTGCGCGCAAGACCTCCGTATGCGCAATAGACGAAATAATAGAGCAGGAATTGTATCCAGATGAGCGTCAGGTAATCTATCCACCCAAAGCCCGATATGTGCATGTTGGGAAAAATATAAGCGGACAGCATATCCCCGGTACTTAAAAGACGCAATATCACCAGGGCGCCGATTCCCGCCAGTATGAGCATATCCTTTTCTCGCCTCTGGGCCGCATAGAATATAAAGAAGAACAGGCAGATGAACGCGAGACCGCCAAAGGAGAACATGCCCACATCTGATAGCACGCCATCAAAGGCTGCCACTCGTTCGTATGTTCCGAATATAACCGGCTGCCACATCCCGCCTACAGCATATGCGTCATTGGAGATTTGCAGGATGATGTCGAAGCTGCCTTCCTTTGGGATGAATGAGCCAAGCTGGGGCCGGTACTCCGACGCAGGCGCTGAAGATGTATCCCCGAAGGTGCCGTTTTGGGCAATTAAAAAATCGTCAGCATAGAGGCGGTAGGCCGAGGCCATATTCTGAATGCGCATCCCATATTCATTGTCCGGTCTTGCACCGGTTACACGGACGCGATAGGTGGCGATACCAAAACCGGGAAGCTCTCCGAATTCAGTTTCATAGTAATTCCATTCTCCGGGTGCTTCAACGATGGCATAGGCTCCTCCGCCCTTTTCTATCTGAGCTCCGGTCAACGCCCTGCCCCAGTAAAACTCCCATTCTCCGGTAATCCCAAAGGGCTCCTTTTCATCCCATTCAGAAAGGTCCAAAAGACCGCCCCGGGCATGGGGCAATGCTTTATCCAAAATGGAAGCACATATGAATAGCCCTCCTATTGCAGCAAAGGATAAGAGGATCGGCAGCACAACCCGTGCAGCCTTTTTAAATTTCATTTTTCCCCCGGGCTTTCCCAGGCCTTCCCTGGCCAACATCCCCAATTCCCTCCAATCGCTTTCACAGGTCCCTCGTCTCATATCTTCCTATCCGGCTTACCTCAGCCAGTACCTCTCCCTTTCCCCCTCCGACAATGTACGCCCTTCAAGTTTTTTCCCTGCCTTCTTCATAACGGTTCTGAGTTCCTCCATGTATGTTATGTAGGAGAGCTTGCTGTTCATTGCTGTTCCGCTAAGGTCAACCCCATGGCGGTTATCCGCAGGAGACCATATGATGTGGTTTACCTCAGGCATTTCCTGTATTACCCCCCCTGTGGCGGAAAGCCGCACAACCCCATTGGACTTTCCTCTGTCCCTTTTGACAAGGGAAATGTATTTGCCGTCATATGAGGCCGAATACCATGAATTATACACATCCCTGCGCCTTGCGTTTTCTTCAAAACGGGAAATTACCGTACCTCCCGATGCCTGCCGGACATCAGTCCGGTTAGCTGTCTCATTTGTAGTGATCAAAAGCCCTCCTTGCCCGAAACAGGCCCAGTCGCAATCCTCCAATGTATATAGCAGCTTGCCTGAGGATGTGCCATAGACCCTGAGGCATCTTTCCTCAAGGTTCAGTTTGAAATAATACCTGCTGTCCGGGCTCTGCTCATAATGAATATAGGTTGGTATCTCTTCAATTATCCCGCTTTTGATGTTGATCGTGACTCCGCCCCTGCAGTCCTTCAAATATGGTTCGTTATATACCGACGTAATTTTTGTGCCGTCAATGCTCCAATACATCGGAACATATGAAAGCCCTATACCCAGGGAATGGAAATATTTCAGAAAGCATTTCCCTTCCAGCAGGGCTCTGCTCTCGCCGGTCTCTACGTCAAAAAGTATGATTTTGCCCCAGATATGATTGACAACTGCGAGCTTTTTACCGTCGGGGGAAAAGCACATGCCTCCAAAGGGGGTACTGTAAAAGTCGTAATAGTCATCCTTCCCCCCGCTGTAGTGGAGTGTCTTATACGGTTTGTCCCAATCACCGACTCTATAGAGGTCTATATGGTTCTCAGGCCTGTACACAGCCAGAACTTTCCCCTCCGCATCCTCTCTGAACCATATTGCCTGTCCGAAATATTTAACTTTTCCACCGGTAACGGCATCTACGGCAAAAGCTGTGTAGGCAGGAAAATCCCTTAGGTGATAAAGATATCTGCCGTTTTTTGAAAAAGTAAATTCAGTGGCATTGTCATCCCCGAAATAAATCGAATCTCCGGGAGATGCCCCCCAGAAACCGACTTTCCCGGGGGCTATTGTGCAAACAGAATCAGAGCTGCTCACAAAAAACGCCATAGAAACGTTTTCGCCGGGGTCAAGGACCTGCAACAGCTCGCCATCCCTTGCAGAAAATATATATGTTTTTCCCCCGCCCACCGCCAATATCCTGCTGCCGTCAAAATTCCAATCGGCCCAGGCCATTTTGACAGAAGGAACCGACAAAATATATAAGGTTTCCCCGGTTTCGCAGGAGTAAAGCCTGAGTCTTCCATCCTCTGCAGGATATGTGATAAGAGTACCGTCCGGTGAAAAACGGCGGAGTATTTGCTGAAAATATATGCCTTGGCTGCGTTTTATAAGCTTTTCCTCCTTATCGTCAAAACAATGTACCATCTCAAAGGTCGCACCATCATAAAGCCTGAGATATCCTTCGTCAACAGCATAAATCATGCGTCCGTTAGGGGAAAAACCCCCTTCGGTGCCGCGTATTTCTGCAAGTAAGGCCCCATCATCAGCATCATAGATATGAAGCCCATTATAGGTCCAGACAATGATGCGCCCTCCGTCGGGGCGCCAGGCATAGCCCGTTATGCTGCTTTTTGCATTGATGCTGCAAAGCCTGGACATCTTTTCATCGTCAATGAAACCCTTCCGGAATTGAAAGATATCTATGCCCCTGCTGCCGTTTTTTATAGCCACGCGCCGAACATCGCTGAAAAGGTTGCCAATCCCGGAGGAACATATCTGGGGTGCATCCGGGTATTCCGCTGCAGCATATGTCTCAGTTCCCCTGTTAATGTCGCGTACTACCAGGCGCTCCGTCCCATCCGCCATTTTCTTTATATATGCTGCATAGTCCCCCGAAGTAGACAAGGAATATTCCTTTCTCTCCGAGGCAGCAAGAACTGTGCTGAGAGCCCCCGTTTCAACAGAATACACCTCGGTACTGTCTGAGTAACCGCTGCTTAAGGCAATATAGTTGCGCTGCATATGATTCGTATAACTGTAAAATTCAATTGTTTTTCCGGTCTGCGTCTCCGATGAAGAATACATGGTATAGGTATTGGAATCCAGCCTGGCGAGGGCTTTCCTCAAGGCTATCTCAGCTTCCCCGGTATAAGGCCGCTCCGGATTATCAGGGTCCTTTGGCAGCGCCTCCAGAGAGAGCAGCACCCCAAGCATTGGATTGCCATTGCCCGATGCGGTTTCGGCTGCATCGGCAAGGAAACGGGATTGCGAAACCAGCGCTTCATCCCTTTGGGATGCTATAAAGAGTTTTTGTGACATAAGCACCCCATTGGCTTTTTCAAGAGCTGTATTGGTATTTGCAAGGGTTGTATTAGTGTCTTCCAGAGCCGAATTGGCGGAATCGAGCTCTTCGTTCACCAGAGTAAGGGCCTTGTTTTTTTCCTGGATCTCATAATTGGCAGACAATAATGCGGTATTGGTCTTCTGAATTTCTCTGCCCTGACGCGCAATAGTGGCGGCATTGCTGTATGCATAGCTTCCGAAGGCTAAGCTGCCTGCTGCAATAAATAATGCAATGGCCATCAGCATCCTGAGGGAACGCTCCCGTTGACGGCGGCGCAGATCATCAAATCCCACACTCAGCATTGGGGCAAGAAGGCGCAATTTTTCGATTCTTAGCCTGACAATACTCTCCCGCAGGGATTTCCCACGCACATCCGCAGCTAAGGGCTCAACTTCCGTAATGGTGCCATCAGTCCCGGCGACAAATCTAAGAGAGGCTGGAAAACTGTCTGCCGGTTCGCCTCTTACGAGAACGGTCAGTATCTTGTCCCGCTTTCCTTGGGCAATAAAGGTATCGACCTCCTTCATGCACCACTTTGATTGCAGATATTCCGGAGATGATACCGCTATAAGGTAATCAGATGACCGGAGTGCAGCCTCTATGCCGGATCCCAGGTCCGCAGATGTAGGCAGCTCGTCATGGTCCAGGAACACTTTGCCCATGCGCTTTTTCCCTGTCTGCTTCCGGAGCGGGAGTGGTATGCGATAATTTTCAATGCTGCGGGCAAGCCTGGAAGCTATCCGG
Organism: uncultured Clostridiaceae bacterium; assembly: GCA_964447145.1. Lineage (GTDB taxonomy): Bacteria > Bacillota > Clostridia > Lutisporales > Lutisporaceae > BRH-c25. The sequence continues at coordinate 18,511 of CAYURW010000009.1, forward strand.
GCATCAGGTTCCATATGCCGGTAGCTGATAAAGGCGTCGTAATGAATCTGCTCCAAAAAACCCCCCCCTTATTTATGTAAAAGCAATTTTATACCTTGCATCTCTCCTTAATTATACCCAAAATGGATAAGTTTTCATATGATTTTTGCTTAATGTAAAAGGGCAGAAAAATGCTATCCACTACTTTGTAAAACTGAATGCAACCACCCTCGGGCTCTTTAGTTGCACTTACTATGTCAATTGAAGGCAATTTTTCCATAGAAAAACAATTTTTTTATCCTCTTGACAAGTGAATAAATATGCTATAGAATTATAAACAATTTATTGTTTAGGAATGCGGAAAATTCCTTTATGGGGCTGATTCCCGTCCTAAAGTATTAAAACGAGTTTTATATCGAAAAGTATTGACGGAGAGAAAAATATCCGGATTTGATCGCAGAGAGCCGGCGTATGGTGAAAACCGGTATCAAGAGGATATGCAATGATCACTCCCGAGCTGCCGAGTCAAAAGGTTTATCCCAGTAGACAAGGCCGGTTTCCTCGCCACCGTTATATGGCTACGGTTAAAAGAATTCTTTCTTCGACCTGATGAGGCTGTCGGTGTGAACCGATGGTAAATATGGGTGGTAACGCGGATTAAACCCCGTCCCAAAATGTATGTTTTGGGATGGGGTATTTTTATTTAAGGAGGTAATGAAATGGAAAAGACTTTGGTAGCAAGGGTGAACAACGAGATCGATGTGCTTATGAGGATAAGCGGAGTAATTAGACGCAAAGGCTTTGGAATGAAAAGCATACACATGGAGGAAGCCCCGGGGAATCAGGCAGACCTCAGGATAATGCTCTCATATCAGGACAAAAGCATAAATCAGCTTATGAACCAGATAAAAAAATATAATGATGTTCATGAAGTAAATATTATATAAAAAAACAAGGAGGATAATCATGGCAAAAATGTATTATGAAAAGGACGGCAATCTGGAATTATTAAAAGGGAAAAAAGTGGCAGTGATCGGCTTTGGGAGCCAGGGCCACGCCCATGCTCTGAATCTTAAGGAAAGCGGCGTAGATGTCGTAGTAGGTCTTTATAAAGGCAGCAAGTCCCGGGATGCCGCAAAGGCTGCGGGTCTGGAGGTCATGGAAGTCGGAGATGCGGTAGCGTCATCTAAGGTTACGATGGTTCTGGTGCCTGACGAGAAGCAAGGGAAGGTATACAAAGAAGATATAGAAAAAAATCTTAAGGATGGAGATGCCCTGGCTTTTGCCCATGGGTTCAATATAAACTACGGACAGATAACCCCTCCCGCAAATATTGATGTATTTATGATAGCGCCGAAGGGCCCCGGCCACCTTGTAAGGAGGGTCTATGAGGAAGGCAAGGGAGTTCCCGCTCTCTTGGCAGTACACCGGGATTACACGGGGAAGGCCAAAGATCTTGCCTTAGCTTACGCAAAAGGTATTGGGGCCTTGAGGGCAGGGGTAATAGAAACAACCTTTAGGGAAGAAACAGAAACAGACCTGTTCGGAGAACAAAGCGTACTGTGCGGCGGAGTTACAGAGCTTATAAAGGCCGGCTTTGATACTTTGACGGGAGCGGGCTACCAGGAGGAAATCGCATATTTTGAATGCCTCCATGAAATGAAGCTTATTGTAGACCTTTTGTATGAAGGCGGTTTTGAAAGGATGAGATTCAGTGTAAGCGACACTGCCGAATACGGAGACTATGTCACAAGCAAGAGAATCATAACGGAAGAGACAAGGAAAGAAATGAAAAAGGTGCTGGAGGAGATTCAAAATGGTGAATTTGCTAAGGCATGGATATTGGAAAACATGACCGGCCGCCCGGTTTTTAATAAAAGAAAGGAGCAGGAGCTGAACCATCCCATAGTAAGGGTAGGCAAAAACCTGAGGGATATGATGTCCTGGCTTAAAAAATAGGTGGTTATTATGGAGAGCAGGAAAGTGAACAAAGGCCTGGAAAGGGCTCCCCACCGATCTCTGTTCAAGGCCTTGGGGTTTATTGAAGAAGAATTTGAAAAACCTCTGATAGGGGTAGCCAGCGCTTTCAGTGAGATAGTCCCCGGACATAAACATCTGAGAGATGTAGCAGAAGCAGTAAAGCAAGGTGTCCGTATGGCCGGCGGTGTGCCCGTCGAATTCCCCGTCATCGGGGTTTGCGACGGCATCGCAATGGGCCATGAGGGCATGAGGTATTCCCTGGCTTCCAGAGAACTTATTGCGGACAGCATAGAGGCCATGGCCTCCGCCCACTGCTTTGACGGTTTGGTCCTCGTGCCCAATTGCGACAAAATAGTTCCCGGCATGCTGATGGCGGCAGCCAGGCTCAACCTGCCGGCTATTCTGGTAAGCGGCGGCCCCATGCTTGCCGGAAAGCACAATGGCAGTGCTATTGACCTTTCCGGCGTATTTGAGGCTGTGGGCAGGGTAAAAGCGGGAACTATGACAGAGGAAGAATTGGAAGAATTTGAAGATAATGCGTGTCCGGGCTGCGGCTCCTGTTCAGGCATGTACACCGCCAATTCAATGAATTGCATGACCGAGGCCCTGGGTATGGCCCTTCCCGGAAATGGAACGATACCCGCCGTCTACGCCGAAAGATTGAGACTTGCGAAAAAAACAGGAATGAAAATCATGGAGCTGGTAGGCAAAAACTTGCTTCCCAGGGATATAATGACTCGGAAAAAATTCGAAAATGCCCTTGCGGTGGATATGGCCCTGGGCTGTTCCACAAATACGGTATTGCATTTGACCGCAATATCCCACGAAGCGGAAATATCCATAGACCTGAAAAGGATAAATGAAATAAGCGAAAGGACCCCGAACCTATGCAGACTAAGCCCTGCAGGCCCCCATCATGTTGAGGACCTTCACCGGGCGGGGGGCATACCTGCAGTTATGGCAGAACTGGCAAAATCAAATCTTATCCATCCGGATGAAATTACTGTATCAGAGGTCCCGGTACGGGAGCTGTTAAAAAATGCCCGTATCAAAGACCCCGATGTAATAGCCCCCATAGATAAACCAAAAAGCGAAAAAGGAGGCATAGCAGTCCTTTGGGGGAACCTGGCCCCTGATGGCGGAGTTGTGAAAAAATCCGCCGTTTGCCCCGGAATGATGGTGCATAAGGGCCCTGCCAGGGTATTTGACGGCGAGGAGGATGCCATAGAAGCCATACTCGGGGGGCGTATCAATCACGGGGATGTAGTGGTAATACGCTATGAAGGGCCTAAGGGGGGCCCCGGAATGAGAGAAATGCTCTCCCCTACCTCTGCCCTTGTGGGAATGGGTCTTGACGGGACTACGGCCCTTATTACCGACGGAAGGTTTTCCGGGGCCACAAAGGGTTCCGCTATCGGCCATGTCTCCCCCGAGGCATCGGAAGGAGGGCCAATAGCATTGGTTGAGGACGGGGATGTTATTGAGATAGATATAGAAAGCTGCAGCCTCAACCTCTGTGTCGACCCCGAAACATTGGGAAGGAGAAGGAATGATCTTGTAATCCTTAAGAAAAAAACCCATGGGTACCTGAAAAGGTACTCCCAAATGGTATCCTCTGCCTCTAAGGGCGCTGTAGTGGATAGTTAGAAGGCTGCAGCAGATAAGCAGAAAGCTGCAGCAATATATGGAAAGGAAGATGGATATGGAATACACCGGTGCTGAAATTGTCCTTGAGTGCTTGAAGGAGCAGGAGGTAAATACCGTATTTGGTTATCCGGGGGGAGCAGTGATACCCCTTTATGACGCTTTGTTCAGCTATAATGAGGATTTTTTTCATGTACTGACCTGCCATGAACAGGGGGCAGTCCATGCCGCCGACGGCTATGCCAGATCAACGGGCAAACCGGGGGTGTGCTTTGCAACCTCCGGCCCCGGTGCTACCAACACTGTTACCGGTATTGCTACGGCTTACATGGATTCGGTGCCCCTGGTGGTTTTTACCGGTCAGGTGCCCCAGGAGCTTTTGGGGAGGGACTCTTTTCAGGAAATAGATATTACTGCGGTCACATTTCCCATTACCAAATATAATTATTTGGTGAAAAGTGTTGAGGACCTGCCCTCTATAATAAGGGAAGCCTTTGATACAGCAATGAACGGGCGAAAAGGCCCGGTGCTTATTGACATCCCCAAAAATATTTTTCTGGCAAAAATAGAATATGATTTTTCAGGTGTTCAAAGGGAAGAACAAACCTCTTCCCCCCTTGAGGACGAATTGTTAGGAGAGGCCGCAAAAGCGATCAACACCTCAAAAAAGCCTGTGATCTATGCCGGCGGCGGAGTGATTCATTCCGGAGCAGAGTCGGAGCTTTTTGAGCTGGCGGAAAAATCCTCTATTCCGGTTGCAAATACCCTTATGTCCCTCGGCTGTTTCCCGATGAGTCATCCACTTTCTCTCGGGCTTGTGGGTATGCACGGGCATAGAGAGACAAATCTTGCAGTTACGGAGAGCGATTTGGTGATTGCTATAGGGGCCAGATTCAGTGACAGGGTAATAGGAAAAAAAGATAGATTTGCCCCGGGAGCAAAAATAATCCATATAGATATTGACGGTTCGGAAATAGGTAAGAATAAAGAGGTCAATCTCCCTCTGATGGGTGACATCAAAGATATTCTTAAGGTCCTTGCCCATAAGGTCTGTAAAAGGGACAGAAGTGAATGGCTGAGCAGGATAAGGAGCCTATCGACGAAAAGGTCCCAACCGGCAGATGCCTTTTCCCCTTCGAATATATTGGCTCTCGCCCAAAAAATGGTCGGCAATAATTCAATAATAGCCACGGAGGTTGGACAGCATCAAATGTGGGCTGCCCAATACTGCAAGGTAGATTCACCCAGAAGATTCCTCACTTCGGGAGGGTTGGGCACTATGGGCTATGGGCTTGGGGCCTCAATAGGAGCCCAGATAGCAAACCCCGGAAGACGGGTGCTCCATATTACGGGGGACGGTTCCTTCAGGATGAACTGCAACGAACTGGCCACCGTATCGAAATACAAGCTGCCGATAATCACACTGCTTTTCAATAATAAGAGCCTGGGCATGGTAAGACAGTGGCAGGGTTTGTTCCAGGAAAAAAGATACTCACAAACAGATCTGACGGATGATGTGGATTATATGAAGCTTGCCTCAGCTTACGGGCTGAACGGCGCAAAAGCAGAAACCCTGGCACAGCTTCAGGGGGCCCTTGCAGAAGCCTTGTCCTCATCAAAGGCAACCATTATAGAATGTGCGATTGATAAGGATGCGGGAGTATTTCCCATAGTTCCTCCCGGAATGGCCATAGATAATATGATAGGAGAGGAGGGTTAGGGTCAGGGGTTTCCCTTATCCCCCAGTTTCTCCTTCATAGGCTTCGAATAGCTGCCTGACAGGTTATACTTGTCTCTTAACCTGTTCACAGTCTTATACAGTGAATCCTTATATTCCTTATCGGCCCCTCCTGTTTTATAAAGTTCCGCCAAATGATCATACAGCTGGGGCATCTCTTTTCTGATAAAATCAAAGAATACCCACCTTGTTTTTCCCCTTAGATACAGCGTCCCGGGTAAAACGTAGTGGACGCCGGAGTCCTTTGCCCTGCTAAAAAGCAGATCGAAATTTTCAGGGCTGTCCGTCAGATAAGGAATTATCGGCATTACATGCAGCCCTATAGAAGCGTTTGTATTTCTGAATGTCTTCAACGTCTTAAAGCGCCTGTCTGATTCCACCCCTCCCGGCTCTATAAGCCGCCTCACTCTCTCATCCATTGTTGTAATTGTCGCCGCAACATTAATGTATGTTATCCGGGACAGTTCATCGATCAAATCATAATCCCTCAATATAAGATCCGATTTGGTGGATATGATAGCAGGCGTCCTGTATTTAATGAGAAGCCTCAAAATATGGGGCATCAGCCCGTATCGCTCCTCCGCAGGCTGGTAGCTGTCGGTAACGCCGCCTATGTTTATTACTTCCCGGCTCCATTTGGGATCCCTCAGCTGCTTTTCAAGCTGCTCAACTATGTTGGTTTTTACGTAAATATCGCCGAAATAATCCCCGGAACCGAGATAATCATGGGAATACATTGCATAGCAATATTTGCAGCCGTGCTCGCAGCCCCTGTAAATGTTAAGATCCCATCCATATGGTATCTTTCTTTTAAGCTTGTTCATTGCTGTTTCGCAGCTGATTTCTTTGTATTTAATGTCTCCCATTGCATATCCTCCATCTCCCGCCCTGTACCGGATGCCTTTTGCTGCACCTTCTGTGCAGCCCGTCTTCAGCTGCCTTTTCTTACTCGTCTGTCTTGTATCAAACGGTTTCCATTGCCTTATCTATGCTGCCTGCCCTGTGGTGCCTATCCTATGCAGCCTGCCCTGTGGTGTCTATCCTATGCCGCCTGCCTTGTGGTGCCTATCTCCAATAATGTAAGTATACCACCTATAACCTGACAGCTGTGCGTCATATTATAGAAAACCCCAATGCAATTTCTATACGGAAAAATGTGCAAAATTTCAATTATTGTGTAAGATTTGTTCCAAAAATATGTGTATTAAACAAATTTTTGCACAAATACAGCTAAATAACTTAACATAATTCGAAATATTCACACACTACTCGAAATTTTGCACAAAAAACTTAACTTTCTTAAAGAGAAAAAGGCCGCAATGCATAAATATCCCGTCCATGATAAAGTGTTCTACTGCTTCTATAGAAAGCCATGATTGTTCCACCGCACCAAAAGGTGTATACTATCTATACATTCACAAGGAGGTATATTATGCGGGAAAAAATAAGAGCCGGTATAGCAGGCTACGGAAATTTGGGAAAAGGTGTGGAATTAGCCCTTAAACAGAACCCGGACTTTGAGCTTCAGGCTATATTCACAAGAAGGGATATCTCTAAATATGACGGCGAAGCTGAAATAGTCAATATTTCTAATGTAAGGGATTATGAAAATAGAATTGATGTAATGATACTATGCGGCGGTTCCGCCAATGACCTTCCGGTTCAGGGACCTATGCTGTCCGCCGGGTTTAATACCGTTGACAGCTATGACAATCACAGCAGGATCCCGGAATACTTCAGCAAAATGAACGAATCTGCTCTGGCCTCAAATAAAGTGAGCCTGATATCCGTGGGATGGGACCCGGGGCTGTTCTCTCTCAACAGGCTGCTGGCAGAATCCGTATTACCCCAGGGTAAAGGTTACACATTCTGGGGAAGGGGAGTCAGCCAGGGCCATTCTGATGCCATAAGAAGAGTCAAAGGCGTTAAAATGGGTATACAGTACACTGTCCCCGTGGAAGAGGCAGTTGAAAAGGTAAGGGCCTGCAAAAACCCCGATCTATGTGCCCGGGATAAGCATAAACGCATCTGCTATGTAGCGGCGGAAGAACATGAAGACCCGGACAGAATAAGACAGGAAATTGTATCTATGCCCAATTATTTTGCTGATTATGACACGGAAGTGCATTTTACCAGCGAAGAGGAAATGCTGAAAAACCATTCAAAAATGCCCCATGGGGGTTTTGTGATACACACAGGTATAACAGGAAACTGCAACAAGCAGCGTATGGAATTCAGCCTTAAATTGGAAAGCAACCCGGAGTTTACTTCATCTGTACTTGTTGCATATGCCCGGGCTGTCCACAGGCTGTCATCGGAAGGGAAAAAAGGCGCATTTACTGTTCTTGACATACCCTTTTCTTATTTATCGCCAAAACCCGGAGAAGAATTGAGAAAAACATTATTGTAATAACTTCGCAGAATGCGGGGGAAGCAGGTCATACTACTTGCTTCCCTTCTAAGCTCTCACTAATGCCCTTGTATATCTATCTGGCACACCTTCATTGCCTCCAGTGCATTGCCATGGCTCTTAGGGGTTACCCCTGCGCAGCAGGAGGCGTCAACCTTTATTTTTACCTCAGGCAGAAAGGCCTTTATTGTCAGCGCATTGGAAATAACGCATATATCGGTGCACAGGCCGACAAGCTCTATTTCCTCAATTTCCTCTACGGAGGACATCTCCTTAAGATATTCCGCCAGATCCATTGAACCGAAGGTATATTTATCAAATACCATACTGTTATTAGCTTCTGCAAGCTTCCTGATATCCTTCTGAAGCTCCCAGCCAAAGGTGCCCTTTATGCAATGCGTCACGGGCAAATTTCGCCCTTCCTGAGTCATAAGGTAATCCTCGCCATGGGTATCCTTTGTAAAAACAACTATACCGTCATATCCGGCTATTTTCCCGGCTACTTTTTCTACTATCGCCTCAGCCTCCTTTGTGCCCAGGGCCCCGTCGATAAAGTCGTTCTGCATGTCCACAACGACCAAAACCTTGTTCATATTGTTGCTCCTCCCCTAATCATCACATTCATCTGTGCCTTTGACGTTCCTTATCAGCTTTAACACATACCGGTTCATAAGGTCCAATGCTTTGCTTACCGTATGGCCCCGGCCGTCATACCTTGTCACATTGTTATCCGCTATGATATCAAAGGCTTGCTGTGTCAATTCCCCGGTAATGACAGCCTCACAATCATACTCAACAATTTTGCGGGACAGGACTTCCCCAAAAGGACCCCCCTTGTTTTCCAAAGCTTCAAATTCCATGCTCTCCATATTTACAATCAGCAAATGAGTGCATGATACAAATTTTTCCGATACCGGACTATCCATAGATTTGCCGTCAGCTGCAACTGCAATATTCATAACAAGCCCCCTATTATACTTCCTGCCGGATATCTCCTGCAAAAACTTTTCCTCCATGGATATTGTACCACTAAATCCATTGTGTGGGTATAGCATCTGACTATTGGCAAAAATTTACCTCCTATAAGCATCGTACCATTTATCCGTTTGGTACAACGCCTGTAGGAGGAAAATTATACTTTTACTTATGCATTCATGAACAAATCTATGTCATCATCAACTGTTCCGATACCTGCTATACCGAACTTCTCTACCAGGACCTTTGCCACATTGGGAGACAGAAACCCCGGAAGCGTCGGACCCAGATGAATATTCTTAACACCCAGATACAGCAGTGCAAGAAGTACTATTACCGCTTTCTGCTCATACCAGGCAATATTGAAGGCTATAGGCAGCTTATTAATATCCTCAAGGCCAAATACTTCCTTAAGCTTCAGAGCAATAACAGCCAATGAATAGGAGTCATTGCACTGCCCGGCATCCAGAACTCTCGGTATTCCTCCTATATCGCCCAATTTCAGCTTGTTATAGCGATATTTTGCGCAGCCTGCCGTCAAAATAACAGTATCCTTCGGCAGCTTTGAGGCAAATTCCGTATAGTAATCCCTGGATTTCATACGCCCATCGCAGCCGGCCATAACAAAGAACTTTTTGATCGCTCCGGCTTTGACAGCCTCCACTACCTTGTCCGCCAAAGCCAGAACCTGATTGTGGGCAAAGCCTCCGACAATGCTCCCGGTTTCAATTTCTTCCGGAGAAGGAAGGGTCTTTGCAAGTGCAATTATATCAGAAAAATCCTTTTTGCCGCTTTCATCAACGGTAATATGCCTGCAGCCGGGGAAACCTGTAGAGCCCGTAGTAAATATCCTGCCTCTTACCTCTTCGCTTTTCGGCGGAACAATACAGTTTGTGGTGAACAGTATGGGTCCTCTGAAGGATTCAAACTCAACGACCTGTTTCCACCAGGCATTTCCATAGTTTCCGGCAAAATTATCATATTTTTTGAAAGCAGGATAATAATGAGCCGGCAGCATTTCGCTATGAGTATACACGTCTACCCCTGTGCCTCTGGTCTGTTCCAAAAGCTGCTCAAGGTCGGTCAAATCATGACCCGAAATAAGGATGGCAGGGTTCTTTCTGACACCGATGCTTACTTCCGTGATTTCGGGATTCCCAAACCTTGAGGTGTTGGCCTCATCCAGGAGAGCCATTGCTTTAACGCCGTATTCACCGGTTTTCATTGTAAGTGCCACAAGGTCGTCTGTTGAAAGTGAATCATCCAGTATTGCCGCTAAGGCTTCATAAATAAAGGCATTTATCTCAATATTCTCTTTCCCGATATTTTTTGCGTGTTCCACATAGGCAGCCATTCCCTTGAGACCGTAGGTGATCATTTCACGAAGGGAACGCACATCTTCATTGGCTGTTGACAATACTCCAATGGAAGCAGCTTTTTCCAGCATGGATCCTCTTGAATTCGCAGTGAAAACTGACGCATCGTGCAAATCCTTAACATTGACAGATTTCCTAAGTCCGTCTCTGATGCCTGTCATTCTTGTAATTTGTTTTTCAATTGAACTATCATCAAAGTTGGCATTGGTTATAGTCATAAAAAGACTGCTCAGAACTTCATAGTTTGTATCATTCAATTTGCTGACATCAATTTTCCCCTTGACAACAATTTCTGATATGCCTTTAAGTGTGTAGATCAAAAGGTCCTGCAGCTTGGCGGCCTCTTCGCTTTTGCCGCATACTCCCCGCACTGTGCAGCCTTTTCCTCCTGCTGTCTCCTGACACTGATAACAAAACATGCCCATTGCTCTTCCTCCTTAATATTTAATCTTCAACAGGTTTAAAATCTCTTTACCGACAAAACATATTGGACCTTGCTGCAACAGCCCTATTGCTATCGGTATTACAATATTATTTTATATTTATAGATCTGGCATGTATGTTGCAATTGCAACATGTAAAAAATTAATTTCAATGAGCGCTTGTGCTTTTAATCATTTCTTCCATCTGCCGCTTCACCTCAGGAGATAAAACATCTATCAGGCTACTGCTGTCCCTTCCGGTCATTTCGCAATATTCCTGCATTATCTTTCCTATGGCCCTTTCAATTTCAATTTTTAATTCCCTGGCAGACAGCAGGGAACATCCGGCACCCCGGACAATGATCTGCTGCAAACCGTCCGAGGTTGCAACTGCTATGTCATACTTTTTTTTATTATCCCGGGCGAATTTTTCTATATATTGGTCCGCTGTTTGCGCTTCTTTGGTATATACCACATAAATATTATCATAGCCGGTTATTTCTTCCCTGTGCCCCTGAATGCAGTATGCATCAAATACAACAATGATACGGCATTTGCGGATCCATTGATAATTGCACAGCGAATCAAGCAGTTTGATCCTTGCGTTCTCTATATTGTCTTCCGCAAGCTTTTCCAGCTCGGGCCAGGCATAAATAATATTATATCCATCCACAAGAAGGTATTCTTCTTTGACCTCGTTTTGACTATTTATATAGGCAATGCGCTCGTAAAAGCTTTCCCTTGCTGTTTTATGCTTTTTCCAGGCAGACTTTTTGCCTTGATTTCCATAATAAGTCCTATTGATGATCTGATCTATCTCCTCCAGACTGATCCATCGCTCTTTTGCGGCCGGATCCAAAGGTTTTTCCCTTTTGGGCGGTAAATCATTTTTTTTATAAAGCCTGCTTTCAACATGCATGTTATCCTTTACCTTATCCCAAGGCACCGGGTAACCTGCGCCATTGGCACAAAACACGGAACCTGCCGGGTTTTCTGCGTCGTTTTCCGGGTCATATCCTATGGCCTCAATAACCTCTGCGGCATTATGGCAGTGCCCATAGCCCTTAAAGCTGCAAAACAGCTTCCCAAGGCCCTTGGTATAGGCAGCCGCTTCCTTATGATAGTTCCTCATGTTAATAACCGGAGCACTTCCTTCAAGAACTGCGGTCTCACCCTTTATCCCCGTAAGCTTGCATATTCCGTGCATTCTCTCAATGTCGGCCATTGCCCTCCCAATGGCCTCTGACGGAAGCTCCAGCTGAAAAGAATAATACGGTTCCAGCAATATGGATTTTGCCTCCATCAAGCCTTGACGAACGGCACGGCAGGCAGCTTCCCTGAAGTCACCGCCTTCTGTGTGCTTGTTATGGGCTTTGCCTGAAATCAGAGTAATTTTCACATCTGTAAGAGCCGATCCCGTCAGGACCCCCTTATGTTCATTCTTCTGCAAATGAGTCAAAATATGCTTCTGCCAGTTTTTACTCAAAACATCTTCGCCGCACTTCGCCCCATATTTCAGTCCGCTTCCGGGATCCCCCGGCTCTAAAAGGAGATGCACCTCCGCATAATGCTTTAACGGTTCGAAATGTCCCACTCCCAAGACCTTGTCCTCAATTGTCTCCTTATAGACTATACTTCCCCCATCAAAGGATACTGGCACGCCAAAGCGGCTCTTTATAAGACTCTGGAGGATCTCAACCTGAACCTCCCCCATTATCCGCACCTGAATTTCCTGCAGCCTCTCATCCCAGACAATATTCAGCTGGGGTTCTTCTTCTTCAAGCTGACGAAGCCCGGGGATCATTGACCTTGGGTCACAGCCTTCCGGCAGCATGATCCTATAAAGCAATACGGGCTCCAATACCGGTGCCACCGAAGCAGCCTCCGATCCCAGCCCTTCCCCCGGTCTGGTCCGTCTTAGCCCGGCTACAGCACAAACAGAACCTGCCTCTGCCTCATTGACAGCCTCAAATTTCTGCCCGGAATAGATGCGAATCTGATTCACTTTCTCCTCCCAGGTACTTCCTGACAACAGATCCCTTACCTTAAGCTTTCCCCCGGTAATTTTGAGATAAGTAAGGCGATTGCCCTGCTCATCCCGCATTATTTTAAATACCCTGGCCCCAAATTCTTCAGGATAGCGTTTAATTTCGGTATATTTGGCAATGCAATGCATAAATTGCTCAACCCCCTCCAGCTTCAGGGCTGAGCCAAAATAACAGGGAAATATTTTGCGCTCTTTGATTGCGTTTTTGATTTGTCCGGTCTTGATTTGCCCCGTTCCAAGGTAGGCCTCCATCATTGCTTCATCATGTACAGCCAGATGTTCAAAAAAACTCTCTTCCGGAACCTGTCCGAAGTCCACACAACCATCCTGCAGAAGATTCTTCATTTCCTTCATCAGAGCGGCTTTGTCGGTCCCATCCTGATCCATCTTGTTAATAAATATAAAAACCGGTATTTTATAAATGTCAAGAAGTGTCCAGAGAGTTCTTGTATGTCCCTGCACTCCATCGGCACCGCTTATGACCAGAATCGCATAATCCAGGACCTGAAGGGTCCTTTCCATTTCAGCGGAAAAATCGACGTGCCCCGGAGTGTCAAGCAAGGTAAACCGGGTCTCATCTATTTCAAATACGGCCTGGTTTGAAAAAATGGTGATCCCTCTTGCCTTTTCCAGGTCATGAGTATCCAGATATGCATCCTTGTTGTCTACCCTTCCCAGCTTTCTGATCTTACCGCTTGTATAAAGCATACCCTCCGATAGGGTAGTCTTGCCCGCATCAACGTGGGCTAATATTCCGATAACCAGCTTTTTCATAATGTATTCAAATCTTTCTTTCTTTTAGAGCTGCTTACAGCTATGCATTCAGATAGACCTCAGTCCCGTCTTTAATCTTCTCTGAAAGCTTCAGCAGCTTGTTGGTGCTGAAGTATATGTAATGCTTCTCCTTATTATATTTTATTTCACCTATACCCATTCCGTCAACAGCCGGTACTGTTTGTTCCGGGGTTTATAGGCATCATCCTGGGATATATGGCTCCCTGCTTTGTCATAGGTGATTATCCTTATCTTTTACCTTGATTTTTTGGGTTGAAACAAAAATACATTAGTGTTTATTCGCCGCAAATTATATATATTAGCTTGGAACAAGAACAAAGGCTGCCGCAAAATAGTATTCTGCAACAACCTCTCTATATTCCTTAGTCTGTTTGTTTATCCTAACCTTAGCATCTCACATCATTATTTATCTTTTCCAAAAGCTTGTTCAAGCCTAATACTTCAGCCCAAGTAGATTCTGTAAATTCTCCGTCCTTTTTAACCAATGGAGTCTTTGGATTATCAGTATAAGTTAAATCAACGGTCAATCTGCCTTTAAGGCAAAGGGGTCTGCCTTCCCCTGCAGCTAAAGCTCTTACGGCTACAATCTTGCCATCTTTTTTCAACAGTTCGAAATCACAGCCATAATCGCAAGCCGCACACTTTACATTTTCCTTCTGCAGCTCCCATGACCTTGCAATATTCATAGCTCTGCCGTCCAAAAGGGCTCCAACGGGACATACGCTTATGCATCTTGCACAGGATACGCATTCGGAATCTCCCATTGTCTTATTATTATCAGCTATTACTGTAGTATAAAATCCTCTGTTTCCAAATGCAAGTATAGCTCTTTCAGGTACTTTAGCACATGTGCTTACACATCTCCCGCATAGAATACACTTGTTATTGTCTCTGTAAACATATGGATTCGTTGTGTCAATTCCATAGTTCTTACGTGCGCCATCATGCTCAACGAATTTCACATCATATCGATAAGCATATTCCTGCAGTTTGCACTCTCCTGCTTTGTCACATGTGAGGCAATCATTGGGATGATTAGCGAGCATAAGCCTGAGTACTTGCTTCCTTGCTTTTACTACACTGGGGCTTTCAGTCTGAACCTCCATACCTTCAGTAACAGGGAGTACACATGATGCTTGAAGCGTTCTTGCACCTTTAACCTCAACAACACAGATCCTGCAGGCTCCTACTTCATTAACATCTTTCAAGTAACAAAGTGCTGGAATATCAATCCCCAACTGGACCGCTGCTTCCATAACAGTTGTACCTTCAGGTACTTTAGTGCTGATTCCGTCAATCGTAACATTGAGCTTTTTCATTTTCTTTCCCCCTATATAGTATTATGTAAAACATAAATTTTTTTCTCTGTATAATGTGTTCACACACATCCACTAATATAATACATCATTGTTAAATTTGCATCCACTAATATAATACATCATTGTTAAATTTGCATCAAATAATATAAACAAATAATAAGAGACCAATTATTACGAAATCTTACAAAACCGATCTCTTTAATCGTATAGATCTTCCTCAGATGCCAGATACCAGATGCAGCTACAATCCGTTTTCATCATGCTTAATATTCATAACAAGTGCAAAAGCAATAAGTCCATATGCTATAAAGCTTCTGAAGTATTCTCCTAACGAAACATTATTGAACAGATTCTGCCCTGCAAGAGGAGACAATATAAAAAGTGTATGCAGCAGCAGTATTCCGATAAGTGCATTCCCTACAGAAGCTTTTTTTATAGTAGCACCTCCCGCAAGCAGAGCGGCGCAGGAAAAAACATCAGTATTCAAATGGCCTGTATATACATTTATTACTCCCATATTTTTCAGAAATACAAGCTGTCCTATAGCTGCAATTATTGTTGATATGACAAGGGTGACCACTCTTATGTCATTTACATTTATCCCTAATACCGCAGATTTTTCCATGCTCATCCCTACAGCTCTTATTTTCTGACCCAGCACAGTATTCAGTATATAGAATATGATGTATGCAAATACAAGCACTACAAGAATCATAAGTATGGGTATGTCAATTTTACAGATTGATATCTGCAGCAATTTGTCAGCATTACTCTTGAACGGTGCCAGGTCCACCATATTGTTGACTCCAATGCCGCTTGCCAGTACTATTTCCTTGTTGTGCACAGGTATCAGAGTTCCAAAGCCCACCATGAATATAAGTTGATATATGTAGTTTGCCAGGAATCCAATGATAATAGAGGTAATCATTTCTCTTCCCTTAACAATATTCAAAGCCTTCCCGATAAGAGTCCCAAAAGCAGCTGACAAAATGATCGTTATTGCAATGACCAGTAAAAAACCTGCAGTGTTGTAAAGCTGCATATTCAGCACGAATATATATGCCATTTGCGCAGACATTGCACCAACTACAACAGCAAAATTCAGGCCCATACCTCCGACTATGGGTATAATAAGTGCAAGCACCATTATCCCGTTTCTCACAAACCTTAATAACAATTGGTTAAGCAAGAATGTGGAGCTTACCCCGGCAAATAAAAAGCATAAAATGCACAGTATGGAAAACACCAGCGGAACAGTGTATTCCTTTATCCGTTCTCTTAACATAGCCCTGCTTTCCACCTCCGCTGCTTCAGTAATGCATATAGTATGATAGAGTTGGTAACAAGCATCCTGAGTATTTCTGACAACTGAGGCAGAAGCAGTAGATTTGCTATAGGCACAGAAAGCAGATAAATAGTCTGATACATATATGTACCCAATACAGCTTCAAAAATTGTGCTCCTTTTGCCTGTCGAACCTCCTATAAGTATTGCAGAAACCGTGGGAAATGTAAGGGACAGAGGTGAGTCATACAGCTCCAGAAAGCCATAGGACTGGGCATATACACAAATTCCGATTCCCGCAATGACATTTGATATTATTACCGCAGTAAGCCTGACTTTTTTTATGTCAATACCGGATAGTCTGGAAAAATTCTCGTTCTCGCCAACTGCAATCATCGCTTTCCCAAGCTTGACCTTGAAAAGCAGAAAAATTCCGATACACAATATTGCATAAGATCCTAATAGCCCAAAGGGTATCGAAAGCCCTCCTATTTCCAACACGCAGAAATTATCCAGTATTTTTTCAAAGTATGGAGCCAATCCTATTTTGGGCCTTAGCCCCACCCCTCCTATAGGGTAGAGCATCTGTCTGTTTGTAAAGGGCGCCAAAGTCCAAAAGTAGTTCATAAGAGGTATAAATGAGAATCCTATGAAAATTGCAGCAATATCCTCTTTCCCCTTAACCCTGTTCAAAATGATTCCATATACATATCCAAAGACTATAGCAATAGGAGTAGTAACAGCACAAGCCGAAATGAAGCCAGTAATCCCCGAAAGCTTCATATTTACAACAATGCACATTCCGATAAGCCCTGATACTATGCCTACAGGAAGCCCAAAATTCATTCCTATTCCCGTATTTATCATAGGTATCAGGGATAACACCAAGACTCCGTTCATCGCAAACTTCACAAAGGATATGTTAATAATCTTCAAAATATCCATATCCAATATTAACGCCAAAATGAATAAGAAAAACAGGAAGCCTGCAATTATGATTTGTGACCATCTAATTTTCATATTCTTCTCCTGATATTGCAAGAGCAAGTGCAATTTCGTCTTCATCAGATTGAATCACTCTAAATAATTTCCCTTCAAAAAACACCACAATTCTGTCGCATATCCGCATTAATTCATCCAATTCACTTGAGGCAATAACCAATGTTGTACCATACTTCTGATTTATCTCTACGAGCATATTGAGGATTTTTTCCTTTGCTCCGATATCCACTCCTCTTGTAGGCTCAGATACAAAAAGGATATCGGGTTTAATAGTCAGTGCTCTGGCAATGCAAACCTTTTGCTGGTTCCCGCCGCTAAGCTCCATGACTTTTTGATTAGGACTGCTGCATTTAATATCAAACTTATGTATGAAGCTCTCTATATGCCTGAGCCCCTTCCTTTTATCAAATATCCCAAGAGCCTTTATTAATCCTCTTGAAAACATGTTCTTTATCTGAAAGCCTGAAAATATTATGTTTTCAGCAACAGTATGCTCTAATAAAAGTCCTGAGCCTCTTCTGTCATCAGAAAGATAATAAATGCCTTTATTTATTGTTCCGCGGATATCCTCTATCTCTATAGGTTTGTCCTTATATAAGACGGCGCCTGAAGTCTTATAAGACCCCATTACACCATAGCCAAGTGCAAGCTTCCCATGTCCTGACAGGCTCGTAAGTCCTACTATTTCTCCTTTATAGATATCAAAATTTACTCCTCTTATTTCTTCTCCCGGCATATCTACACAGAAGTCTTTGAAGGACATCAAAATATCCTTTTGGACAGGCTTTCTTTCACTTACAGTTTTTTGAACATCATAACCAACCATATCCATTGCAAGGGTCTTTACTGAGAATTCTTCCCTGCTGTAACAGGATACAACAGCTCCATCTCTCAATACCGTTATCCTGTCACATATTGCACAGACCTCGTCCAGTCTGTGGCTTACAAAAAGTATACCTGTGCCCTCTGAAGAAAGCTCTCTTAATATTGCCAGAAGCCTTGGTGCATCAGACTTATTCAACACAGCTGTAGGCTCATCCAAAAAAAGAAGCTTAAGCCCCTTTTTGTCCACCTCTCTTGCAATTTCAACAAATTGCTTCGTGTTTGTTGATAGTTTGCCTGCATGCAGCTCAGTATCTATAGTAAACCTAAGACGCTTCAATGCCCTTATGGCATCGGAGCGGTCCTTTTCCTTATCAATACCGGCTAAGCTTTCTCCAAAAAGCTTTCTGAAAACAGGTTTTGTATTTTCTCTGGCAAGCTTGATGTTCTCTGTTATTGTCATATCCGGTATGAGCACAAACTCCTGATGTATCATTCCTATGCCGTATCTCACAGCATCTTTTGTGGTTCTTATATCTGCTTTTTTTCCATCAATCATTATCTCACCGGAATATCCTCCACTTTCCTGTATCACAGAATTCCCAAAAAGTATATTCATCAAGGTGCTTTTACCTGATCCGTTTGCTCCTATCAACCCATGTATTTCACCCTTTTTTATGGAGATATCCACATTGTCCAAGACCTTCAATGCTCCGTAGTATTTGCTCAGTTCTTTTATTTGCAGAACATAATTACCCATACCTATGAACCCCTCCAATACAGGAAAAACAGCAGAGGCTTAAGAGAACTCAAGCCTCCCAAGCCTCTTAAGCCTTCAATTCACATTAATAGAATATCGAATCCATTATCATTACATAGTAATTGTCAATTTCCGGTTCCAATGCCCTGAAGGTAACTCCGCAGCCCGTATTATCCTCCGCATAGGCTTCAA
>CAYURW010000010.1:0-316 GCA_964447145.1 uncultured Clostridiaceae bacterium
ACGGCTCGTGCCACTTTGTAAAAAAAGACTGGTCGGGCAGACCTGATTGATTTGCACCAATCTGCTTTTTTTGTGTTGCTCCAGGTGGGGTTTACATAGCCGGTTAGTTGCCTAACCGCTGGTGAGCTCTTACCTCGCCTTTCCACCCTTACCTTATCAGAAGCCAGAAACCGGATGTCAGAAGCCGGATTAATTCCGACCTCTCACTTCCGGCCTCCAACATCTGAAAGGCGGTATCTCTCTGTTGCACTTTCCTTAGAGTCGCCTCTACCGGGGATTACCCGGCACCCTGCCCTGCGGAGCCCGGACTTTCCTC
>CAYURW010000010.1:326-36056 GCA_964447145.1 uncultured Clostridiaceae bacterium
TAAGCACACGCGATCATCTGGCTTACTCATATATAATTTTTATTTGTCCAGATACTTATTATACATCCCGCCTCCTCCGCAGTCAACCCGACATATTTTTCATAATTTTCTTCGGCATTATTCCTTATCATCTGTGCTGGGGTTTTCGATAATAAAGCAGTCTGCCGCAGTTCTGGCATTTCAGTTCCTGGCTGCCGCTCTTGACAGCCTCATAATCCATAGCCGGCACTTCCATTTTGCATCCGCAGCATATGCGCTTCTCAACCAGAGCTATCGGGTCGGCATACGTCTTTATTAATCTACTGAACACCTCAAAGCTGTCATTATCGATTTCCTTTTTAATATCGGCAATTTCTTGACTAAGATTTGATTTCTGGGACTTTAGTTCTTCTGCTGCTTTATCAGCAGCCTCTTTGCCGCTTAAATACTTCTTTTTTATGAACATCATCTTTTTTTGCACTTCAGCAAGCCTGTTATTAATATTGTCTGCTTCATTAATAAGTTCTATTATGTCATTTTCTACAGAATGCTTCTTTTCATCGAGTTTTTCAAGGTGCTTCTCAATTGTCTCTAATTTTTTGACTGTATCTGTTTGTTTGCTGAACTTGATTTCCTCGGAGGCTTTTTTTGTATATTCCAGGTTTTTGACTTCGTTATTTTTGACTTCCTGGCGATAGGCATTTTTCTTAAGCTCCTCCTCACCTTTCAAATATTCCTCTTTGAGTCTCTTGTATTCTTCCTTAAGCTTGCCTAAATCCTTTGCCTCATTAAGCTCCTTAAGTTTGCCCATGAGGGTATCCATATCCTTCTGCAAACCCTGAAGCTCATAAAGCATCGACAAATTCATCAAACCGCCTCCTTTTTAGTTAAATAATATAGCAAATTTTTGTACACCGGATGTACCGGTTTTTTTGAGCAAAAACTTTATACTATCCTATAAAATAAAAAATAGGAACAGAAAAACTATTCCTATAATACCCTCAGTATCTCCGTGTTGGCGCTTGATTCAACTACCTTCGCATCCAACTTGAGCTCCTGAAGCTTATTTCTTAAAAATTCAGCTATATGCCTTATCATGATCTTTTCCGTAGAAAAGTGCCCCGCATCAACTATACAAAGTCCCATCTCCAATGCATCGAGAATATCGTGATATTGCATATCTCCGGTCACCAGCACGTCAGCTCCGGCAAAACGTGCGCTATTCATAAATTTGCTTCCTGAACCGTTAAGAAGCGCAACTTTTTTTATTCTACTGTTGGGGTCCCCGGCAAAGCTTACACTGTCTGCGCCCAATACAGCCTTTACAGTATCGGCATATAATGAAAGAGTTGTTTCTTTTTCAAGGGATGCAATTCTACCAAAGCCCCCGGGCTCCTCCTTGCATATTTCCCGGATCACGCTGGATTCGGAAAAGCCAAGTTCTTTTGCAAAAATCTCATTTAACCCACCGGATACTATATCATAATTGGTATGCATACAGTAAAGGGATATATTATTTTTAATAAGACTTATGATCTTTCTGCCCACTGCTGTATCCGTATTCACCCTTTTTATCCCGCCAAAAATCATAGGGTGGTGGGACACTATCATATCGATATTTTTTTCGATAGCTTCCTCAATGACCCATTGGGGAACGTCCAGGCATACCATGACTTTTTTGATTTTTTGCTTGCCATCCCCTACAAGCAAGCCTACATTGTCCCAGTCTTCGGCAAGCCTTCGAGGGGCCAGTTCATCCAAAATGCCTGCTATTGTCTGACATTTTACTCTACCCACTGCAAAACCTCCTTATAGAAGTCTATCAATCTGCTGCACTCTTCTGCCCTTTCCCTGCAGTTTTCGGTATGCTTCCCTTTCAGGTCCTCAACTATCTTTATCAGTTCATTAACTCTATTATTTATATGCTCTGCTACAAGAGGATGCTTTTTTTCAATTATTTTATCTCCGATGAGAAATGATCCTTTTAACTCCTTAACAGCTCCGCCGGGTTTTGCCCATATAATCTCGTATATTTTCCCCTGCTCTTTTACCAGTTCTTCTTCAATTATATCAAATCTATGTTCAAATAACCATTCCGAGTCTCTCATAGGCTGCAATACAAGAAGTTTGGCACTTTTAGCAGTTTCCGGGCTCTCATCCAGGATATTCCTAATCAGAATGCCTCCCATACCGGCAATAATAATTACTTCTACTTCCTTAGGTCCGATGGCTGTCAGCCCGCATCCCTGTCTTACCGTTATTCCGGCTTCTGCCCCATGGCATTTTATTCTTTTTTTTGCTATTTCCACAGGACCCTTATTTATATCGACAGCAACAGCTCTTTTTACATATTCATTTTTTATAAGAAATATTGGAAGGTGTGCATGATCCGACCCTATATCTGCAGCAGAATCGTATCCTCGTATGCTTTCTGCAATAATTTTCAATCTTGGAGTAAGATTCAAATATCCCGCACCTCGCAAATCTACTGGATATTGCATAGACCTGAAGTTGCCCTTGGTAACCGTCTAGATGCATATCCAGCATAACATCTTTTATACATTATACTATACTTTATTGATTTTTTTATTATTAAATGAGCAAAATAAATATGAGCCTTCAAAAATGACTCAATCGACATAGTAAATGCAAACTGGCAGATTGAGAGTAACTGAATGCAAACTGGCAGATTGAGAGTAACTGAATTCAATCAGACAAAGTAAGGGGTTGAATCAAATCTGACCGTGCTATGAGCTTTGCAGAAATACTAATTGTAAGGAGTTAAAATATGAAAAAGAAAATCACTCTAAGGCCAGAAATAGCCCAGAAATTCAACTGGGGCGGAACTACAAAGCAATGGGAGGATCAAGCAGAAAAGCTGTCCAACCAGCTTCAAACTATTGAAGTTATTAATGAAATAATTGAAAAGCAGGATTGTGGTAAAAATAATAAAACCTGATACGCTTGTACCAGGATCTTTATCATCATAATGGTGGGCCTTCAGGGACTCGAACCCCGGACCAACCGGTTATGAGCCGGTTGCTCTAACCAACTGAGCTAAAGGCCCAAGTGGCTCCCCAAGTTGGACTCGAACCAACGACCCTGCGGTTAACAGCCGCATGCTCTACCGACTGAGCTATTGAGGAACTTAAACTGACAAATATTATTTTACTAACTTTCATAATGAAAGTCAACAGTAAATTTCATTACAATTTGGCTTTTTCGAGCATTATTCAAGAAAATCCTTTAATTTCTTGCTCCTGCTTGGATGTCTGAGTTTTCTCAGGGCTTTTGCCTCTATCTGTCTTATGCGTTCTCTTGTAACATTGAATTCTTTGCCTACTTCCTCCAGTGTTCTTGCCCTACCGTCTTCCAAACCGAATCTCAGCTTTAGAACTTTTTCTTCTCTTGGTGTCAGGGTATCGAGAACCTCCATAAGCTGCTCCTTAAGTAATGTAAAAGCGGCTGTTTCGGCAGGTGCCGGAGCTTCCTCATCCGGTATGAAGTCTCCCAGATGGCTGTCCTCCTCCTCCCCTATGGGGGTTTCCAGGGACACAGGCTCCTGGGCTATTTTCATGATCTCCCTTACTTTATCCTCGGTCATTCCCATCTCTACTGCAATTTCTTCGGGAAGAGGATCTCTCCCAAGCTCCTGAAGGAGCTGTCTCGATACTCTTATCAGCTTGTTAATTGTTTCCACCATATGCACGGGGATCCTGATAGTCCTTGCCTGATCAGCAATAGCCCTGGTAATTGCCTGCCTGATCCACCATGTAGCATAGGTGCTGAATTTGAAACCTTTTGTATGGTCAAACTTCTCAACTGCTTTTATAAGCCCGAGATTCCCTTCCTGGATCAGATCCAAAAATAGCATGCCCCTTCCTACATATCTCTTAGCAATGCTGACCACCAGCCTAAGATTGGCTTCAGTAAGCTTTTTCTTGGCGTCTGAATCATTCTTCTGAATCCTGTATGCAAGATCAACTTCTTCATCGGGGCTAAGTAGAGGCACTTTCCCAATCTCTTTGAGATACATCCTGACAGGGTCGTCAATGCTGATACCTTCAGGAACGCTGATCTCAAGATCTACTTCTTCAGTATCATCATCTAAAGGCGGAATATCCAGATCATTATCTATGGCACCGACTACATCTATACCTTTAGTCTCCAAAAACTCATATAATTTGTCTATCTGTTCCGGATCCATTTCCACTTCTTCAAAGGTATCCATTATCTCTTTATATGTGAGTGTTCCATTTTTTTTGCCCTTATCAACTAACTCTTTTATATAATTCATTTTTAGTTCTTCTGCTTTCACAATTATCCCCTCCCTTCAGGACACTATCTTCTTCTTTTTTGAAGTTCCTTGATCTCGACAAAGATTTTATTTGCTTCTTCTTTCCTTCCTCCACTGTACATCTCATCCATCTTTTTTGTCATTTCCCGGATTGTTCTATCCATTCTTGATTGTTTAATTTTTTCTGTACTGGACTTAATGAGTTTATCCAAGTCCACCTCCGGAAGCACATGGCTAAAAATACCCGCCACTTTTGACTTATCGTCATCATTTTCAAAAAAACTAATAATTTCACCGGCTGTTATCTGTTTATCACCTTCTGAGTAGTCTCGTATTATTTCTGCTATCCTGACGTGTATATCATCAGAAAAATCAGTCGGCTCCAAAATTTTAAAAATATTTTTAGCTTTATTGAAATAATAAATACATATGTTGAGAAGATAAATCTCTGCAGTAATCTCACCTTTTTTGAGTTCTAGCTCTGTTTTTTTATTGCCTATTATATTATGTTTATTATTTCCATTTTTATTCTTATTCCGGAGCCTGTTCAGTTCTGCATAAAGAGCCGCCTCATTGACCTGCATGATGCCGGAGTATTTTTTTATGTAAGCATCTACCTCTACGTTGCTTATCACGTCTTTTAGTATCCCAGAAAGACCCTTTGTAAATACTATTCTGTCCTGTATGTTATTTATGTCCAAACCTCTTCTTAAATTTTCAATTTTATATTCAATGAGGGAAATACTGTCTTTAATTCTTTGCCTGAAAGCTTCGATGCCATTTTTCCTTATATATTCATCCGGGTCTTTGCCTGAGGGCAGCCTTAGGATCTTAACAATACAACCTTCTTTTTCAAGGATAGATAGGCCTTTCAGCACCGCATTCTGCCCAGCCAAATCAGAATCATAAGAAATAATAATTTCATTGGAAAACCTTTTTAAAAGCTTTGCCTGATTTTCGGTAAAGGCTGTCCCCAAAGAAGCTACCGCATTATTGACTCCAAACTGGTGCAAAGCTATAGTATCCATATAACCTTCGACTATAATTATATTTTCAAGGTTTTGCAGTTTTTTTACGAAGTTCAGTCCGTAAATGTTATATCCTTTATTGAAAACCGGGGTGTCAGGGGAATTAAGGTATTTTGGCTTTGAATCATCAAATACCCTTCCTCCAAAGGCAATATCATTTCCTTTTATATCTATTATAGGAAACATGAGCCTATTCCTGAACTTGTCGCAGTACCTTGTTCCGTCCCCGCTCCCGACAATTAACCCGGCCTTGTACAGAAGTTCGATATCATAGCCCTTTTTTTTCATGAAGTCCATCAATTCATGCCACTTATTCGGTGCAAATCCCAACCCGAACCGTCTGACTATTTCGCTGCTAAGCCCCCTTCTCCCAAGATAATCCAGTGCTCTCCCCTCTTTATTTAGGTTGTTGAAAAAAAATCTTGCGGCTTCTGTATTTAATTTATATATCTCTTTTCGGAGCCTTGCCTTTTCCAGTTGTGCGGGGTTACGCTCCTCTTCTATCCGAACACCCGACCTTTCTGCAAGAAGCTTCACCGCTTCTACAAAGCTTACTTTTTCAATTCTTTCTATAAATGTAATAACATTACCCCCGATGCCACATCCAAAACAGTTGAATATCTGCTTTGAAAGAGAAACACTGAAGGAGGGTGTCTTTTCGGAGTGGAATGGGCACAGGGCCATATAATTGCTGCCGCTCCTTTTTAATGTCATATATTCCGAAATGACATCCACTATATCATTTTTTTCAATTATCTCAGAGATCTTATCTTCTGAGAAAAACATCGCATTATCCACCTTTTATTTTAGAATCATAATATTTATTCTCCATATATTCTAAATATCCTTCAAGTTTTGCGAAATTAGGAAGCCCAAGGATTCTTCAAATTTTATATTGTCTTTTTTTGTACGCTTGGGGGGGCCTTTGATTTTACCTCCGCCCCTTCTCACTATCCCGGATATATGCCTTTCAAAAAGAAGCTTGCCAATATTATTTTCATTAAATATCATACCGCTAAAGGATACCGCCTTTGCTTTCCTTCCAAGTACAAGGGATGCAAGTCCAAAATCCCCTGTCACAACGATATCATCCTCAGATACTCTATTGATTATTGCCATATCTACTGCCTGTGATACATTATCGACCATTATTTTTTCAATAGAGGCATTCTCAAAGCTTCTGCTGTGATGACATGTACTGTGAAAAAAAACAACACCGACCCCGTAACGGGCTGCTGTTTTGACGATCAATGGCATAACAGGGCAGGCATCCCCATCCACCAATATTTTCATATCAATACCCCGCTATACCATGAGTTAAATAAATTAGTATACCGAAATAACTTAAATTCGACATTCTTATGAAATATCCTTCAAATTATAAAATCTTTATTTATTTTTCTACTATAAATGCCATGGGGACGGAATGAACAATTCAGTAAAAACATTTATTGCAAAACGGTCAGACATCCCTGCAATATAGTCGCATACGAATCTTTGCATATCCGTAATTTCGCAAATCTTATCTCCGGCCGGAATCTCACCGGGATTTTGTATATAGTAACTGTAAAGACTCTTTATAATATTCTTGGTTTTGCTCTCTTCTTTTTTTGCTGACGAACCGATGTAAACATTATCGTACATAAACTTTCTAAGATCATAGGTAGCCTGATTTACAATGCTGCTCATTGATATTTCGTTTCGGCGGTTACTTTCAGTTATAATATCTGTAATCATTGTATTTATTCTTTCTTTGTGAGTAGAACCAAGGATTCTGACGCATTTTTCGGGTATTGAAGAGTCCTTCAATATACCTCCTCTGATTGCATCATCAATATCATGGTTAATATATGCGATCCTATCTGAAAAACTCACAATCTTTCCCTCTAAGGTCTCAGGCTCCTGATCCCCGGTGTGCTTCAATATGCCATCTCTGACCTCATATGTCAAATTGAGGCCTTTCCCTCCCTCAAGGATCTCCACCACTCTGAGGCTTTGCTCATTATGCTTGAATCCCCCCGGATGTATTTCATCCAAAGCCTTTTCCCCGGCATGTCCAAAGGGTGTGTGCCCCAGGTCGTGACCTAAGGCAATTGCTTCTGTAAGGTCCTCATTAAGTCTGAGCGCCCTTGCAATAGTACGTGCGATTTGTGAAACCTCCAGGGTATGAGTCAGCCTTGTCCTGTAATGGTCGCCTTCCGGGGCAATAAATACCTGGGTCTTGTGTTTGAGCCTTCTAAAGGCTTTTGAATGCAGTATCCTGTCTCTGTCTCTTTGATATTCTGTTCTTATATCGCACTTTGTTTCTTCTTCAAGGCGCCCCCTTGTGCAAGCACTCAGTGAAGCATGCCTGGAAAGGCACTGCCTTTCAATATCTTCGGTTATTTCTCTTGTATTCATTGAAGCATCTCCTTTTAATGTAATATACAACAAAACTCAGAAATCTCCTTTTTCTTTATACGGTTTCTGTGTGAAAAAGTTACATGAAGTTGCAGGCGGGGTCATTCCATCTAAAATTCTGCTACAAAACCTGAGTATGAATTTGAGAAAATGTCTATCCTATAATATATAGAGATATTGTTAAAAATTTAGCAGGATTTTTTGTTCACTTATAGAATAGGTAATAAAGGTATCAAAAATATTATAATTCAGACAAAGCTGTTTTATTATGGTATAATATTTATTGTGCTAATAATAAGCAATTATGTTCACATAATCTGCACATTATTAAAACTATATTTAGGAGGTAAGAAAATGGCACATGAGGACAACTTAAACCCTTTATTGAATGCTCAAAAACAGGTAAAGGTTGCTTGTGACAAGTTAGGATTGGATGCCAAAGTTTATGAGTTATTAAAGCAGCCTATGAAAGTGCTTGAAGTGGCTATTCCGGTTAAAATGGACGACGGCTCCATCAAAGTATTTACGGGATACAGGGCTCAGCACAATGACGCCGTAGGTCCTACAAAAGGCGGGATTAGGTTCCATCAGAATGTTACAAGAGACGAGGTTTGCGCATTATCAATATGGATGACCTTTAAATGCTGTGTTACCGGTATTCCATACGGCGGAGGAAAAGGCGGGATCATAGTTGACCCGACTACATTATCCAACGGCGAACTGGAAAGGTTAAGCAGGGGATATATTCAGGCAATATATAAGCTCATAGGTGAACAGGTCGACATTCCTGCACCGGATGTGGGCACAAACGGACAGGTTATGGCATGGATGGTCGATGAGTATAACAAGCTCGTTGGTCACAGTGCATTGGGAGTTATCACAGGAAAGCCCGTTGGATTCGGCGGTTCTAAGGGCAGAACTGCAGCTACCGGTTTTGGAGTAGCTGTTGTAGCAAGAGAAGCAGCCAAGAAGCTCGGATTTGACTTCAAAGGAGCGACAATAGCAGTTCAGGGCATAGGCAATGTTGGAAGCCACACTGCTTATAATCTCCAGAAGCTTGGCGGAAAAATTGTTGCTGTTTGTGAATGGAATGGCTCCGTATACAATGAAAACGGACTCGACGTTGAAGCTTTGGTTGCCTATATGAGACAAAACAAGAAGATCGTCGGATTCCCGGGTTCAAAAGAAATTACAAAACCCGAATTCTTTGCACTGCCGGTTGATATTTTGGTTCCCGCCGCTCTGGAAAATCAGATAACCGCTGAGGTTGCTGAGACAATTAAAGCAAAGCTTGTATGTGAAGCAGCAAACGGACCCACTACCCTTGACGGAGACGCAGTTATCAACAAAAAGGGATTGCTCCTGACCCCTGACATTTTAACCAACGCCGGGGGAGTTACTGTTTCTTACTTTGAGTGGGTACAGAATCTGTACGGGTATTACTGGACAGAGGAAGAAGTAGAAGAAAAAGAAGAAAGAGCCATGGTTGAGGCATTCAATGCAATATATGCCATAAAAGAAGAGTTCAATGTTTCGATGAGAGAAGCAGCTTATATGTTCTCAGTCAAGAAAGTTGCCGAAGCAATGAAAACCAGAGGCTGGTACTAAGATTAAATACATATATATTGTATATGCATTAAGGAGCCTGCGGACAACCGCAGGCCTTTTTTTATCATTGTTTTATCAAGAAGACCCCTAACTGGTGAAGGCGCAGACGGGTACCAATGTAAAATGTATAGGTAAAAACAAAAATATTGTCAACCTATATTGTTATTCTGGTTGACAATGCCTTTCTATTGTTATAAAATAATCTCTGTGGGATACAATTCAAGTTTGGAGGTGTAATATGCGAAAAATGTTTTCAGTTAGGGATCTTTGCCATATATCGCTTTTTGCAACACTTACAGCTGTTTCAGGATACATTTCGGTGCCCCTTCCTTTCTCTCCTGCTCCTGTGACCGCCCAAACCCTTGCCGTCATGCTTGCAGGGGGACTACTGCCTGCCGGTCATGCTGCCTTAAGCATTTTAATATTCATTATAATGGGTATTGCCGGGCTCCCCGTGTTCTCAGGGGGCGCTTCGGGGCCGGGTTATTTTGTCGGCAAAACAGGGGGCTACCTTATAGGCTTTTTGGCGGGGGCTGCTCTCATATCGCTTCTTAAGGGCAAAAATCCCGGATTTTTAAGGCTTGTTGCCGCCTATGGAATAGGGGGTATCCTTGTAGTATATTTTTTTGGGGTGCTATGGCTGGATTTTGTAACTAAAATAGGAATCTCAAAATCCATTATGGCCGGTGCACTTCCTTTTATTCCAGGAGATGTGCTTAAGGTCATAGCCGCAGCATTTATTACCCTAAGACTGAAAAAGCATATTAGGTCCGGTCAACAGGGAAACTGATTGCTCCGTGCCCCGCATCACATTTTGTCATATACTTCAAAATCTTTTCCAAGTCCTGCAAATTCTCTGGTGGTGCAGGTAATTCAATAGAGATGATATGCCCTCCCTCGCATAATTTATGAAAGGGTGCCTCCTCTTCAATCTTTTGAAAAATGTCTGTCTGACAATCGGATGGAATAAAGAAGGAATCCGTATACTTTTCCTTATCTGTAACCCCTTTTAGCAATCCGAATTCTTTTCTGTCCTTCTCAATGAATCTCTCGCTTATCTCCCCGGAAGGGGCTGCAAAGACTGCAAAATTCATATTATGCTGTTCCGAATAATTATCTGCTGCTTTTTTGATGCCTTCTGCTATCTGATAGCCTATCTTCCGGGACTCCTCATCCTCTCCGTGATGCTTGCCTGTAAGCACTGCAAGAGCTTCTGCAAGCCCGGCAAAGCCTATGTCCAGTGTCCCATTTTTGATAGGTTCTCTTATCTCATCCTCGTCTCTCAGGTTTGCGGAGTTGTAATAAAGCCTCTGCCCCATAAGAAAAGGCAGCTCCTTTGTTTTGAGTGACGCAATTGTATCAAACCTGTGCAAAAGCTGTCTGCTGCACAAATCCAGAACACTGTTCAATTCCACAAAAAAGACATCAATATCTTTTGTTTTGAGCGCTATTCTTGGTAGATTAATCGTAACAGAGGCAACATTTCCTCTTCCGGCAGATATTTCAGCCCCATGTCTGTTTTCGATTACTCGTAAACCGCAACCCGTGTAAGAGACCTCATCCCCAAAAGGTCTGTTAAAACTGGAATCCATGAAACTAAAGGAGGGGCTCATCCTTTTGGATGCAACGCCCATTGCCAACCGGAACAAATCGTAATTGGGATCTCCCGGGTCCATATTTATCCCCTTTTTCAGTCTGAAAACCAAATGAGGGAATACGGGGCTTTCACCCTCACCCAGACCGTCATCGAAAGACTTGAGCACAGCCTCGGTGATCCTCCTCCCTTCCCGAGTGGTATCGGTTCCCAGGTTCATGCTGCTCAGGGGTATCTGTGCCGCATTGCACATAAACCCTTCCATGGACCGAAATATCTCCTCATCAGTTGTGCCGGGGCATTGCTTTCTGATCACCTCGCCCATACTACTATCAAAGTGGGGATAACCCTGATGCCCAAATATATCGTTCCGATTACTCCGCAATATTATAGCAGCCTGTGCAGCTGCGGAACTAATCCTTCTGGGAGGCCTGACAAATCCGTAACCTGTATCAAAACCCTTTGACAATAATTCAGCAAGTCCTATCTGAAGGCTGCTAAATGTCTTGCTGTAGTATTCCAAGTCGTGAATGTGAATATCCCCTGCAATATGGGCTCTGCTCATTTCCTCGGGAATAACGTTATTAAGGTAATAGTGTTTGCTTGCAACAGAGGCAATCTGAAGCATTTTACCCGAGGGTGAATTGCCTGCATTTGTGCTGTCTCTGCTGTTTTCATTCAATATGTCCTTAACAACATCCATTAACTCACTTTTTGCATCTCTTATCCTGGTCCTTTTGGATCTGTACAATATGTATGCCTTGGCAGTCTTGGCATGTCCCGCCTCTATAAGTACCTTCTCCACGGCGTCCTGGATTGTCTCTACGTCAGGGATATCGAATTTATTGCGTTTGTAGAGGTAGGATATCACTCTTTCTGTCAAGCTCTCTGCGGTCTCGTAGTCCTCCCCCCCTACCTGCCTTGCTGCCTTGAATATTGCGCCGGTGATCTTCTCTTTGGTGAAATCTACGATCCTGCCGTCCCTTTTCTTTATTTTGGCAAACACCTGATTCCCCCCTATCTTTCGTCGATTATTTTATTCAGTTCCTCCAAGAATGTATTTATATCCTTAAATTGCCTATAAACTGAAGCAAATCGCACATAAGCTACGTCGTCAATTTTTTTGAGCCCCCTCATAACTAATTCTCCAATTCTTTTACTGTCTATCTCTTTATCCATTGAATTATAGAGTTCTTTTTCTATGGTATCAACTATATCCTCAATCTGGGCGACCGAAACAGGCCTCTTTTCACAAGCTCTTTGAATCCCGCTCATTATTTTATTCCTTTGGTAAAGCTCCCTCCGCCCATCCTTTTTCACTATTACCAAGGGCACCTGCTCTATTTTTTCGTAGGTAGTAAACCTTTTGGAGCATCTTTCACACTCCCGTCTCCTTCTTATCGCCGCTACCTCATCGGTAGGCCTTGAATCAATAACCTTGCTTTCATAAAAGCCGCAATAAGGACATTTCAATTTGCTCCCCCCCAATTATGGCAATACATCCTAATTTGACAATATATTGTATTCTATTTTATTATACTATACCTCATATAGCAAAACTACCCCTCAATTATTCAAAAAAATATCAGAGGGCTTATATCTCATAAAATCCACCAAAGCCGCAAAAAATAAAGCGGCTAAACGCAGCCGCTTGTCAATACTCTAGTATCCCCCTCCATCAATAAGGATAACATCGGTTCCAATTTTTTTGATGTGACCCCAATCAATCACAATATCGCTCTCTTTGCTGAACAATCCCAGGATCCTTCCCGTGCCCGGCATTATGATAGCATCTATTTTGCCTTTTTCCATATCAATTTCGACATCATAAACAAGTCCGAGCTTCTTCCCCTCATTTATGCCGATTACTTCTCTCTGCTTGAGATCGGATATCTTGACCATTGCATCTCCCCCCATAACATAATTTCATATATATTTCCTCATATGCCCAAGGGCCGTTTTTTCAAGCCGTGAAACCTGGGCCTGAGAGATCCCTATTTCTTCCGCTACTTCCATCTGAGTCCTTCCCTCAAAAAATCTCAGATTAAGTATTAGTTTTTCTCTATCATTGAGTTTTTTCATAGCTTCCTTAAGGGCAATGTTTTCAAGCCAGTCGTCGTCGGTGTTTTTGTCATCGGATACCTGATCCACAACATATATCGCATCTCCGCTATCATGGTAAATCGGTTCAAAAAGCGATACCGGATCCTGGATGGCATCCAATGCAAATACTACCTCTTCAACCGGAAGCTTGAGTTCATTCGCTATTTCTGATACAGTAGGCTCTTTTGAATTTCTGCATATAAGCATATCTCTTACCTGCAGCGCCCTGTATGCGATATCCCGCAAAGATCTGCTGACTCTTATTGAGTTGTTGTCCCTAAGGTATCTCCTTATTTCTCCGATGATCATAGGCACGGCATAAGTTGAAAACTTGACATTCTGTCCCAAATCGAAGTTGTCAATAGCTTTAATCAGGCCTATACAGCCTACTTGAAAAAGATCATCAACATATTCCCCTCTGTTGTTAAATCTTTGAATAACGCTTAGTACAAGTCTTAGATTTCCTTTTATGAATTCTTCCCTTGAAGACAGATCCCCCTGCTGCATTTTTTTCATTAGTTCAATCATTTTATCATTAGAGAGAACGGGTAGTTTTGAAGTATTTACTCCGCAGATTTCGACCTTGTTAAGCATAATACAAGCACACCCTTTTCTTGATGTTGACATATTAATTATTGCCATTGACCGGCTTTATTATTCACTCCGGGGCTTGCATCAATTGTTTTATACCGAACATTTTCCATCAAATCATGCGGCTTATCTCCTTCTTCAGACGTTTTATTATTCTCTTTTCCAGCCTGGATATATATGACTGTGATATTCCCAGCATATCGGCAACTTCCTTCTGGGTTTTCTCAATACCGTCATTTAAACCGAAACGAAGCTCCATGATCCTTTTTTCTCTATCGGACAATTTCTTGAGGGCAATTCCTAATAGCTGCTTATCTATCTCATCCTCCAGATACCTGTATGTAATATCATTTTCTGTGCCCAGAATATCCGAAAGCAGCAATTCATTGCCATCCCAATCTATATTTAAGGGTTCGTCAAAGGATATTTCTGTTTTTGTTTTGTTGTTCCTTCGAAGATACATGAGTATCTCGTTCTCAATACATCTGGAGGCATAGGTGGCAAGCTTGATCTTTTTATCAGGGTCAAAGGTGTTCACCGCTTTGATCAATCCTATTGTACCGATGGACACTAGGTCCTCTACTCCGACTCCCGTATTTTCAAATTTTCGTGCAATATATACCACAAGCCTCAGGTTTCTTTCAATCAGTACAGCCCTGACTACTTCTTCATCCCCTTTAAGGCGGGATAGAAGAATGTTTTCCTCTTCATTTTCAAGAGGGGGTGGAAGAGCCTCACTTCCGCTAATATAGTGAATCCATGTATCCCTATATACTCTAAAGAATTGCAGGATTCTTATTATCATTATTCGTTTTATTGAATCCAATCTTTTGATTCCCTTTTTCACATTCCAGACCTCCATCTTATATTGATTAAGCTGCAAATAAATCATTCAATTAATTTTCTTTAAGCATCTCAGGATGTACCAAAGCACTGTACTCCCCATCACTTGAAAGGTTCTTCCTGTATATTGCAATTATTGAATTATTTAATTGTATTTTGTTTTCGTTGTCGAGTATTGTGATTTTGTCCGGCTTGAACCCCAATAACATACCATTTTCCCTCCCAAGGGATTTGAAGGGGATTACCCTGAATCTGGGGGCCCATTTTGACACTGACATTATTTCAGCTATTGCGCTCAGGTTATTTTCGCCATAACGTTCAAAAACGCTTTGTATGTCATTTGGCATCAGTGCCCTGACAGTGTCATACTCCGTTATCATAACGGGTGCATCCGTTATAGGGTCTCTTAAAGAATTGCCGGTATCCATCAAGGCATTCAGGCACAATTGCTTTTTGTCAAAAAGTATCTCAACCTTTAGTATTATTCTTTCTCTCTTAATTCTGTGCTGTATATAATCCCAGCTGTACCTGACAATAAAATATGCTGCTCCCACTGCCGCAAACAGTATTTTTGCCGGGAAACCCCCAATATACGATACTCCGTTTTTTGTAAGATCAAGTCCGTTTATGAAATAAAACAACCCAAAGGCAGCTCCCCCGAATATAAAAGAAACAATGTAAAAAATCCCGGTCAACTTGGCCAGAAGGCCGATATATGCAGGGGTATATGCAATTATAACTATAAGCAGCGAAAACAGCACCTTAATAAAAAAACGAAATAAAAAAGCATATTCGGGGAAATAAGATAATAGTGCATAAACCGCCCCTAAAATAGAGGCGGCAGCAAGCTTTGCCTTTGAGTAGTTATACCGGGCAAGCCTTGCAGTACTCCACAAAATCAGATAGTTCATTATTAAATTTTCAAGAAGGATAATATCGGCGTACACATAAGTCTCCACAATCCAATTCCTTTGTCTTTCATTCTTTTGCATTAACGCAATATGCCGCTTATGACAATTATATAGGAATTGCCGCAAATTTCCTGTCATTCTTGGTTGTCGAATCAAAGAATATAATCAATTTTATCGACAAATGATTCACAGCAGGAAAAAGCAGAGGCGGCTTTGCCGCATTTGCCGCCCATAAAAAAAGAACCAAATTCAATTGGTCCTTCTCGTTTTAGCTAAAAAGCCGGAATCTCTTTCACACCGTTACTTAAATCTGTTCCTTAGAAATGTAGGTATGTCGATGTCGTCATTTCCATAATTGGACATCTTTTGCCAGTCCTTTTTATCCTCAAGGGCACCAGCCACTTCTATTTTCCTTTCGATGGATCTGCCGTATCCTTCCTCAAAACCCGTTGCAATAACAGTGATTCTGATCTCATCCTTCATCTCCTCATCTATAACGGCACCAAAAATAATGTTAGCATCGGGATCCGCCGACTGAAATATAAGGTCAGCTGCCTCATTGACCTCGTATATGCCCAGATCCGCACCTCCGGTAATATTGAGAAGTACGCTCTTGGCCCCTTCAATGCAAGTTTCCAGCAAGGGGCTATGTATTGCCTGTTTAACAGCTGCCGAACCTCTGTTTTCGCCGTTGGCCTTTCCTATCCCCATGTGGGCAAAGCCCTTATTAAGCATAATGGTCTTAACGTCTGCAAAGTCGAGATTAACAAGCCCGGGAACGGCAATAAGGTCTGAGATTCCCTGTACACCTTGTCTCAATACATCGTCAGCTATCTTGAATGCTTCCACTATCGAAGTCTTTTTGTCCACTATCTGCAGCAGTCTGTCATTGGGAATAGTGACAAGGGTATCAACCTTGCCTTTCATTTCCTCAAGACCCTTTTCTGCTTGCACCTTCCTGATTTTGCCCTCGAATCCGAAGGGCTTTGTGACCACACCGACCGTAAGAATTCCAAGCTCTCTGGCAATACTGGCAATGATCGGGGCAGCACCCGTTCCTGTACCGCCTCCCATACCGGCTGTTACAAATATCATATCTGCACCGCTAAGTGCCTTCTTAATATCTTCATAGCTTTCTTCGGCCGCTCTTTTGCCGATTTCAGGGTTGGCTCCGGCACCAAGGCCCTTAGTGAGCTTTTCGCCGATTTGTAATTTATTAGGGGATAAAGACATGTACAAAGTCTGCTTATCCGTATTTATGGCATAAAACTCAACACCTTTAAGCCCTGCGCTGATCATTCTGTTTATTGCATTGTTCCCGGCTCCGCCGACTCCCACAACCTTGATCTGCGCAACAGAGTCCATATCTACATCAAATTCAAGCACAACACACCCTCCCTATTCTACATCTATTATATGGTTAAAATAATTAACAACATTTAATCACCTTAATAAGTTCAACATATCTCTTTATTATCCTTTATTTTTTGAAATTTTTACTTTATTTTTTGAGACCCATTAGCAAATACCTTCGTATTATTGCAAAATTTTGGAATAACCTTACCCCAAATGCAAAAATTGCAGCATAGTAAATAGGTACGCCCAAATGATCACCAATATATGTAAGTATCGCTGCCAGCACTGCATTGCCAAAAAAACCGGAAATGAATATTTCAATATTAAAGGTCTTTTCGATACTGGATCTTATGCCTCCAAACACCGAGTCCAGGGCCGCAAGAATTGCTACGGACATATAGCTTGAATATTGGATTGGTATAGTCACCGGTGATAATACCCCCAGAATTATTCCCAGCAGAAGTCCAATAATAGGTATAATCATTTTTCTCCACCATCCTCAGTTTTTCTTTGATGCACCAGTTTGCTCCGGCCACTGTAGCCGGATATGGTAAGGTTCTCAGCCTTTTTAATATCAACCTGTATTCCTGTATATTCCATATAAAGCTCTATATAGCTTTCGGGAGCCAATGCTGAAGCTTCAAGCACCTTCGGATCGCCAATTGCCTTTATGACAAAGGGTACTGTATGTCTTTTGCCGTCAATATTTATAGTCGGGCCGCCACATCTTATCCCGGTTGTGGATGTTACCCTTTCATCATTTATTGAAATAGCCTCTGCACCTGCTATCTTAAGCTCATTGATTATTTCAAGAATGTCAAGATCATGAATGAGGTACCATGCAATATCCCCACCCTCGGTAACCTCTTGCTGGCTGTCATTCAATGTCATTATAATTCCGGGGCCCTGCACAGCGCTATAATTTGAATAATCCCTAGCCTTTTCGAGCTCATTTCTCATAACACCGAAGGCACTGCCCGTATCTTCGACCTCTGCCTTATATCCTGCAAGCCTCATTGCCTGTTCCCTTATAGAATCATTAAGCTGCTTGTTTTCTGATTCCACATTTCTAATCTCGTTCTGCAGATCCAGAAGCTTTGGTATCGTTATTATTCCCTGATAGGTAATATTGGATTTTAGCTGTACAGCGGTAATAAACCCGACGATTGCTGCCAATATGAACAAATAGTATCTATATGCCTTCCTATTCATATTAGTGGGATTCTCCTTCTTTGATGATCCTTGCATATTTTCTTTCAATAACTCCGTTGTACTTGAATATTTTGATCAGCTGCTCCTGAGTTATCGTCACGGCAATTCCGGAGCTCTCAAGCCTTTCAACAATGCCTTCCCTAAGCCTCAAGGCAGCCTCGAGGGTCTTGGGGTCCCCGATGGCCTTAAAGGTAAAAGGCGGAGCATAGGAAACTGTATTGATATTTATATGGATCCCACCTACCTGTCGTATTTCCGAAGTGGATATGATCCTCTGCCCGTTTATTGAAACTGCTTCAGAACCTGCAGCATTAAGTTCATTTAAAAGCTCCAGCAGCATTGAATACGAAATCAGCGGGTAATTTACTTTTTCACTGAATTTCAAATCATCAACAATTACCGTAACACCCGGTCCCTCGACATCCTCCATTCCTGCAATTATCCTTGCCTCATCAAGCTCGGACTTCAGAATCTTTGCAGATACGCTGCCTTTGGAGGCAGTGTCTTCATATTCTTTGATCTTCGACTCATAGTCCTTCTTGATATTCTGCAGCTTAGCATTTTCTTCTCTTGTTTTCTTAAGCTGCGATGCAAGCTCCCTTGCTCTGTATTCAGACACAGGTCCTACTCCTTGCTTTACGGTTCTGAATTGAAGAGAAACCATAAGGCCTAACACTACACATACAAAGGCAATTGCAATTTGATATTTGGCATTTTTCATTTTTTGTCCTCCATCCCGCATCTGATTCATGATCATTCAGGTTTAAAAACCGGATTCCCGCTATGGCTCATTTCTATTGTGCCCTTGAGGCCTTGCTTTTTTATGTCTTCAGCTATAGATTTTACAAAACCAATTTTATAGCCTATATTGTCAATGTCGCCCAAATTCGCTTTGATTCCTTCCCTTATCCCAAGTCTAATATCGGATAGGTCGGAAATATCCACCTCTGCCACTATGTCAAGCAGCCCTGCATTCTTTATTTCCCTGATCATTAGGGTAGTGACTGAAAACTGCTCTTTGTTTTCTATGC
This sequence comes from uncultured Clostridiaceae bacterium, assembly GCA_964447145.1. Lineage (GTDB taxonomy): Bacteria > Bacillota > Clostridia > Lutisporales > Lutisporaceae > BRH-c25. The sequence continues at coordinate 19,280 of CAYURW010000010.1, forward strand.
TCAGAATCTCCCCAACCTTAAAGGTTTCAAACTTTAGGCCCTTTATCACAGGCAAGTCGGAATGCTTTATTGCCGGATTTATTTCCAGTATCATTCCCTCTTCATCCACATTAAGGTAAGACCCTACATAAGGCACATATGCCATTATTTCCCTCTCTATCACATCAATTACTATCCTGTTAGGTATGACTCTTTTAATTTTGATCATTTTGATGTAGGGATTCTGAAAAATACTCTTCATTGAGTTTCTCTTGTTTACCCTAAATATATTCTCACCGTAATATATTGATGAAAGCTTTATTATTTCTTCTCTTTCAACATTATTGTTTCCATTTACAGTCAGAAATTTTATTTGAAAAAAGTCCGAGGACAGAAAAAATATCATAAATATGCAGATAATAAATAATAAAACCACATATTTAAATCTTCTCCTCATATTTCCACTCCCAAATCGAGACTCTGCATTATCTATGACAATAAGTGCCAATATGGATATTCCCACGTATAATAATATGCTTGTCCCCAGATTATGTAAAAATTTGTACCCCATTCAGCCCGAACGCAGGTCAAAAAATATAATAAAAGCAGTGTTAAACCCTGTGAATATCTGCGCCCAATTTACTCAGTTTATTTTCTAGTCTATCATATCCCCTGTCTATATGCAATTTGACATTATCTACCACTGTTGTGCCCTCGGCTGCCAGACCTGCAAGCACCAACGCCGCCCCTCCTCTGAGATCCCCTGCTTTGACCTCGGCACCCGTAAGCTTCTTTACACCCCGCACAATGGCAGTCCTTCCGTCTACCTTTATACTGGCCCCCATTTTCATAAGTTCTTCAACGTGCTTGTATCTGCTTTCAAAGACGGTCTCTATGAATATGCTTGTGCCCTTGGCAATCGTCATAACGGCCATAGCCTGTGCCTGCATGTCCGTTGCAAACCCCGGGTACGGCAGGGTCTTTATCACCTCTGCGGCCTTAAGCTTCCTGTTGCACATTATTTGCAGGCTATTGCCGTATTCCGTAATCACACACCCGGTCTCAGAAAGTTTTGATGATATAGATTTCAGGTGTTCGACCATTACATTGTTTAAGACTACATTTCCGCCGGTTATGGCAGCAGCACACATGAGCGTCCCCGCAACAATCCTGTCAGGTATGACCGTATGCTCGGTATCGTGGAATTCCTTCACCCCCATGATTTTTACCGTGCTGGTCCCGGCCCCTGTTATCCTTGCCCCCATCCCGTTCAGGAAATTCTGAAGGTCTATGATTTCCGGTTCCTTTGCAGCATTTTGTATTACTGTCACCCCATCCGCTGTTGTGGCGGCAAGCATTATGTTTTCGGTGGCCCCTACACTGGGATAGTCAAAGTTTATCTCCACACCCCTCAGCTTATCGCACTCACAGCTTATATACCCGTGGGCTTCACTAATTTTGACCCCCATCCTCCTTAATCCGGACAAATGTATATCGATAGGCCTTGGGCCTATCTCGCAACCACCAGGATAACTTATTTTTACCCTTCCGTTTCTGGCAATCATTGCCCCCATCAGAATTATCGAAGATCTCATTTCTCTTACCGGTTTTTCCGGAATAAGGGTATTCAACTGATCATTGGATTTTACTATAAGTGTGTTATTCTCAAATAAACATCTGCAGCCTATTGTCCGGAGAAGCCCTATAAGCAGATCCACATCCTTCAGTTCCGGAACACTATGGATAACCGATTCTTTTCCGCTTATTATGGTAGCTGCCAGTACGGGCAGTACGGAGTTTTTTGATCCATCAACTTTAACGTCGCCCTCAAGCCTATGCCCGCCGATTATCACGTATTTTTCCATCAACGATTTACACCCCCGGGAAGCCATTATTATTCAATCATATTAATATACTATGCGCTTCTTTTGAAGGTGTTACAGGATTTGCCGGGGCCAGGCATCCTTAGCTGTAAATAAGCCCCGAGGCTGCTTTTACAATTTTATTGGCCGCATCCGTCCTCCCCAGCTTCTTACTTTGTGCCCCCATTTGTTCTGTTTTCTCCCTTTTGTTCAGCATGTCAGAGACTTCGTTATGCAAAATTTCGGGGTTCAGATCCTTATCCAAAATGACTATTGCAGCACCATTCTTCTCCAGCACTCTCCCGTTATGTTCCTGGTGGTTGCCTGTGGCATAAGGATAGGGTATCAATATTGACGGTTTGCCAAGTGCGGTCAATTCCGACAGGGTCCCTGCCCCACATCTGCTAATAACTATATCTGATGCGGCCAGGGCATGAGGCATATTATATATAAAAGGAATTACTTTAAGATATCCCATGTCGGGATTAATGCCTTCCCGGCGGTATGCTTCTATAATGCTGCTGTATTGGGTCTCCCCTGTCATATGCAGTATTTGAAAGCTTTTATCCATAGCGCATTTCTTTGCCAGAAGGAATACACTCTCATTCAATTTTTTGGCTCCCCTGCTTCCCCCAACCACAAGTATTACGGGTAGCTTATCCAAAAAGCCAAACTCCTTTAGCCCCTCTTCTTTGCTCACACCCAATATGTCGCTCCGTATCGGATTGCCCGTAACAATTACCTTGCTTTTCCGGGGAAAGTACCCCTTTGTTTCAGTAAAGTTCACTGCAATTATATCAACAAACCTGGAGAGCATCTTATTTGTCAGCCCGGGCAAAGCATTCTGCTCATGTATCAGGGTCGGTATCCCCATAAGTGCAGCGGTAAGCACTACCGAACCACATACATAGCCTCCGGTTCCAATGACTATATCAGGTTTGAATTCCTTTATTATTCCTGATACCATAAAAATACCGGTAAATGATTCCCCTACTGCTGCAATATTTTCAAGGCTCAGCTTGCGGCGGAACCCCCTAACCTTTATTTTTTTGAAATTAAAGCCCTCTCCGGGCACAATGCTATTTTCCAGCCCCTTTTCTGTACCTATAAACAGTATCTCAGCGCCGGCAAACTGCTTTTTGATTTCTTTTCCTATGGATATGGCAGGATAGATGTGCCCACCCGTTCCGCCTCCCGAAAGTATTACCTTCATTGAATCAACTCCTGCCTGCTTTAATTGTTTTTGATATATTGAGCAGGATCCCCATATTTATCATTACAAACAACAGGGAAGAACCCCCTGAGCTGATTAAAGGCAGAGAGATCCCTGTCGTCGGTATGGTTACAGTCGCAACTGCTATGTTAAGAGTGACCTGTATTGCTATCATACATGTAATCCCGGTAGCAAGCAAACATCCGAAGGTGTCGGGACAGGATAGAGCAATCCTCAATCCCCTCCATATCAAAAGCAAAAATAATATGACAATGGTGGCTGTCCCTATGAATCCTAATTCTTCACCAATTATTGAAAATATGAAGTCGTTCTGAGGCTCGGGTATATAAAAGAACTTTTGCCTGCTGTTTCCCAGCCCAAGTCCAAAAATCCCTCCGGATCCAAGTGCATACAGGGATTGTATAGCCTGATACCCTGTTTTGAGGGGATCGGCCCAGGGATCCAGATATGAGGTAACACGGTTAAGCATATAAGGCATTTTCATGACCAAATATACTACCGCAGGCAGGATTGGAATAACCCAGCCTATAAGGTATGTTATTTTTGCCCCTGCCGCAAAAAGCATGGCAAAGGTTATCATAACGATACTCCCTGCCATACTCAAATTAGGCTCAAGGGCTATCAGGACGAAATATACTCCCATCAAAAGCATATAAGGCAGCACCCCTTGCCTGAAGCTCCTTATTTTTTCCTTTTTATTGCTTATGCTTTTTGCCATGAATATTATTAGTGCAAACTTTGCAAATTCGGAAGGCTGCATTGTCTGTGACCCGATCTTTATCCATCTTGAAGCATTATTTGCACTGTATCCTATTCCGGGTATGAATACCGCAATCAACAAAGCTATACTTATGATAAGCAACGATCCCGAAAATCTTCCCAGTAACCTGTAATCAAACCTGCTCATAAACATCATAGCAATAATGCCTATCACAGCAAAAAACCCCTGGGATTTTAAATAGCGATATCTATCATTATATTTCATAAAGGAGGATATGGAGCTGGCACTAAAAACCATCGCCACACCTATCGCAAGTAAAATCAGTACTGTTATAAGTAATGTAAAATCTATATTATTGCTGCTCCTTTCAGCCATATGGATCCTCCTAATACAGCGCCGCCATACAGGGCGCCAAATCTTTTTGGGCTATATGATTGCCATAAGCTCTCTCACACAATCTTTGAAGAGCCTGCCTCTCTCCTCATAATTCCTGAACATATCCCAGCTGGCGCAGGCCGGGGACAGAAGCACACAATCACCGGGCCTTGCCAGTGAATGGCATTTTTGTACTGCCTCTCTCATGTCCCTGACTCTATATGTATTTAAAAACCCGTATTTATGGGCTGTCGCTTCAATTTTGCCAGCGGTTTTACCCATCAGCACAACGTGTTTTACAATATTTTCAAAGGCTTTTACAAAATCGTCATATTCGCTTCCCTTGTCATACCCCCCTGCAATTATTACCGCAGGCCGTTTCATTGCCTCAATGGCCTTTATGGAAGCGTCTATATTAGTACCCTTTGAGTCATTATAATAGACCACCCCTTCAATCTCCTCAACATATTCTATTCTATGCTCAACTCCCTTAAAACTTTCAATGGCTGCTCCGATCCTTGAGGCGGGAACTCCAAGGCAGTATGCCATAAGAGATGCTGCCAAGGCATTTTCCAGATTGTGAAGCCCGGGGATGAAAATACTTTCCTTGTGTATTATTGTTTCTTTTTTACCCCCAACCCTGACAACCAAATATCCGTTTTCCAAAAATGCCCCTTGATCCACCTCTTCCTTTCTACTGAACAGAAGGACATTGCTTCCGGGAATCCCTGCAAGCTTTGAAGTATTGGGGTCATCCTTATTCAGTATTGTGTAGTCCCCTTTATCCTGATTAATGAATACTTTGCATTTGGTATTTATGTAATTTTCCATTGTACCGTGCCTGTTCAGATGGTCCGGTGTAATATTAAGCACTGCGGATACCAGGGGCTTGAATTCCGATGTGGCTTCAAGCTGAAAACTGCTTACCTCAAGTACAAATATGTCCTCCGGCCCGGCATTTTCTACCTCATTTATCATTGCATTTCCTATATTTCCGGTAATAAAGGTCCGCCTCCCCGAGGCTTTCATAATCTCTCCCAAAAGGGCAGTAGTGGTTGTTTTGCCATTTGTACCTGTAATTGCAGCAATAGGTGTGGAGGTGAGCCGAAAAGCCAGTTCAATTTCGCTTATAACTTCCTTTCCCAAAGCCCTTGCCCTCTGCACCAGCGGAATGTCCGGAGGCACCCCCGGGCTTATTACAACAAAGTCACAGTCCTCCGCCAGCCATGCCGGATGCCCCCCTGCTATCAGTCTTATTGGAAGCTGTTCTATTTCCTTGATTACACCTTCCAATTCACCGGCTTTCTTGAAGTCATTCAAAACAATATCGGCCCCAAGACGGCTTAACACCTTAACTACAGGGACCCCGGTAACTGCAGCACCGATTATCAGTACTTTCTTACCATTGATTTGCATAAACAATGCCCCTCCAATATATTTTGCACCATCCTGCATGTTTTGTATGTTATGACAACCCGAGTAATCCTATCAGTGACAGAATTATGGTCGCTATTATGAACACCGCTACAATTTTAGATTCAGCCCATCCGCTAAGCTCAAAATGATGATGGAGGGGTGCCATCTTAAAAAGCCTTTTTCCCCCAGTATATCTGAAATAGATTACCTGAATTATTACCGAAAGACCTTCAAGGACGTATATTGCCCCAATTATAGGAATAAAAACAGGTAGCTTTGTAATAACTGCAAGGACAGCAATGGCCCCTCCCAAAGCCAATGAACCCGTATCCCCCATAAAAACCTGTGCGGGGTGGGAATTAAACCTTAAAAAGCCAAGGAGGGCACCAATCAGTGCACCTGTAAAAACCAACAGCCCTATATGTTTTGCGGCAAGGGCAATTACTGAAAAAAATCCCAGTATTACCACAGTCGTGCCCCCCGCCAGCCCATCAAGCCCATCTGTAAGGTTTACGCAGTTTACGGTGGATATAAGGACAAAAACTATGAAGGGAATGTATAATATACCCAAGTCTATGAACTTTCCGGTAAAAGGTATAAATACGGATGTGCCTACCTGAGATATTCCGGAGGCAACAAAGGCCAAAAATACCGATACCAGAAGCTGAGCAATTATTTTTTGATAGGCTCTGAGACCCAGTGACCTTTTATTTCTAATCTTAAGAAAGTCATCAACAAAACCTATCATACCAAAAAGAGCCGTAGTTACAGCAGCTAAAAGCATATCCTTGTCCTTGGAAAAAGCCAGAGCCACAAGTATGGCAGGCACTATTATAATAAGGCCCCCCATTGTCGGAGTCCCTGTCTTTATCAAATGGCTTCTGGGCCCGTCGCCCCTGACCATCTGCCCAAGCTTCAGCCTGGTGAGTAAAGGTATGAAAATGGGACCCGTTACCAAAGACAACACAAAGGCGGAAATAATACATATAATATAGATCTGGTATTCCCCGGACATCAAATCGTACATCAAAGCCTATCCCCTCTCACGGAAATAATCGACTATATATTCCATCTTCATTCCTCTTGACCCTTTTACAAGAACTGTATCTCCCGGCCGGGCAACCCCTTCAAGGCATATAGCTGCTTCCTTTGTAGAGGGAAACACATATATGCTGTCCCTGCCCATCCCGGATGCCAGCCATCCTTCTTTGACATTCTCCGAGAAGTTTCCTGCCGTGATTAATAAATCGACTCCTGCAGAGGCCGTGTACATTCCAATTTTGTAATGCTCCTCACCGGAAATGCTCCCCAGTTCAAGCATGTCACCAAGGACACATATGCTTCTGCCCTCCGTCTTCAGAGAACGGAGTACATCAATTGCAGCTTTCATTGATTCAGGGTTCGCATTGTATACATCACTAATCAGCCTGATACCTCTTCCTAACCTTATAACGTCCATTCTCATTTTTGAGGGCCTGAAGCTTTTTAGCCCCTCTCTTATATCCTTTGCATCCATATTGAAAATCTCTGCAACAGCAATGGCGGACAAAGCATTATACACATTATGCATTCCCGGGACCGGGACATTAAAATTCGATCCGGCCCCCCCAAGATCAACAGAGAAATTTATTCCTTCCTCTCCCTTTTCTTCTATTCCGTAGGCAATTATATCATTACCCCCGGCCAGACCAAACCTTATTACCTTGAATTTTTCGGAATAAAGGCAGCCTAACATATCATTGTCCCCATTTATTACAGCAGTACTGTTTTCGTTAAAAAAAGAAAACAGTTCCAGCTTGGCCTTTAGTATATTTTCCCTTGAACCCAGATTCTCTATATGAGCAATACCAACATTAGATATTATACCAATGTCCTGTCTTACAATATCAGAAAGCAGCCTTATCTCCCCGGAATTGTTCATTCCCATTTCCAGCACCGCAATTTCATGATCCCGCTGAAGCCTGAGCAGTGTCAGGGGAACCCCGATTGCATTGTTGAAGTTTCCCTCGGTTTTTAGTGTTTTGTACTTTTGGGAAAGCACTGATGCAATCATATCCTTTGTGGTGGTCTTTCCGGAACTCCCGGTCACTGCTACAAAGGGTATATTGAATTTCCCCCTGTAATATGCCGCAATATCCTGAAGCGCCTTCAAGGTATCTTCTGCCAATATACAAGGCACACTGCAGCCTGCCGGTTGTCCCCGGGCTATTATCAAAGAAGCGCCCTTTTCTGCAGCATCGGGGATAAAATCATGCCCGTCATGACTTTCTCCCTTTATTGCAATAAACATATCCCCGGGTTTGATACTTCTGCTGTCAATGCTAACCCCAAAAACCTTAAGGCCTTCCCTTCCGTTCACAAGCCTTCCTCCGGCTGCCTTTAGGATCTCTTCCACATGCAGGACTTCCATTATATTTCCTCCCTTAGAAGCTCTTCCACAATTTCTCTTTCATCAAAGGGAATCGTTCTGTCCTTTAATATCTGGTAAGTCTCATGGCCCTTTCCTGCCAACAGAACTATATCCTCCGGTCTTGCTGCGGAAAGTGCAAATTTTATTGCATCTCTTCTGTTTTCTATACAAATATAGTCACAGTCTGTAAATATTATTCCGGTCTCTGCCTGCTTGATTATATCCATTGGGTCCTCAGATCTTGGATTGTCCGATGTTATAATACAGTAATCGGACATTTTGCCTGCAATGCGTCCCATTATCGGCCTCTTTTCCTTATCCCTGTCTCCCCCGCATCCAAAGAGTGTTATAATCCTTCCTCTTGCATATTGCTTTATAGAAGCAAGTATATTTTGCAAGCCGTCAGGGGTATGGGCATAATCGATTATAACTGTATAAGGGGTATTTGTCCTTACTATTTCCGACCTGCCGGGCACTATCCCGGCATTGTTCAGGCCTTCTTTTATCACCTCTCTGCTTATTCCCTCCCCATATGCTATTGAGGCGGCTGCCAAAGCATTATATACACTGAATTTTCCGGGTATTCTTATATTCAGCTCTATTTCGTATTCGGGGGTGACAAATGTAAAGTTTACACCCCTGGAAGTAATATCAATGTTTTTTGCCATAATATCGGCCTTATTATCTATTCCATATGTAATAAGAGGTGTATCCAGCCCTTTCAATTCTTCAATTATTATCCGGCCGTGCTCATCATCCACGTTAATTATGTTTATGCCCTTTGTCATATAAAAGAGCTTTTTCTTCGCATTCCTGTAGTTTTCTATGGTTTTGTGAAAATCCAGGTGATCCTGCGTAAGGTTTGTAAAAACTCCGGTCCTGAAACTGCAGCCATCCACCCTCCCCAGTTCAAGGGAGTGTGAAGACACTTCCATAACAACGTAATCCACATCGCTGTCCGCCATCTCTGCAAAAAGCTTCTGGAGATCCAATGCCTCCGGAGTAGTCCTCGAGGAAATATAGACCTTATCTCCTATTTGTGTGGATATGGTGCCCAGGAGCCCGATTTTTTTATTGCCGGCTTCCATAATGGATTTTGTCAGATAGGTGGTCGTGGTCTTTCCGTTGGTGCCTGTAATACCGATCAGCTTTAACCTCTGTGCCGGATTTCCGTAATAGTTAGATGCAATAACAGGCATTACAGATCTGGAATTAAGGACTTTTGCCACCGCTGTCCTCTCTATTCCGGTGTCTTTCTCCACAATGAAGGCGGCTGCTCCCCTCTGCATGGCATCATTAATATAACTGTGACCGTCACAGGTGTACCCGCTGACGCAAACAAACAGCCCTCCCTTCTTCACATTCCTGGAGTCGTATGCTATTCCGCTTATTTCAGTATCAAGATCTCCTGAGAAGGAAATCATATCTATTCCTTTTAACACTTCCCGCAGCTTCATTTTATGTCCTCCTTCATACTACCATTGTTGACATGTTCTGGTACATATATACTGCAAATCACCCTACTATTATCTACCACTCTTCGCAAAAAGGCAACCGGAATTAAAGAACTGCCTTAATTCTGCTGCCTTGGTAGTATATTTCAGGCTATTGTATGGGTTTTACATCCAGTATCACATAAGACCCTTCATTCAAATCAGCTCCGGGTTTTGGGGTCTGATCCAGTATCACCGATTCCATATTGTGCTCATACTCCGCATCTACACTATACTTTAACTTGAATTTGGCCAATTCCTTGACAGCATCCTTAAGAGGCATATTCCTTACTTCCGGAACCTTGACCAGGGGTTTTTGCAGGAGCTTTTGCTCCTCCTCTGTATATTGAGGCTTAATATCCAAATACCTCAAGGAATCATATAATATGCTTTTAGCTACAGGTGCTGCAATTACTCCACCAAAGTGCTGCCCCCCTCCGGGTTCATCTATTATTACCAGCACCGATATTTTAGGATCATTGGCTGGGGCAAAGCCGCAAAAGGAAGATACAAACTTGCCGGCCACATATATTCCCCCTTCGGCTTTTTGGGCAGTACCTGTTTTGCCGGCTACCTTGTAACCCGGTATATAAGAAGATGCTGTCGGTGCCACTGCAAATTCAAGGATCTGTCTCATTGTTGCTGAAGTCTCTCCCGATATTACCTGCCGCACAACACGGGGCTGGAACTCATGAATAGTATCCCCCTCGTCATTAATCACTTTTTTTGCAATCCTGGGCTCCATAAGATAACCATCGTTAGCAATGGCAGACATTGCCGTTATCAACTGAATGGGTGTGACCGATATCCCCTGCCCAAAGGAATTGTTTGAAAGCTCTACAGGCCCTATCCCGCTCAAGTTCCTCACTATACCGCTTGCCTCCCCCGGGAGCTTAATGTTTGTGGGGGACCCAAAGCCAAAGGCCTTTATGTATTTGTACAGCTTTTCTTTCCCAAGCTTCTGTCCAACCTCGACAAATACCGGATTGCAGGAGTTTTTGACGGCTTCTGCAAAGCTTTGGTTTCCGTGAGGTTTGTAGCTTCTCCAACATTTAATTCTTTTACCCGCTACCATAATATGCCCTACACAATTAAAATGGCTGTCAGGCTCAACTACATTTTCCTCCAATCCTGCCGAGGAGGTTATTACCTTAAAGGTGGAACCGGGCTCATAGGAATCTGATATGGCAGGATTTCTCCAGACCTTAAAAAAAGCATCCAGCTGTTCTTTTCCGCTTAATGTACTCCATTTGTCCTTCAGCTCTTCAGGTATGCTGCGGGGGTCATTGTTGTCAAAATCAGGCTTGGCGGTCATTGCCAGAACATCGCCGGTTTTTGGCTCCATCACTATTGCTATGACCCGTTTTGCCTTATTTTCGGCCAAGGCATTGTCAACAGCCTTTTCAGCAAAATGCTGTATTACTTCATCAACGGCAAGAACAAGGTTTAATCCGTCCTGGGGCTCATAATACTTGGTGTCGCTCCCGGGAAGCATCTGTCCATGAGCATCTGTCATAACTATGCTTCTACCCGGAAAACCATTCAGGTATTTCTCATAGGTAAGCTCTACCCCGTCCTGTCCCTGGTTGTCCGGATTTGTAAAGCCAAGAACATAAGAGGCAAAATTGCTCTGAGGGTAAAATCTCATGCTGTCATCGTTAAATATAATCCCGCTAAGCTCCTTTTCCCTGAGCAGCTTTACCTTATCCGTATCCACCTTTCTTTTGATCAGCACAGTATCCTTTTTGGCAGTAACCTTTTGGATAAGAGAGTCCTTATCCATTCCCAGAACTTCCGAAAGGGCATCGGCAACTGACTCCTTATCCTTTACCATGGCCGGCCTCACATATATTTCGTATGCGGTCGCACTGACCGCCATTTTTTTCATATTTCTATCATATATTATTCCTCTTTCGGACTTGATTGGGATATCCCTCGTCCACTGTTCCATTGCCTTTTGCTGGTATTCTGCGCTATTTATTATCTGAATAAAGGCAAGTCTCCCCAAAAGCCCCAAATAAATTGCAAAAAAAGCAAAGAAGATAAATACCACTCTTCTTTTTATTATAAGCTTTATGCCGGACAAATTAATACACCACCTTCAGAACAACCATTAATCAAGCACATTGAGGATATTATTTATCACAGCTTTTGTATATGCTATATATCTGTTCTCCGACAAATCACCCAGGTTATAAAAGTCCCTCTCATCATTAGGGTCTTCAGGCATCGGAGTTCCTACATTTACATAGGCAATCTGATCCCGTACATCCGGGTACTGCATGCCAAGTTCCTCAATAGCAGTTTTTTCAAGGGTCTCAAGGCTGACAGCCTTCATGAGCTCAATATTAAGGTCTGTATTCTCCTTCATTGCTGCATCATATTCTTTTTTTAGGCTGGCTATATTGTAATTTACTTCTGCTATATACGCATATCTGGATATTATAAAAACACTCAAAGCAAAAACAAACAATATACTCATGAGATGAGTCTTGGGTTTGGTCTTTTTTTGCGGTTTTTTACGGGGTTCTGCATATGTTTCCCGGACTTGTTCCAGCTCCAGCTGTTCATATCTGCTGTAATCATACGCACTATTATCTGCCCTTAACATTCTTATTCCCCCCTAACCCCTTTTAGAACTCACTCTTTCAGCCGCCCTCAGCTTGGCGCTTTTTGCCCTGATATTTGCGGAGAGCTCCTCCTCTCCTGCAGTTATAGGCTTCCTGGTAAGGACTCTGAGAATGGGCTCCCTTCCGCATACGCATACCGGCAATTGCGGCGGGCATGTACATGGCTTTTCCATATTGTTAAACTGAGTTTTTACTATTCTATCCTCAAGGGAATGAAAGGTGATTACCACCAGCCTGCCCCCGGGTCTCAGGATATCTGCTGCGCTTTTGATCGCCTGCTTCAAAACCTCCAGTTCATCGTTGACTGCTATCCTTAGGGCCTGAAAGGTCCTTTTGGCAGGATGTCCTCCGTCCCTCCGCACAGCCGCCGGAATTGCCATTTTGATAATATCCGTTAACTCAAAAGTTGTATTGATCCTGCCCTTTTTTCTTTCCGATACAATAAAGCTGGCAATCCTCGCAGCCCACTTTTCTTCTCCATAATCCCTTAATATTTTTGTAAGCTCCTGTTCTGAGCTATTATTAACAATATCCGAAGCATCCCAGTTGCTTCCCATATCCATCCTCATATCCAGTGGTCCATCATGCATATAGCTGAAGCCCCTCTCTCCCTCATCTATCTGATGGGAAGACACTCCAACGTCCAGAAGGACTCCGTCTACCTTCTCAAAACCCTTTTCATTGGCAATTGCCTTTAGATTCTTAAAATTTCCATGAACTGCAATTACATTTTCCCCATACACATCCAAGCGTTTTTTTGCCGCATTTATAGCATTGATATCCTGGTCAATGCCAATAATTACTCCCCCGGGAATGATCTTTTTTGCTATTTCAACCGAATGCCCCGCCCCTCCCAGGGTTCCGTCAATGTAAACGCCACCCTTCCTAGGGTCAAGGTATTCCAAGGTTTCTTTAAGAAGCACAGGTATATGTTCAAAATCCGATATCATCCGCTTCACATTTCCTTATCACTATATTCCGAGCTGTGACATCTTTTCCGCCACATCTTCATAGCTAATGTTTGCATCGCTGTTGAATTTATTCCATTCTTCTCTGCTCCAAACTTCGATTCTGGTTGAAACGCCTATAATAACAAGCTCTTTGTCAATTTTTGCGTATTCCTTGAGGTTATTAGGCATCAGCACCCTGCCCTGCTTGTCCAGCTCACACTCACAGGCTCCCGCAAAAAAGAATCTTACAAAGGCTCTGGCATCCTTATTTGTCATGGGCAAGCTCTTGAGCTTTTCCTCCACTATGGTCCACTCCTGTGAAGAGTATACGAAAAGGCAGTTATCCAATCCCTTGGTCATGACAAAGCTGTCCCCAAGCTTTTCTCTGAATTTGGAGGGCATTATAATTCTGTTCTTCGGATCAAGGGTATGTTGGTATTCGCCTATAAACATATACTCACCACCTTGCGAACCACTTCGCTCCACTTTAGTCCACTTTATGACATATTCTATATAGAAAGTGTAATTCCTTCTTTATTTTTAAAAAACAGCAAAAAAACAAAAATGATACAAAAGACCTATAAGCCCTTGTATCATTTATTTTATTTTTCTAAAACTGCTCAGCTGTTTCCCTATTCAGTTTTTCCCTGTTCAGTTTTTCCCTGTTCAGTTTTTCCCTGTTCAGCTGTTTCGCTGGATTCGGCGGCTTTATCTGGTTCAACCGTTATATCAGGTTCTGTTGCTTCTGCCAATTCAGCTATTTCATTCGGTTCTGTTGCTTCTGCCAATTCAGCTATTTCATTCGGTTCAGCGGCTTCTGCCAATTCAGCTATTTCATTCGGTTCAGGTGTTTCTTCCGGTGCCCGGTTTTTCTTTTTCCTTCGGTATACCATAAGGGCAGAAAAACCTGCTATTATCGCTACACTTATTATCTGGGCCTGCCTCATTCCCATAAACATAAGGCTGTCTGTCCTCAACCCTTCAATCCAAAACCTGCCTATTGAATAAAGGATACCGTAAAGGAGGAACACATCCCCAGTCAATTTCTTCTTTTTCCTATAAAAAAGCAGAACTATAAAAACTCCAATGTTCCAAAGGGATTCATACAAAAAGGTAGGATGCACCTTTATACCGTCTACTATTATGCCCCAGGGCAAATCCGTCGGCCCCCCGTGGGATTCCGAATTAGCATAGTTGCCCCACCTGCCAATTGCCTGACCCAATATTATAGACGGTGCTGTAATGTCTGCAGTTTCCCAGAAAGATATCTTTTTTACCCTTGTAAAAATGTATCCGGTAAGTACTGCCGCAATAAGGGCCCCATGAATTGCAAGGCCGCCTTCCCTGATGTTTATTATCTTCATTATATCCCCTCTGTAATACTCCCACTCATAGGCGACATAATAGAGCCTTGCACCTATTACGGCTGCAGGAACGCACCATAAAGAAAGATCTATTATGTACTCTGGGTCATGCCCCAGCCTTTTTGCTTCATTGAATGCAACAAGCAACCCTGCCATTATACCAGCCGAAAGCAGGATGCCATACCACATTATCTTTATTCCGAATATTTCAAAAGCAACAGGATTCACAGTCCTTCCTCCCATATCGTATTGTGTTCTGTACCTTTAGTATTTGCCTTTACGGTATGATTATAGATAATTCTTTTTTTGATGTCAAGTTATTGTGAGTAAGGTAGGCTAAGAGATTGGGGTCTTCTTGCCAAATCATGATAAATGCTCAAGTTTAGCTCAAGAGTGCATTTGCTATTCTCCGGCAATATCAAGCACTCCGCTTACTGTTTCTATTACAGAGGAATAGTTCTTCCCCTGCATGTAATCATCATAAGCCAAATACAGTGCCCATATCAAACGCCACAAGTCCCCGTCGGCATATACGACTTTCAGCCCCAGGTCATTAAATGCTTCCTTTCTGTTTATGCAATACCCATGGGAAAAATATTTCTCAGTCATTATTTTTGTCACTGTTTTTGCTCTTTCCTTGTTTTCTTTAAACATATTATTTTCAAGTAGGGCTTCGGCATATTGATATGACGCTTTTATAGACTTCTCATAATCTCCTAAGGTCCAGGGATCAAGCTTGTTTGAAATGGGATAGAGCACTGAGGTAGTAATTTTGGGATCCTTGCTGTGGGCAAGCTTTTCTTCCATAAAATCTATGCAAAGCCTTATTGATTGAACAGGGACCCACAAATCATTATAAAGGGGATGCCTGACAAGGGGATCTATGGGGCCCAGTTCGGAAATGGGGCCCATCACTATTTCGTCTGCGCCAATAGCCACCATTGTTGCAGCGCTTTTGGCAACAAAGGGTATGATAACGCTGAACTCATCGCAGAACTCTCTTATCAGGTTTACTATTTTGTACGGAGTATCTACGGCGCCGCCATAGCTGGTCAAAAAAAGGTCCAGCCTTTCTGTTTTCCCGATGCTGCAAAGCTGCTTGTACAGCGGAACCAGTACATAATCATCCATCGGGGTGTAAGAGATATATGAGAGTATTCTGGAATTTCGCATATTTTCAATACTTCTGAGCAGGCTTAGCCTTTTTTTGTTTGTGATCTTTAACATGCAAAATCCCCTCTCGCTTATGAAAAACAGATAATATAACAATAGATGAAAGTGCTTTTGCCGCTGGTCCTTATGTATAAGTTGCATAGCGGTTTTCTACTAAACATAATATGTATTCTCAATTAATTTGTGAAGGGTGAGGATAAATAAGGTCAATATTGAAATAATACTATTAAATGCGCCGCAGGCATATAATCCGGAGGTGAGGCTTGTGCCTCTGTTGAATAACGACGAGCTTATAAGCATCAAACTCTCAATAGTTAAGGATTTGGAAAAAACACTGAAAACAGTGTATGAACACCGGTATAGAAATATATTATCCAAAATAGTGAGTAATAAAAAAAGATTTGTAAAAAGACATATGGCTGCGGACGTTTCAGAGGATACTTGCAGATATGGTTCCATTTCCATAGGGCTCATAAATTATCTTATCAATATTTTTGATGTGTTTGGAGAAAGTGCAGTTTTGAATGCCAAGAAAATTTTTGAAGAAAATGGGCTCAAATGGGGAAAAAAATTAAAAAGAAAATTCAATGGGCAGTCAGAGGCCGATGATGTATACCTCCTGATAAAATCCCTTTATATAGGTATTCCCGGGGCAGACTATCTGGAAACGTCACAAAACGGATTAGCCTGGCATTTCAGCAAGCTTAATCAGAACAACTTCAATGAAGGCTTTGTAAAATTATGCCCCGGGTTTTATGATATTAAGGAGATATGGATTCGGTCCTTTATAAATGCTTTTATGCTCCGATCCATAAGTATTATTGAAAAGGAAACCGAGGACGATAACGAAATAATCACAAATATAATATTTAAGGAGGAAAAGCATTCAATATGAAATGATACAAGAGCAAAAGCGGCCGCGGCCGCATTTGATGCCCATAAGAATTTCTCTGAGGAAATTTCGGCGCAAGTGCTTAGATCAAGTGCTTGTAGCTTATGTAAACCTATTAAACAGCGATAATAAACCTTTTTATATAGATTTTTGGACAAAATTTTGATTAAGGGACTGAATCATCGGCTAAATCCGCCTAAACAGTTAATATAAGTCGCATTTATATTAACATAATCCATAAATATCGCGTTTTTTAGTCCCATACTCGAAATTTTGTC
>CAYURW010000011.1:0-34656 GCA_964447145.1 uncultured Clostridiaceae bacterium
GAATACTTAGTTTGCTTTTCTATTATACCAGATTATAGCAATGGTAGTGTATACAGTTTATATGCATTCAAGCAATATTCGGTTGTAATGCGTCAAGCAATCCTATATTCTTTATTTGAAATGAGGTGTTATTTTTAACGAAACAAACAAAATGGTCGGTTTTATCAGCGAAGCGCGCAAAGCGAAAGGGATGACGCAGAAGCAAAAATATATTATTTCTGAGGAAAGCAGGCGATTGCAGTGAGTAAATACAATGCATTATGGGAATATGTTCAACAAAACGGAAACCGGTCGTTGCAATTGACTTTTGATGAAATCAAAGATATTGCGGGGATACCAATCGATCACTCTTTTTTGAATTCTAAAAAAGAGTTAAAGGATTATGGCTATCAGGTCGGTAAAATATCTCTGAAAAAACAGACTGTGATTTTTCAGAAGATAGATGAAAAGGATGAGGGGCGAACAAAGTAATGCGTAAACCATTATCTGAAATGACACTCAGGGAATTGTGGGAACTGTTTCCAATCCAGTTAACGGAGCATAAGGAATACTGGGAAAAATGGTATCGGGACGAGCAGGTTTTTCTGACCTCTTTTTTGCCGGGGGATGTCCGGATTTATCACATTGGAAGCACGGCTATCAAAGGAATCCGGGCCAAACCGATTGTTGATATTTTAGCGGAAGCACCGCTCACCGAACATCAAACAATTAAGGAACTGCTTATAAAAAGTGGTTATATTTGTATGGCACAAAGCAAAAACCGCATGGACTTTAATAAAGGCTACACACCGGACGGCTTTGCGGAACGGGTTTTTCATCTGCATTTGCGGGATTTTGGCGATAACGATGAACTATATTTTTGCGATTATCTGAATGAGCATTCCGAAATTGCAGAGGAATATGAGAAGCTGAAGCTGTCCCTCCTGAAACCTTTCGAACATGACCGGGACGGGTACACAGAGCAGAAAACAGGCTTTGTCAAAAAGTATACACAGAGGGCAATCAAACAGTATGGGAAGAGAAAATATAATTAAGTGACTGATTCACCATAACCGCACCGGCGTGATTATTTGCCCGGTGTTCACCTTGTATGTGTTTGAAGATACTACAACAATTAATATAGAAAAATCTGACTAAAAATCAGTCGTTATTTATTCCAGGCTGCTTTTAATATGTCCAGGCTGCTTTTAATATGTCCAGGCTGCTTTTAATATGTCGTGAATACGACTATAATGTATGTAGCACTTAAAAAATAACCTAATAACCTATGTGCCTGGCACATTAGTCGAAAGGAGAGTTTGATGACGCATTTAAGCAAACGTGCCCTAGCGCTGATTCTAACGGTCATAACGGTTGTTTGCAACGTGCCCGCAACGGGTATTGCTGCGGAAACGCGTTATAAGGACACATCCGGCCACTGGGCGTCGGCTGCCATTGAAAGGTGGTCTGAATACGGCGTTCTCAGCGGCTATGACGGGAGGTTCCGGCCGGAGGACCCAATAACCCGTGCGGAAATGGCGGCCGTACTCCGGAAGGTGGTCGGATATGCTGCAGCAGCCGAAAATCCTTTTTCCGATGTGAGCTCCGGCAAATGGTATTTCAATGATGTACTCAGTCTGGCTGCAGCCGGTGTCATGACCGGCTATGGCGGCAAAGCGCGGCCGGAGGATAGAATCACCCGGGAGGAAGCGGCGGTGCTTGTATCCCGGACCTTTGGCCTGGGAGAAAGCGCCTCTGACCCTGAGCCCTTTTCCGATTCAGAATCGATCTCCCCATGGGCGTCGGGCTTTGTGGGAGGGCTGCATGAGGCGGGCTGCATAAGGGGCAAACCCGGAAATGTGTTTGACCCCGGGGCCGATATCACCAGAGCCGAGGCAGTGACCATTCTGGACAATATGGTCGGAGGTTTCTACAGCAGGCCGGGAGAATACGGCGGCAATACGACCGGCAATGCTGTTGTATGCACCGGCGGCGTATCGCTCAAGGACGTACGGATATCCCGTTCCCTCTATCTCATGGAGGGCATCGGTGACGGCAGCACGACGCTGGATAATGTTATAGTCGCAAAAACGACATATATTCGCGGCGGAGGCCCCAATTCCATTTTTGTTACCGGGGGCGATCTGGGAGCCGTCGAAATGAACAGCTTGACTAATACCCACCTTACTATTTCCGACGGTACAAGAGTCACCGGGCTCACCATTCTCAATTCGGGGACGGTTACCTGCGACGGGATCACAGTGACCTTTGACGCTGAAAAGGGATCTTTGACCCTGGGCGGAAAAATCGATCAGGCGGTATTGAACGCCGACGGCACAATGACCGTCACAGCCGGAGGGATCACATACCGGGTCATACTGCCTGACGGAAATATCTCGTCGCTTGCGCTTTTGGCCGGCAGTACCCTTGGGAAGCTGAACCTGAACGCACCTTTGCAGATCACCGGAACAGGTCAAATTGATGAAATCAACATCCATGCAAGCGGCTGCGTAATCGATAACAGCGTGAATGCAATGCTCAATAATATTATCGTGGACAAGGGTATAGGCGTTACAATAGCCGGCATGGCATATACGGGCACAGGGGGCGCACTGGCCTCCGGCCATACCGGCAGCCCTTCGAATAATAGAGATTCGGATGATGGGGGTTCGGATCACGGAGATACCGTAAAAGTATATTATGAAACCTTCGGGGAACCGAAAATAGCGCCCTCCACTGTGTCCAGGGGTTCGACGCTGACCGCTGTGCCCCAGCCCGCCCGGCCTGGCAGCGTTTTTACCGGCTGGTATACGGATGCCTCTTTCACTGAAATCTTCGACGCCACCCGGCCGGTTACGGGGAATATGACTTTGTATGCCAACTGGGCCCAGTGTGAAAATAACTATCAGGAATACTCCGAATCGGATAAGTTCATAGACGAATGCGACCCGCGCCATGCCGTCTCCATTGTGTCGCCGGATACGCCGCTGACAGAGGGAAACCTTGGGGACTATGTCCTTATTGAAGGAACCGGACAGGTTCCCGAGTTCAGCGTGAACGACCGGGGCGGCGAGTGTTATGAGATTGAGCCGCAGACGGATTATGAAGCGGGCTGCCTGTATACTTTTTCCCTGAAAGACATCGGACTGACCTTCGAGGGCGAGGACGCAGCCCTGCGCACGCTTACCCTCCGGCCGCACAAAGAGGAAACAAAGATCATTGATTTTAATGACAGTATCCTCGATGTGGACTGGGACGATGTAAGCGATTACATTTCAGACGAAGAGACAGGC
Source organism: uncultured Clostridiaceae bacterium (assembly GCA_964447145.1). Classification (GTDB taxonomy): domain Bacteria; phylum Bacillota; class Clostridia; order Lutisporales; family Lutisporaceae; genus BRH-c25. Next base: position 3,273 of record CAYURW010000011.1, read on the forward strand.
GCCGGTTCAATGGAGATTCCGGCGCTCAAATACAGCGGCGTCAGGGATGCTTTCCGGCTTAACAGCGTCAATCCTGAAGCAAGGACTACCATCCGCATCAAGGATTTCATATACGACTTGCAGGATGAAAACCACCGCGAAACACAATACCTCAATATAACGGATTTGACTGAAGAAGAAGGCGTTATTACTCTTCAAACACAGAACAGCCAGCTGGTGGATGTCTTCGACTCTCTGGAGGTTTTTCTGCCTGATCTGAAAATCGACCTTGACGACTACATGGCCGGACTTGACATGCATGCGTTGGAGGCTCAGGCGGCACAAAGCGCAGGAGCCCGGAAAATGAGAGAGCTGCTGAATACTGCGCTTGCCGAAAGCCCGACGATACAAAGCCTGGTGTCGGAATCATCGGCTGCGGATTATGGTTTCAAAACGCCGTCGCGGAAAAATGAAAAACCGCTTTTGCCGGCCATGTTCGATATGTTTTTAGAGCTAAAAGACGTCAAGGCGACGACCGGAGAGACGGATAACGCAAATCTTCCCTATGGATCAGGCTATTTTGTTACGGTCGAGTTCAGCTACAACGGAACGATTAAAGACAAGGTGGAAGTAGAAGCCGCCTTCAAGGTCACTCAATACATGAGCATATTCGCCGGTCTGAACGCCAAATACCAGGGGGTCTGGAACAGGCCGAATACTTGGGACGACCTGGAGGTCACCTTCCTTACCAATGTATATTCACAAACCGACATTACAGTGGGGGTTATTGCGAAATCCGTCAGCAAGGACCCGGAATACGCCTATGAAATCGATGTGACTGAGGAACTCACCAAATTGATGAACGGCGACGAGGAATCCGGCGAGGGCGCCTCTGCCATGCTGAAAAAAGTGCTTGCCGACCAGGGGGACTACATCGATCTCATCTCACTGCCGATTGTCAAAACCAGTATCGAGATAATTCCCGAGGCGCCGGTCGTTGAGGTCGAATTCGAGCTGGATTTCGTAATCAAGGCCAGCTTTGCGGCGGGCATTCACGCCGACATGACCTTTCTCGGCGCACGGGCGCTGGGTTTCTACTACAATCTGGATAATGGGGATAGGAGGAATTACAATCTGCCCTTTGAAGGTTATGACAATCAATACTATATCGACCTTTGGGCCGCCGGATATTTTGGAGTCAAAGCCGGAGTGAAGGGTGAGGTGACTGTCGGAATCATTGGAATGAAAAAAATTTTTGACGCGGGAATGTCGATGGAGCTTGGGGTGTATGCCGATATGTATGGCCTTGTCCATTTGCAGCACTACAGGCATTTACGCCCGTACTATAAGGGAACTGACATACAGGGCGGGCTGTACTTCGAGGTCGGTGTTTATCTTGAAATGGAGGTTTTTGTACGCTCACAAGTTTTTAAAGCAAAAGCCGGATGGAAGTTTTTGGACAAAAAATGGCCGGTATACACATTCGGCGATCAATATCTTATGCTCAGATTCGTCAACAGCGGTTCGCACATCCTCATGCGGGACAACCTGCCCCTGACAGGGGGCGCCGGGCTGTTCGACGCTCAGTTTATCGATTTGAAGACAGGGGATATCGTCAAAGGGGGAGAGTATGCCAATCCAAAAAATTTCAACATTGTCATACCGTCGCCCTATTTTGAGGTCGATAGGACAAAAGAGATCATTAAGATTAGGGCGGACAAAATCGGTGACCACACCGTCTATCCTTATTATGCGCCGGGTACAAAATTGCTGACCAGTTCCGCCGTAATTTATTATAAAGGCAGCACCCTGGCCTTCGGGACCCATACGGTCGTGCCCGAAAGCTATGAATACCTGATGTATTCTCAAAAAGGCATTACTATAGTCTGGGCAGATCCCAGCCTGGTTATCAGCGATATAAGCAGCCTGGAATCCTATAAAGCGACCTACTATTTGGATATGGACGGGAACAAAACCCTGCTTGACCAAAGGGCGGTTCTGGTGGGGCAGGTGCCCGGCGCGCCGGTTCTGCATCAGTTAGAAGGCTTTCAATATCTCACATGGATGAATATTTTGGAATATGGAGACAATTGCGTTGTAAAGGGCGTTTCCCCGGATTTCGGCAGCGCAATAATGCAGGATACCGAATACGTTATAACGGCGGAGAAGCTGCAGCGGTTGGAAGCCATTGTCACACACTACGGCGGCCGTTGGCACTTTGACGTATATGCCGTGAACTGCGAGGAGCTTCCCACACTTCCGGCGGGATATGACGCCCCCTTCGGCGGCTGGGCGGCGCCCGTGAACTGGTACGTGGAAACAGGCTATCCGGCAATCACCGTAACCGCCCTCAACCAGCTTCAACCGGCAGGCGGCAAATATAGGCTGGAACAGGCAGCTGACGGAAGAGGGGTGATCAGCTACCGGCCGGACCTGGCCTACGTGAGCGGATATCCTACGGATACGCCGGTTTACAGTTACGAATACGAAGTCCCGGAAAACTATTCCGGAAACGGACTGTTTAACAATTACTCGGCGGGCGCCTATGTGCATAAATGGAAGAAGCCGCCGCAGTCCCTGGCTGCGGGTCCCATAGTCCATGGCTCCCTGTGGAATCAGAATTACGCAGGCTTATCCACCGACTGGACTCGGTTCTACGAATACCTCTATGTTGCTGAATATGCCCAAAATCGTTTCACAGTAACATTTGATGCGGGAGCGGGTACATTCGCGCCTTACATGCAAGCTTATCTGGACAGTTTTGGAATGGATTCCGGCAATTGTCTAATGGGCACGACCATGAACGTGCTGCCCGCAAGTGCCGTCGTTGCGCCTGAAGATCCGGAGTACACCTATGCCCTTACCGGGTGGAAAGATCAAGACGGTAAAATATATGGGCTCAACGAGAGCTACACAGTCATGGAAGACCTATATTTCACCGCCGTATACACCCCTGTCCCGAATGTATATACCATAACGGTGTACCCTGCCGGAGCGGCTTTTCCGGGCGGAGATAATAAAAAGACGTATAGCGGAGGCTATGGCCAACAGGCTGATATTGACGACGACCTCGCCTTTACCCTGTTTGACGATTGGAAGAGGTCCGCCGGAGTCGGTTACGATTACGTCTTTGACGGCTGGTATTGGACGAATGGGGCGGAAAAGCTCACCGCCTGGCCGGAGACCTTCGGGGAACTGGGCGGAGGAGCCAGAGACATCGTTATCGTGGCGAAGATCAAGCTCGTCACCAAACAACATACCGTTACATTCAATGCCAACGGCGGCCGGTTTCCAGGCGGCGGGAGCCTCTATACCAAAAATTACTCCTACGGGGAGGAAATCGATCCTGCGGAGATACCGGAGCCAACAAGGGCTTCCGACAGCTGGTATACCTATAAATTTGCCGGATGGGAGCTCTATGGCCCGCTGGAGCCCGTGACGCAGGACGACTCCTACTATGCGGTTTGGGATATGACATTAAAGGATGCGCCTTTGCCGGAGGGAATACTGATTTCCGACGGTGAGAGAACTGAGGACATCAACTGTGTCAATATAGGCGAGGGATATACGCCAATCGGGGGATACAAATATGAGCTGGTGGAGTATGCGACTTACTATATTCCAACCCTGACCGTCACCGGAAACGGACTGACCGTAAGCGGCTCGGTGTACGGCGGCATCAATGACATTGAGGATATGGTGGCTTTGACCATAGAAGACGGAGTAACCGGTATAACTTTTGAAAACCTTTCGCTGACAGGTCTGTTCGAATATGTGGATTTGATTTATACCGGGGAGGGTGAACCCTTAGATATTACGATTTCAGGCGACTGCCATCTCAAGAAGTACAGCAGTGAAAACAGCGGCATATACCGTTCTGCATTTTGCAACTATCGGGACGTTCTATTCACAGGTTCGGACGGAGATGCGGAGCTGGAGATCATTGCAGAAAATGCCCACGGGGTTTCGGCTTACGAAGATATTGAGTTCCAAAATCTCAAGCTGACGATGGAGGTGTCAGGTGTGATTGCGGAAACCGTTCCTGAAATGGCGATGGCCTTCGGCGGTGAGGGCGGATCCGAAATGCATTTCACCGACTCTGAGGTTGCGATAAGCTCGCCCGGCAGCCGGAGCGGCGGCAGTATAATAATCGGGGGAAGCGGTGATTTCGAGTATCTGTCGACGGATGATTCCCCCGCATTCATAATAGGAGGCAGCCTCACTTTTGAGGATTTCACGGGGACATTCCATGCCTCCGTTGAGGGTGCGGCAGACGGGCCGGCCGTACTCGCTTTGGAGGGTATAAGCTTCACTGAGGGTGGACCTGAAGACTACGGTGTAATTGTTGGTGAAATAGAGTACTGGGAAGAGATGTACCACTACACCTTCATTGATGAAGACGGGACCCCCCTTGCGGAGGTCACGGTACGGCGGAAATAAGTCTGCGGGGGCAGGGATATTACAATTATAATTTGCAGCGCATATGAGCGGTTAGATAAAACACCGGGGGGCTGCCAATACGGCGTCTCCCCGGTGTTGCTTGTTTCAGATGTCCATTTGTGCCGCAAATAGGCCCTTCATACTGGGGTTCATCTATGGAAGAATTCTATGCTATGCATTATAATGTAAATATTGGAGAGATATAGAAACCGATTGCAGTAAAACAGTAAACGGGGTGTTTAGATAAATATAGATAAAGATGATTACACTGGAAAGTATAATGTCAATACAGAGAAGCGATTTGAAGAGGATATCCCACAGCTTGTCGAATTGCTGGCATTAAAAGATGATAATATAAGATACCGGTTGGGATACTCTCATGAACAAACTGAAGAATGGCAATCCTTATCAGAATACTTCAATAACCGTCTAAACGTCGTGCCTGGCACTTACTTATGGTACGGTTCCCCCTTAATTATCCTGAACCCCCTGTACAGCTGCTCCAGCAGCATTACCCGCATCAGCTGATGGGGAAAGGTCATAGGAGAAAAGGAAAGCCGGAAGTCCGCCCGCTTCAGTACTTCATCGGAAAGGCCCATGGAGCCGCCTATTATGAAGGCTATGCTGCTTCTGCCTTTGAGCCCCAGATCATTTATCAGATCCGCCAGGCCCTCGGAGGGCAGCTGTCTGCCCTGTATGGCAAGGGCTATGACATAGGCATCCTCTTTTATATTTTTGAGTATGCCTTGTCCCTCTTTTTGCATGACCAAGGCCTTCTGTGCCTCACTGAAGTTTTCGGGAGATTTTTCATCCTGCACTTCTGTTATGCTGATTTTGCAATACCTTGAGAGCCGTGTGGAATATTCCTCCACGGCATCTCTGAAATATTTTTCTTTGAGCTTTCCCACTGCGATTATTTCAATATCCATTATCTATATTCCTTCGGCATTTCCGCCAGTGTGATATCCGCGGAGTATCCGTTCCCGCCCCTTATATATTTTACTGAAATTACATCACCGGGACTCAGGCTGTAAAGCAGCCCCTTGAATTTTACCACGGTGTTTACCTCAATATCGTTGATGTGAGTTATCACATCCCCCGCATGGAGCCCCGCCTTTGATGCCGGAGCGCCGCTGCTTACATTGTAAGCATATATGCCTCCCTGTATTTTGATACCCGTAGCATAATAGTCCAGTATTTCGCTGTCCATAGGGATTATCCCTATATATGTGGGTATGAATTCCCCTGTCATGATAAGCTTTTGTGTTATAGGCTTGGTTATGTTTATCGGTATCGCAAATCCCAGTCCCTCGGCGGATCCTGAATCCCCGGAGGCCGCTTTTATCGTATTGATCCCGATTACCTGTCCGCTGCCGTTTATCAGAGGCCCGCCGCTATTCCCCGGGTTTATTGCCGCATCTGTCTGTATAAGGTCCTCCATTACGGACCCTTCGCTGACTATAATGCTTCTGTTAAGCCCTGATATAATACCCTGAGTGACCGATCTTTCAAAACGGGTCCCAAGGGGATTTCCTATTGCTATACTTACCTCCCCTACAACGAGGCTGTCGGAATCCCCAAGCTCAGCTGCAGGCAAGCCTGAAGCCTCAACCTTGACTACCGCCAGATCCAGCAGACTGTCCTTCCACATTATTTCCCCCGGGAGCTCACTTCCATCCTTAAAAAACACCGTAAGCTGCCTGGGGTTCTCCCCGGTCACATGGGCATTGGTAAGTATATAGCCCTCCGGATCTATTATTACCCCCGAACCCACTCCCTCATAAGACCGCTTCCCAAAAACAATGTCCCGCTCCACTGTTACAGTACTTATTCTGACCACAGCGGGGGTCATCTTTTGCGCTACTGCCGCAGCAATATTAATCTCATTGGAGGTGTTGATTACAGTCTGCTGCCCTTGGGGTATATTTTCTTTCTGTTCTAAAGGCGCCAATTTGTTATATAAATATGGCGGCACTACCGCTGCAACGATACTTCCGCCAATCACGGCCCCAATCAAGGCGACAGCCAGATACGTGAGCCCCGGGGACCTTTTTTTGATTCTATCATCAAAATTATCCATTTTTACATCCTCCACAGGCAAATTTTTTCACGACACATATACCTTTAATATGCCCGTCTTATGGATGTAAATGCATTACATTTTGCTATTAAATTTGGTAACATCGGCTGACTGAGCTCCTCGGGGCAAGATCCAGCCTTATATCCTTATCTATCTTAACTTTGTTCTTTTCCAGTATACCCTTCACTGTCTCATAAGCAAGCTCCGGAAAATTGTTTTCCTTGCTCAAGTGTGCAAGGAGCACTTCCCGCACTCCCGTCTGAAGCAGTTCGTATACGGCATTCCCTGCCGCCTCATTTGAGAGGTGTCCGCTATCGCTTAATATCCTTCTCTTCAAAAAATATGGATACCTCCCCACCATAAGCATCTCCACATCATGGTTGGACTCCAGCATAACCATGTCGGACCCGCTTACATTCTCCCTTACGTTATCGCTGAAATAGCCAAGGTCTGTCGCTATGCTTATTTTTCGGTTTCCGTAATAAAAGCAAAAACCAACAGGGTCCACTGCATCATGGGGGGTACTGTACGCTTTTATTCCGATTCCGCCTATCTCCAGCTCCTCCCCGACTGCAAAGCACCTGATGTTATCGGTTTTTATTGTCCCGATAATAGACTCCATATTGTTCCATGTATTTATATTGGCATAGACCGGTATCCCAAGCTTCCGGGATATTACCCCGACACTCCTTATATGGTCGGAATGCTCATGGGTGACCAAAACAGCCTTTACTGAGCTTGAACAAATACCTATGTTGTTCAACCCGCAAAGTATCTCTTTGCCGCTTATACCGCAATCTACCAGCAATCCGCCGCTTTCATTCCCTACAAAAGCACAATTGCCGCTGCTTCCGCTTGAAAGCGAACATAGCTTTATACCCATTTTCCCCTCCGGCGGCACTACCGCTCTACCCTTGAAATATCTGCCCCTATTTTTTTCAACTTGCCTACCAGGTTTTCGTAGCCTCTGTCTATGTGCTTCAGGTTGCTTACCTCTGTCTCTCCTTCAGCAGCCAACCCTGCAATTACCATTGCCGCCCCTGCCCTCAAATCCGTCACATAGACCGGAGAACCGGAAAGCCTGTTCCGCCCCTCAATTATGGCGACACGGCCCTCTACTTTAATATTTGCACCCATCCTCTTAAGCTCATCCACGTGCTTGAATCTGCCTTCCCATATGCTTTCGGTAATGATCCCTGTACCATCAGCTATAGAAAGCAGTACGCTCATAGGCTGCTGCAAGTCTGTGGGGAACCCGGGATAGGGGATAGTCTTTATGTTAACCGCCTTTGGTCTTGTGGAGGCCTTTACCCTTATTGAGTCCCCATTCTCCTCAATTTCGATGTTCATCTCTCTAAGCTTTGACGATACCGACTCCAGATGGGTCGGGATCACATTCTTTATCAAAACATCTCCCTGGGTAGCTGCTGCTGCGATCATATATGTCCCCGCTTCCATCATATCGGGTATAATTGTATGCTCACAGCCCCCCAGGCGCTCTACCCCTTTGATCTTAATGACGTCTGTGCCTGCGCCCTTTATATTTGCTCCCATTGCGTTCAAAAGGTTGGCTATGTCTACTATGTACGGTTCCTTGGCAGCATTCTCAATTGTAGTGATCCCCTTGGCCCTGCAGGCGGCAAGCATAATATTTATCGTGGCTCCGACGCTTACCACGTCCAGATATATGGGCGCGCCGACAAGCTCTGCTGCCCTGGCCTTTATCACTCCATGCTCTACCTTTATCTTTGCCCCCAAGGCTTCAAAGCCCTTTATATGCTGGTCGATGGGCCTTATCCCAATATCGCATCCCCCGGGGAAGGGCACCTCCGCTCTCCCGAATTTGCCTAGAAAAGCTCCTATAAAGTAATAGGATGCCCTCATTTTTTTTGCTGTCTCAAAGTCAGCCTTATAACTCCTCATGCCCTTACTGAAGATTTCCATCTCTCCCGGATTACCTTCCTTAACCTTCGCCCCGATCTGCAGCAACAGCTCCTTAAGGTATCTGACATCCTCTATTTCCGGTAAGTTTTTTATGATACATCTGGAATCCGACAGCAGGACCGCAGGAATTATTCCCACGGCAGAGTTTTTTGCACCGCTTATGCATACCTCCCCTTGAAGCCTGTTGTTTCCTTTGATTATCAGTTTTTCTTCCAAAGTATAAACCTCTCTTTATGTAATGGTAGAAAATTGCGACAGTCTAATTATACCACTATTCAACAGCTTTGATAATACAGCAAAAAAAGGCTGTTCCCAGCCTATTCCACTCCTTCTAGCTTCTCATTGTATGCATTTATGTAAACAATGCCTCTATCAGTAGTTATTTTCCATACGGGAAAGGCCGTTCCCTCCTCCACCTTGGCAATATCTACCTGATTCATTGCACCGGTACTGAAGTAGTATCCCTGGCTAATATCAAAGACCCTTTTGATCGGCATACCGGCCTTTTTGTTGTGCTCCGGAAGGTACAGCAATGAAACGGCAGGGGATATTACTCCCATCCTTTTCCCTGTCTGCCTTGCCTCCTCGAACCACACAATCTTTGCACTCTTTATGCCGGAATTGTTTGAATATATTTCTATAATGCCGTTATATATAGCCGCTCCTTTGAAGGACTGCAAATAAGTGAATTTTTTGTAGCCCTCCATATCCTCCACCCTTTTTATGCCTGCATAGTCCCTGATTCCTATTTTATTCAGAAACTCCTTTATGTTGCCTGCACAGGTGTTTTCGTTAATATCCCCCGAGGGTCCTATGCTGCTGTCCGTATAATTAAGCTCCCTGCTGTCCTTAATGCTTATTTTTCTGGCCTTCCCTCCAAGAGTCATTGTGCCCCCCGATACCGACTCCGTGACGATTTCATCAAGATCGAAAAAAGCTTTTATATCTTCTTTTCCAAAAAATCTGTACTTAACTGTTATCAAAGGCATATCGACCTTTTTTAAAGGAACTTTGCCCTCTACGACAATATTTTCCCCGGCCAGATAATCCACTATCATCTTTACCTTCTCACTGTCCACATGGGAGGTACTGCCATTACCGGCAGTAAAGATCATATATGAGAAAAAGATATTGATCACCAAAAAAGCAGCAATCATAACTGTCTTTGCTTTTGCCCAATCCATAAAAAACCCTCTCCGGTTTCCTCAGCAAGGCTTATGCCTTCACTGTCAAATTTACTTGTCCAGTATTATTCCCGTCTCTGCATTTATAATATAATGCTGATTGGATACTGTACCTTTTTCAAGCCTTTCCGCTGTAACATCCGCTACCCAAACAGGCACATAGGTTATAATGTTTTGGCCATACCTTTCATAATAAGCCAGATATATATCGTTGACGGTTTTGACCTTCTCGCCGCTAAGTATTTCTAATTTTTTGTCCAGCAGGATATCAAGCACATCAATGGGATCCATCACCTGCTTATATCCAAGCTCCCCGCTGAAATTCCTTATCAATCTTTTATATCTTTTTACTTCGTCTCCCACAATCTCCACTTCTATCGAATCACCGTTCAGACCGGAAGCCGGCACTATGGGCAGGCCTTCATAGGAATACCTGTATCTTATTATATATTTGTCTCCCTTCACACTTTCTATTATATCCGATACATAGCAGCCGCTGTCGGGAAAACCAAAATGCCTGCTAACAAACTCAGTACTTATCTCAATTGCATTCCTGACATTTATCGTACCGCCGGATGCCGGCTGCGGGTCAAAATTGATATACTCAAGCATGCCGTTTGTATAGAGCTTGACCACCTGACCCTCTCTGTTGGTATATACTATCGTGCCGTCCATGTTTTTTAATATGCTGAGGGAGGTTATTTCACCGCTAAAAAAGTTCGCAATATCATCAGGTATTATACCCTCTCTGACCGCCAGCTCCTTCTCTCCCGACAAAACAGGCAGACCTTTCCCGATAATCTTTGAAGGCACCACTGCATTTTTGCCGTACATCCCGGGCTGGATCCTGTCAAGGTAAAGGCAGGGCACCGTCGGCTGCTTCTCCAGACCGGTAATCATGAAGTCCAGATTGTTCTGTATTCCTTCGCTCCTGAACTCGTAAAGAGAATCCTGCAATGCGTCATACAGATACACCTTGTTAAGGCTCCGGGCAACAATGACTTCATTAATGCTTTTTATTCCGATTTCGGGATAGCTGCTTATATTCATAAGCTTATAAACCGCTTCTGCCTCCAAGGGTATATTGAAAATAAAGCTGACTCCCCTGGCGTCTCTTATGCTGTCCAATTCCTCCCGGGGGAGCTTCCTTACTGATTCCTTGGTGTTTACCAATATTGCTGTGCGGATCACTCGTTTTGCTTCTTTGAATATCTTGTTGTATGTATCTCTGTCTCCTTCATTGTCATATTGAATAGTATTCGATCCCCCAAACCCTACTATGAGCTTGTGGGGCTTTAAAAGGTCAGACTTGTCATATTCCGCATTGTAGTCGGGCTTTGTCGTCTTATTTCCGGGCACAATAAAAATACCCTCAATGGAAGTGTAAAACCATATTCGGGTAGTCAACACCAAACTTAATATTACCAGGAATAAAAGAGATATTGATTTTAACCGCTCACGCTTCATATGATCACCTGCAGCGCGCTTTATCTGATTGTATGCAATTTTGGTTGCTTGCTATTCATTGCATACTATCTGCTTTGTTGACTATTGTGTATTGTCCTTATCCTCTGATTTGTCCATATTTATGCTGTTTGACATATCACCGACAAATTTGTTCATTGTGTTTCCGTTGACCTTCCTGCTCGCCTGCTTCTCCCAGAAACGCTTAATTTCTATTGTAATTTCGTTGGTATTCCCGTCGGTATCTTTGGCTAAAAGCACTATCCTGTTAAGCCCCAAATTAAGCTTCACCGCTTCGGCGAAGAGCCCTGAGGCCCCCACCTCGTATTCACCGGTCTGCTGAAATATCCAGTCCCCTTCCTTTTCGACTTCCTCAGAGACATCTTCCCTGTCAATAATGCTTCTTTTGTCTGCAGCCCTGAACCAGTACAAGTCAATGGTCACCACTGTGCCCTCAATTGAATTGCCTGCAATGAGATATTCCCTGGAAAACGTCTTGGACACCTCTGCATCCGAAGTCAGCTTAAATACCGGAACGGCAGCTTTTCCATACCTTGCATCCGATTGGGCATATACTGCCGAATTGGCCAAAAGTACGGCTGTTATGATAATTACCGATATTAATGCCTTCTTAAGCATAACGGCTCCCTCTTCTCTGATTGATCACCTGTGCCAAATATACTATTATCATTATACAGGATGAATGTTACGGCATTATTACAGACTAATTAAACTTATTTTACAATGCCTTTGCTTCGCAGGGGAAGCTTATTATAACCTCGCTGCCCTTTCCGTACTCGCTCTCTATCCTTATAGAACCCTTGTGGGCTTCCACTATGTTCCTCGCGATAGAAAGCCCCAGCCCGGTGCCTCCCATAGCTCTTGACCGGGCTTTGTCAACCCTGTAGAACCTTTCAAACAGCCTGGGGATATCCTCCTTTGGGATACCCATCCCAGTGTCGGCTATCCTGATCTCTACATTATTTTCTGCCCGCACCGCCTTGACTTTTATGCTTCCGTTGTCCGGAGTATATTTTATTGCATTGCTTATTATATTGATTATGACCTGCTCGATTCTGTCCTTATCTCCGGTTATATCGCAGGGTTCCCCGGATACCTCAAGAGATAAGGATTGATTTTTCTGTTTGGCTGCGATCTCCATCTTGGGAATGCAGTCCTTTATCATGTTCAGAATGTTCAGGCTCTTCATATTCCAATCCATTTTGTCATAGTCAAGCTTGGAAAGCTGGAGCAGATCTTTGACGAGCCTTGTCATCCTTTCGGATTCGCTGTTTATGACCTTGAGAAAATTCAAGGTGTATTCTTTATTTTCCAATGCACCGTCAAGGAGGGTCTCCGTATAGCTTTTAATCGTAGTGATCGGTGTCCTCAACTCATGGGATACATTGGCGACAAATTCCTTGCGCATTTTATCCAGCTTTTCCTGTTCGGTCACGTCCTGAAGCACCAACATTGCACCTTCAGCTTCATTTTGCTCATTCATGATCTTGACGGCACTTATTTTTATTATCCTTTTGTTGATATTTAGTATGTTAAAATTGTTTTCGCTATCCGAAATAATATCACTGAAGGTCATCCCCAGATCCAGCTTTTGTGCGGCTTCATCAAAGTCCTTGTCATACAGGTCTTCTTTTTTGATGTTAAAAATGCCATAGGCCGCCGGATTTGCGTGTATTATAACCCCACCGGCATTAACAGCTATGATACCGTCGGTCATGTTGGTAAGTATTGCTTCTACCTTGTTCTTCTCTCTGTCCATTTCCTCCAATGTGCTCTTCAGCCTGACAGTAAGGTAATTGAACATCTCCGTCAACTGCCCCACTTCATCCCTGGATCTTACGGCAATGATCTGCCCAAAATCTCCTTTCGCCAACCGCTCGGCCTTGGAGGTAACCTCTTTTATCGGCCCTGTAAATGTCTTTGACAGTAAATTTCCCAAAAGCGCAGTTATACAGAGAGCAAAAATAGTCGCATTAGTAAGTATGCTTCCTATACTGTTCATACTGTCTTCAATGCTGGAAAGATCCGCACTAATGTATATTGCTCCGACGACAGTATTATTTGAGGATATTATTGGTACGGCAATACTCATAAGATATTTGTATGTGTCATTGGGCCATATTATTTCTTCGGCCTGCTCCATTGCCTGCCCCACTATCCATAGGCCCACAAGATCAAAGTCATTGGCAGTCCCCTCATAATTCTGATGACTGGCAATAAAACCGCCATTTTCATATACGAATACTGCCCTTACTTGCTTACCCTGGCCCATGAACCAATTGGACACAATGTCCTGAATATTTGGGGCCCCTATGGTCTTGTCCTTCAGATTGTCGGCCAGATAATAACCCCTTGCTATTATAGTGTCTGTCATGCTGTCAATCTGCTCCCTCTTAATAGCCTCGGTTATATAAACGCCTACAATGGACATTGCAAGCCATACCAACAGAAAGGACATTATTACAAGCTTCCATTGGATGCTTTTTAACATTTATTTAAATCCTCCTGAAGTAATAGCCAACTCCTCTTTTTGTCTGCACATACTTGGCATTGCTGGGGTCATCTTCTACTTTTTCCCTCAGTCTCCTTACCGTAACATCAACGGTCCTGACATCTCCGTAATATTCGTAGCCCCACACCTCTTCCAGAAGAGTCTCTCTGGAAAAAACCTGTTCGGCATGAAGCGCCAGGTATCTCAGGAGTTCAAATTCCCGAAGGGTAAGCTCCAGCACTGTATCTTCCTTGCGTACCTCATACCGGGTCAAGTCTATTGTAAGGTTCCCGGATCTGACGACCTGGCCTCCTCCTTCCATCCCGGAATTAAGGAAATTTGCCCTTCGGATATTGGCCTTGACCCTTGCCATAAGCTCCCTCACGCTGAAGGGCTTTGTCATGTAGTCATCTGCACCCAGCTCAAGGCCCAGAACCTTGTCTACCTCCTCCTCCTTGGCTGTAAGCATTATTATGGGAGTGCTGACATTCTCCCTGAGCTTCTTGCACACTGTAAAGCCATCCATTACGGGTAGCATAATATCAAGAACTATAAGGTCCGGCTTGCATTCGTAAGTCATATCCACAGCCTGCTGCCCGTCGCCGGCTACGAACACTTTGTACCCTTCCTTCTCCAGGTTGAATTTTATAATATCTGCAATCGGCTTTTCATCGTCTACCACAAGAATCCTTCTGTTATCCACTAATACATCACCCCATACAATAATATTAAATTATCCGGCTTGATCATGCAATGCCGCTTTAAACATATTCTACTACTTATGTTGCAATTACGCAACAAACCGACGGTTCTTCAATATGTTCCGGGTATAAGACCGGGACTAATTTCCTTTCCAATCACGACCGCAGTCCTACAAAAATAATACCCCCTCCTTATTCAAACCCGAATAAAAATGTCATAATATATAGACAGCTCAACAAATATTTATATCCCCCCGGATATAAAGAAGGCTTCCTTAATTGCTTCTGCAAATAGGGAAGCCGTAAACGCAATTTTCGGGAGCCATTGGCCGTAAGGTCATGCTCCCAAGTGTTTAAGAAAACAAATGCTTATTTGTTTTCTTTTTTTATCTGCAGCCGCTGCACCCTCCGCAGCTCCCGCTGCTGCAGCCGCCGCCCTTTGAGGAACCCGTCCTGTTGCATTTTCCTTCAAAGACCTGTTTTATGTCCTTGCTCCCGCACTTGGGGCATTTAACGCTGTCCCTATCTGAAATTTTCACTATCTCCTCGAATTTCTCCCCGCATTTTTCACACTCAAAATCAAGCAGTGCCATATATTTCCCTCCTTTTATGCAATTTGTATATGTATGCCGGCAAACAGGCATTATGTGATAGCCCGCAGTCTTTGGCGCAATCTGTGAATCTGTATATCAATGAAATACTCTACAAGTAAATATATATATCATTCACCAATCTTTTTCAATAGCATATTATGAAATAGGGTTTTTGCACTGACAGTATTTTCCCCGATGGGAGGCTGCTATGAAATTATTGGATCTGCATTTTAGAAAAATTGACCCAGAGATAAAAAGGTTTATTTCTATTGAAAAAGTCAAACTCTTACCCGCAATAATAACCTTCAAAAAACCTCTTGAAGCAAATACCGAATCCCTCCTTAAGCGGAAGGGCTTCAAAATAAAGTACCATCTTCCCTTTATAAATGGGGTCACCGGCAAAACAGCAGTCAGCAGCTTTGACTCCATCAGCAGTCTTCCCGGAATCAGAAAAATATATTTTGACGGTTCCGCAAGCCTGATGGGAAAAGCTAATATTTATGATAAAAAACCAAGGCCGGCAGCATCTCCCTTCCAAACCGGGGGCAGAGGTATTGCCGCAGCCTTTATCGACTCCGGCGTATATCCTCATCCGGATCTAATAAAGCCTCGAAACAGAATCATAGGCTTTAGAGATTTTATAAATGAAATCAATGAGCCCTACGACGATAATGGCCACGGTACGGCATGCATAGGGGCTGCCTTCGGGGCCTCGGCAGATGGCAAATTCAAATCAATTGCATACGATTGCGACATTGTTTGCGCAAAAGCCTTCAATGCCCTGGGAATTGGGCTCTTCTCCGATATACTGGCAGCAATGCAATGGATATACGGCATAAAAGAAAAACACAATATAAGGGTAATTGTGCTGCCCTTCGGTACCTGCAGCATCAGCCGGCATTTTGACGTCCTGTGCACCGCTACGGAGAGCCTGTGGAAAAACGGGCTGTTTGTCTGTACCTGCAGCGGGAATCTTGGCCCAAATGAGGCCAGTATGACCTCCCCCGGCATATGCAGTTCTTCTTTTACTGCCGGAGCCTGTGCCGCTCCCGACTCCTCATCAAAGGTAGCGGGGTTCAGCGGCAGGGGTCCCGTCGGAAGCAAGCCGGAAAAACCTGACGCAGTAATGCCGGGCTGCGGAATCACCTCTCTTAATTCAAATACCAGTTTTATACCCGCAGGCCAGTATTCTTACCATAGAAATGCACCGGATCTGCTCTATGCAAAAACAAGCGGAACATCAGTAGCCGCATCCATGGCCGCAGCGGCTGCAATACTTCTATGCCAAAAAAAGCCCGGCCTTAGGCCGGAGGATATAAAAGGAGTGCTCAAAAAGCTGTGCGTTTCCATAAATGAGCTAAAAACCGCCCAAGGGGCCGGTATGATAGATATAAAAAAGATTGAGGAATTGGAATGATCCCTCAATCTTTGAATACTATTTCAAATAGCTTAACGGATTCTTAACTATGCCGTTCTTCCGGATCTCAAAATGTAAATGGGACCCGGTGCTGTTGCCTGTATTGCCTACTGCCCCTATGGTCTGCCCCTTATAAACCTTCTGCCCCACTTTCACACTGTATTTGCTAAGGTGCCCGTAGTACGATACAAAATTGGCACCGTGATCAATTTTGATCAGCTTTCCGTAACCGCCTTCCCAACCAACACTGATCACTACTCCACCATCGGCGGCTTTCACCGGAGTGCCTATAGGCGCCGCTATGTCTATTCCCGTATGCCTTCGGCCGCCTCTCATCCCAAATCTTGATGATATGCTGCCCCTTGTGGGATATTGAAAAGTCCCTGTCCCCTTTGTCGGAGGTGGATCCTTGGTCCCCTTCAGTATTATCTGGGTTCTGGGCTCCTTAATAACCTTTTCGCTGAGAACTGTTTTTTCAGTTTCAATGCCGTTGACCTTGGTAATATCGGCGACAACTTCCTTCTCCCCATATATCCCCTTGACCTTTATGCTGGTTTCATCCTTATAAAGGGAGCTGGTGAACTCCACCGTCTGGTCAAACTGCGCCTTTTCTATAGCAGTGACAGTTTCTATGGTTTTGACACTAATGAGAGGTCTCGGCACAATTAAATTTATTACCTGCCCTATCTGAATCCTTTCGGAGTTGACTCCCGGATTGGCCTTTTCCAAGTCAGCCAGGGACATATTATATTTCTTTGATATGGACCAGAAGCTTTCGCCGGATACTATTTTGTGGGTCTTTATCTCATTTGTCCCTTTTATTATAAAGTCGATAATTTCTCCTTTTTCGGCTATTTCTGAAATATCGACAAACTCATCTCTAAGCTCAACTTTCTCATCAAATCCTATTTCCTTAAACTTCGATCTGTCCGCCTTTCCCAGGCTCTTATCCTGTATTTCTTTCAAAAGGTCCTGGGCCTGGTCCTTTGTTTTAAGGACCGCAATGATATTGTTGTCCGCATATATGCTGCAGGCCTGAACCCGAAATACAAGATTACTGCTCAGCACCTCAATAAGTTCATCGTCCTTCACTATTTCCTTACTTGATGCCCTTGACTTTTCAAAGGTCACTTCACTGGTAAAGCTGATCTCGGACTGAACATCCTCCTGATATTTGTCCTTCAAAGCCTTTATTGCGGTCTCGACCATCTTTTGATTCTTTACCTTACAAATTTCCTTGCCATTGACATTAACTGAATATGCCCTTCCGGAAAAGAACAGCACAAGAGCTGCCAAAGCAACCACTACGATTAAAATGCAGGATATACCGAATCTCCTCTTGTCCACGATACGCCTGGAAAATACATATTTGTCCGATGAACCGGCGCCAAGGCCGGTGATTTTTTTGATGCCTCTCCTGATGGATTTGCCCAGATATGTACACGCATTGGAAACTGCCTTGCTGCATTGGGCTGCAATTTCCTTCAGCTTGCCTGACTCCATTAATTCGCCTCCTCCGGAAGAGATTACTATATCTAGTTATTTGCAATAATACTATTTTACAACAAAAGTGTATAATATTCAAATTATTATGTACACAAACAAATTTTGACAATGAGAATTATCTCCTATGTGTACTATACATTTTGTCATTGAGATTTTACTTAAGTATCCACAAGCAAATTTTGTCAAATGGAATAATATATCATTTCTTATAATATTCAAAGTTTCAAAAGATATACCTCTGTCTGATATTAAAAATGTCAAATGTGGTATAATTATGATATCATATACCTATCATATTCGGAAGGTGCATTGCTATGAATTTATTCAGAATAAGATCTAACAATGAAGACCTGGGCCAAACCCTGGTGGAGAATCTTTTTATCAGCCATTACATGCCCTTTGCCCCGGCGGACCATGTCAAGGTATACCTCCTGGGGCTTAAATATGCCCAAAGCCATATGAACAATATGCTTTCCGGTGAAACTATAGCAAAAACCCTCGGGATCTCCTGCGATGGAGTTAATGACGCATGGAAGTACTGGTCCGAGCAGGGAATAATGAAACTATACCCCTATTCCCATGACCGAATAGAAGAAGGCCTGACGGTGGAATACCTGAGTATAAAGGAAGTAATGCTTAATATAAGGGGAGAGGAGGAAAACATAGGCAAGTACAGCCCCGAGCGCATAATATCAGCCAGGGGAAACCAAATCATAAGAGCTATGTTCGACTCATTCCGAAGACTTTTTGGAAGGGAGCTGTCACCCAACGAGCTTTTTGTTTTTCTTGACTGGATGGATGACTATAACTTCCCCCCCGAGGTCATATCGTTTCTTGTGGAGGATTGCGTATCAAGGAATAAGAGAGACATGCCGTACCTCAAGCAGGTTGCAAAAATCTGGTTTGATGCCGGGATCGATTCAAGGGAAAAAGCGGATCAATATATGCTGGAGCACAAAGAAAAATGGCAGAAGTATAAGAAGGTGCTGAAATTCCTGAGGATAGGAAGACAACCCACCTCAGCGGAGGAAAAGCTGCTGTACAAGTGGTTCTATACCTTTGGATACAATGAAGATACAATACTCAAAGCCTGCGAACGTACCTCCGGCACCCTAAAGCCTTCCTTCGACTATATTGACAGAATATTGTCCGAATGGCACGAAAAAGGCCTTTCCACCCTGCCGGAAGTTGAGGCCTACCTGGCCAAAAGCTCCGGGAATGCCGGCAGAGACACGTATGGAGGAAAAAAGGCCTCCGGTTATCAGAAGCCTACATTCAACAACTTTGCCAACCGCAAATACGATACCAAGACCTTAAAAGAAAATCTTATAAAAAAAGGGCGGGGTGAATTGATTGAGTAAGGCCTACAATATAGCAAAGGAATATGAGGAGATACAGGAAAGAACCAAACGCGAGCTGGAATCCCGCAAAAACCTGCTGTACTCAAAAATTCCGAGGCTCCTGTACATAGATGAAGAATCAGTGAAGCTGGGAATAGAAATAACAAAAATAATACTCAACAAGCCGGAAAACAGTGAGGAGCTGATCAAAAAGCTGCAGGACAGGCAAATTGATCTCAGAATCGAGAAAGCGGAGCTCCTTACTGCAAACAACTATTCCAAGGACTACCTGAATCCGAAGTACCAGTGCAGGCTCTGCAAGGACACGGGGCTTGCAGGGGATAAAAAATGCCGCTGCTACATACAAAAAGAGATAAACCATCTCTATGCACAGTCAAACCTGGGAGAACTACTGGAGAAGGAGAACTTTAAGAAATTCAAATGGGACTATTATTCCGATGAAATGATCAACGGAAATATATCTCCCAGAAAAAATATGAAGCTGATCTATGACAAATGCATAAGCTATGTCAAAAATTTTGAGGATCATAATATAAATATGCTGTTCATAGGAAAGCCCGGACTGGGCAAAACATTCCTCTGCAGCTCCATAGCCAGAGAGCTTATGGATAAGGGCAGAAGCGTAATATACAAAACCGCTTCCGACCTTATAGATATTGTAAGAAAGTACAAGTTTGATTTTGAAAAGGAAGCGGCCGGGGAACAGCATCTTGACGAAATATACGGCTGCGACCTCCTTATAATAGACGATCTGGGCACCGAGCTATCCACGCAGTTTTCCAACCTGGTGCTGTACAGCATATTGAACAAAAGAATACAAGGCAGCAAAAAAATGATAATATCCACGAATCTTGACATAGACGAATTCACAAAAATATACTCCGACAGAATAACCTCAAGGATATTCGGCTGCTTTGACACCCTTGAATTCCTGGGGGAGGATATAAGGCTCAAAATGCACGGGCTTATATGAGGAAAGCAGGAAGCAGCGGGAAGGGGAAGCAGCGGGGACGGTTCTTTTTGCTTTTTCAAAGCAAAAAGAACCGTCCCCGCTGCTCCCGCTGCTTGTCCCCGCTGCTTCCAAGGGTTTTACACAACTCTTATACAAAACTGAGGACACGCCGCCACACAATATCCGCACTGTATGCATTTTGAAGGGTCAACCCTGGACTTTCCAGTGTCGTCAAAATATATGGCGCCGCTGTGGCAAACCTCTATGCAGTTTCCGCAGCTTACGCACATGCTCTGGAGCACTCTCACATTTTTCTTGTTCCTTGTTTTTATTATACCCTCAAGATCTCTTTCACCATTGAAATATTTAACATTATAAATGACCTCTTCCCGGCTTACCATCCCCAATGCTATTGAGTATTTGCCCCCAAAGCTCATGGCATAGTCCAGGCTGCTGTCAAATTCGTCTATCATTGTCCCCCCGCCTATAACCTTCATCAGATATATACCTTTTCCCTTTTCGCTGCACAGGGCTATGGCCTTTTCCATATCTTCGACGGTTCCCTCAAGTATTCCGCGCCCGACCTTATTGATAAGGGGGAAAACCACATCGATGTCTTCCCTGCAGGCTGCCGCTTCAACAGTTTTTACATTATGGGTGGAAATGCCCACAGCCTTTATAATGCCCTTTTTCTTGTAATCCAGCAGGCATTGCAGAGCATCCTTCCTCCGCTCAAACACATCCTGCTGCACCCTCGCCGCATGGAGATGAAAAATGTCTATATGATCTATACCCATGGCCTCTATTGCCTCCAATACAGCCTTCTCCATACCCTCATAGCTGTCCGCCGTGGATTTTGTGGCAATTATCGGCCTGACCCTTGTCTTTCCCAGGGCATTCTTAATGTGAGGGTAAGTGCGGTATCCCTGAGCCGTGTCAATAAAATTGATACCGTTGTCCAACCCGTAAGCAATAAAATCGCCGGCCTCCTCAACAGGAACGTCCTTCTGCAGAGGCCCCAGGGGCAATGCTCCAAAGCAGAGCCTTGATACCTCTATACCTGTATTTCCCAACAACACCTTCTCCAAAATACCTGCCTCCTTAATTGTGTTGAATATTTGCCTTTGATCTGTGGAATAAGCCTAAATGCTGTGGATGCTATTTATATTAGCTGCATAATGGTGTTTTCTATATATCTAGAAATGCCAATATTACAAGGCCGATTAATGATGCAACAGCCATAACAATGAACATCATTCCTAAATCCCGTACAAATTTGGTAAATAATGTTTTATCACCATATCTCATAATAATCGTCCCCTTACTATTACTATACAACAATGTCTCAAAAAACGTCAAATTGTAAGGTATTTGTGTCCTAAAGCAATTTTATGCTAAAGTATTTGTATATTTGTATATATGAAGGATATGGCGGCAAAAGATTTAAGTATATGGCAAAGGTGATATAATGGTGTACAAGGGGCATGTGATGCATTATGTAAATGTTATAACAGCAATTAAATCCCTCTGGGAATTGAAACAAACTCATCGCACCTTTTTAAGTCTACTGATTTCTGTCAATTGAGTTTGTAATGGCAAGTTTTATGCCGATTAACAAAACACTTGTAAATACTGCAAAAATGTAGTTTAATATGCCTATTAGGGGGCAGATTTACTATCCTTGAAGAAGTTTATCGTATCGGGAGGAAACGGCCAATGAGAGATATTTACGAATTAACATTGGAACAAAATATATTTCTGGCAAAAAAAGTCCTTGTAAACAGCATATATAACAGTGCAAGACTTGAGGGTTGCAATATTACATTCCCCGATACGCAAACCATACTTGACGGGGTCAGTGTAGCCGGATTAAGAATACAGGATGTAGAGGTTGTGCTTAATCTTAGGGATGCCTGGAGATTTGTATTGTCAAATATTGAAAAACCCTTGGAAATTGATTATTTGAGCAAAGTGAATTATTATGTCGCAAGAAACCAAAGCCTGGATTGGGGAGTGTTGCGATATGGCGAGGTTGGGATTACAGGGACAGAATACAAGCCGCCTATTCCACAAAGGGCTGAGGTGATACATGCATTAAATGATATTATTCAGGAGAATATTGGAATAACTGAAAGGGCAATAAAGCTGTTTCTGTGGGCTTGCCGCAGTCAATTGTTTTGGGATGGCAATAAGAGAACAAGCCTTTTAGCAGCTAATAAGCTTTTAATAAGCGAAGGCAGAGGTATACTGATGATTGCCGAAAAACAGCTGGCTCAGTTCAACAGACTTCTTACTGAGTTTTACGACAGTGGTTGCTATGATAGAATTGGCACGTTTCTTTATGATAGCTGCATATACGGAATGACAATTGACAAGTAACCAAAGCAAAAAGAACCGTCCCCGCTGCTTCCCTGCTGCTTCCCTGCTGCTTCCGTTGCTCTAAAAAAAGCTGCGGGGTTGGTAATCCCCGCAGCTTTTGTATTTCAGTAGCGTTTGTCGCATTCCAAAGCAAAAAGAACCGTCCCTGCTGCTTCTCTGCTTTAGAACTTAAACCTCACACCTGTCAGAAGATGGGTCTCGTAGCTGCGATCCAGATAAAAATCAGTCATATCCACATAATTTCCTGTGGCGGCATTGATTTCCTTTGACCAGATCGGTATTACGCAATGCATGTCCATCAGACCCCTCTGAGCATCTTCAAACAGCTTTATCCTCTTGGCTTCATCAATTGTATGTAGCCCTTCTTTTATATTGTTCAAGACTTCCTGATTATTATGAGAAGTCAGAGTATAGTAGCTCATATCGGGGGTAAAGCGCATAAGGCCGTTGCCCGCTTCACCTGTAGATGCGGATAATCCATAGATGCACAGATTGTGATTGCCTCCTGCTGTATAGCTGGAGTAGGCATTTGCATCCATAAAGTTGAGCTTTATTGTAACGCCGATATCTGCCAGCTGGGCCTGTACCGCCTCTGCAACGTCCATACGCATTGTCTGGTTGCTCTCATCTGCAAATTCCAGAGTCAAGCCATCCGGATATCCGGCCTCCGCCAACAGTTGCTTGGCCTTATCCACATCCCGCTGCAGCAGCTGATTAGTGATATTTGCCGATCCTATAATGTCTTCATTAAAGAAGGTATCAGGCAGTTTGCCCATCCCTTTATAGGCCATCTCCTGCACTGACTTACGGTCAATTCCATACAATATGGCCTCGCGCACCTTTGCATTATCCAGCGGAGGTTTTGCAGTGTTCAGGCATATATAGTTGCTGTTTGCTGAATAGGCATATATATACTGCAGGTTGGATGTGTTCTTTATGCGGTCCTTATCGTTGGCTGTAATGTCATAAACTATATCGGCACCGCCCGTTTCCACTTCTATGGCTCGGTTGGCACCCTCTGTGATCACGCGGAAGTTAAGATTTTTGATACGTCCGGCTATGCTGTCATCCCAGTAGCCATCATAAGATGTAAGAGTATAATGGTCGCCTTCAACGTAGCTGTCCAGAACATATGGGCCTGTTCCGGCAATTTTATCAAAGAACTTTCCTTCCTTAGCCTCATAATCGGACTTGCTGAAAATGCCCGTAAAAGCATTTGAAAGCAGTGCAAGCTGGTTCGCTGTGGGTTCCTTTGTAACAATGGTGAAGGTTGTGTCGTCAATTATCTTGCATTTTTCAAAATCAATCGCTACAACATTTGCATAACCTGCGGTTCCATCCTCAAAAGAGCGCTTATAAGTAAACAGGACGTCTTCCGGCTTTAACGGGTCACCGTTATGGAACTTGACCCCTTCCTGCAGCTTGATTTCTATTGTCAAATCATCCAGATAGCGCCATTCCTTGGCTAACATAGGCATGAGATTAAAGTTAGCATCGAGTCTGAACAGCGTTTCATATATGTGCCTGCTGACTTGATGGGCTGCAAAGTAAGTGTTCATAGCCGGGTCCATTGTCGCGGGGTCAGTTGGAACCACGATAGTAAGAATATCCGGGTCCCCGGCGGCATTGGAAGCCTGCGCAACATCTCCGCCGGTATTACTGCTGCAGCCTACGGCTGTTAAGATGGGAACCAGACATATGAGAGTGATCATTAGTAGTGCCTGCAATTTCTTCAACATAATTTTCCCCTTTCCATTTTATTACTTTTCCTTTTGTCAAAAAGCTGACAGTATTAACTCGTTATATGTATCAATCCCCCTTTACAATTTTAATCGGCAATACTATCTCAGTTTTCGCTTCATGCCTCATCTGCTGCCATTTTTCCAAGGCTTGCATGGCTTTTTTCTGCCCAAGCTGCAGGTGATCCAGCAGCTCCTGCTTAGCAAGCAAGTACTCCCCGGCCCGAAGATACTCAATCAAGGATTGCCAGGATTTGAACGGCCTGTATGTGTAGCTGGTGTCTCCCACAGAGCTCTCGCTCATATTAGCCATATAAGATATGCGAATAATCTCATCCTGCAAATGGGAATATACATTGCTGATTCGCTCGTTTTCATACACACTGACCAGAGCCACATGGATGGTTCTTTCGGTTATTAAATAACACTGAGGGTCATCGCTTTTTGCTTTAACCTGCATAAGCTTCTCCCCTAATAGGTCTGCATATTTAGCAGCCAATTGTTTTTGAAACACCAAATCGAGGGCATTGTTCTCTATAAGGAAACGAAATTCATAAATACAGCGGATATCATTTTCTGTAATATCCTTTACCCTCGTCTTCTGGCGGAAATTAGCAACCAGCCACCCTTCTTTTTTCAGCTTACGCATCGCCAGCTTTACCGGCATTTTGCTAACCTGGTATTCTGAGGCCAGCATCGTTTCCGTTAAAAACTGCCCCGGCTCGTAATGAAAAAAGATTATTTTGTTTTTTACCTGTTGATAAACGTGCTCGCTTAGAGAGTCTTCCGTTAGGATTTCTGTTTCAGCGGTATTCTTTGTTTCCGTTTTCACACAAAGGCCCTCCTTAAATCCTAATTTGATATATCAAATATAACAGATTTATTAACTTAACACAAGCATTATTTCTACATTTTGTATACGGATCGCTTTGTGTTGCCAACACGCACATTTTTTAGCATTTGTATGTATTTAAGCTTATTGTTTCTTCCATGTCCCGGGATCGGGCCATATCCAGTAATTTCCGTACTTGTGGGTTTATGTTTCTAGCTTAATACAAAAATACTTGCGTTAAATCGTCGAATCTGATATATTTGATATATCAAATTAATACCTTGACAAGTGCTTGCACTTATGCAAGTCTTCTATTACTGTTGGGGGGTGTTATTCGAAATTATAAAGCCATTCAGTTTCTATTTCTACTAAATAATAATAAAGAGGTGACCTAGATGAACTTAGAGTTTAATTATGTCAATATCACGGGATTAGCTGAAGCTGAAAAAACATACGTTGCTGATGGACAACTGAATGTCTGCAAACAGGAGATCATAAACCTCATTAAGGAAGACCCTTATATTGAGGAAGTAAGAGTAGAACTGGTTCGTCCCGGAGAAAGCGTTCGAATCACTCCTGTAAAGGATGTCATTGAGCCCAGGGTCAAGCTTGATGAAAAAGGCGGCTATTTTGCCGGTATTCTTTCTCCCGTAGATACTGCCGGATGCGGGCGGACCCTGGTGTTAAAAGGGGCTACCGTAGTTCTTACAGGACTTTTTATGGATTTCTGCGAAGGATTAATCGACATGGAAGGTCCTTGTGTACCCTACTCGCCATTTTCTTCAACATATAATGTTGTATTATGGATCAAGACAGTTCCGGAGCTTAACTTTACAGGATACAAAAAATCCATGCAGATGGCCGGCCGAAAGGTAGCGGTATATCTCGCCGAATGCGCCAAGGATAATCCTGCGGACAGTGTGAAAAACTATGAGTGGGAACCGGTGTCAAATGATCTGCCCCGTGTTGGTCATGTCCATTTAATTTCCACCAGGGCCCCTTACGATGCTCAGCTTTTTGGCACAGATGTTGCCGGAATTATACCGACGATCATATCACCGCTTGCCGCAATTGACGGAGCTACCGTGGATAGCGCCTGCCGTGCTTTTTGCCAAAGAAACACCACCTACCATCATCAAAATAATGCAATGGTAACCGAAGCCTTAGAAAGGCATCTCAAAGATATAAATCTGGTTGCAGTCATTGTATCAATTGAGCGCATATCCCACGCCGACAAAGACAAAAACTCAACAATAGCCACACAAATAGCACATATGCTGCAATTAGACGGAGTCGTTATTTCCGAAGAAAACGCAGGCAACCCTGATGTAGACCTTATGATGGTTTGCCGAAAAGCCGAAAATCTCGGAATAAAAACTGTATTATCCTGTGAAGAGGGTGCCGGAAGGGATGGAATGACCCAGTCCAAGGCAGATACTACCCCTGAAGCAACTGCAGTCGTCTCTAATGGTAATAATAACGCTGTAATTGTACTGCCGCCAATGAAAAAGCTTATCGGAGACTGGGACGCAATCGGCAAGATAGCCGGTACATTTGAGGATAGTATTCTTCCCGATGGCAGCCTTAATGTTGAGATTTTGTGCCTTGTAGGCGCCACCAATGAACTGGGACATGGATACAACAGCTGCGTGATGGAATAAACGAGAGTATACAAGGAGGATGTGAAATGGGACAAAAGTTTAAGGTAGTATATTATACAAATCAATTCTTTGGCAAAATAGGCGGGGAAGAAGCAGCAGGGGCAGCACCGGTCCTAAAAATGGAAGCCGTTGGACCGGGAATGGAAATAGAAAAGCTTTTGGCTGCTGATGCTACAGTCGTTGCCACCGTAATCGCCGGCGACAACTATATGGCTCAGGATTTGGACAAGGGTGCACTAAGGGTTGCCGAAATATTGAAGGATGTTGATTTTGATATTCTTCTTGCAGGACCGGCCTTTACCTCCGGACGATACGGCATGGCTTGCGGCGCCGTGTGCAAAGCCGTAAATGAAAAGCTGCACAAACATACTGCTGCGGCAATGCATCCGGAGAATCCGGGTGTTGAAATGTACAAAGCTGCTACATATATAATTCCCAGCGGCAAAATGGCGGCAAATATGCGCGAGTCCCTAGGGAAGCTTACAAGTGCAGCTCTTAAGATTGCCTCCGGTCAAAAACTTTCACTGGCAGAGGGCGAATATATTGCCCATGGCCGTCGCGTGAATGTTTTTAAGAAAAAACCGGGTGCGGTACGTGCTTTTGATATGCTGTTATCAAAGCTGCAGGGAAAACCGTATGAGACGGAATTACCGATGCCCAAATTTGATAAAGTTAGTCCTGCCCCCGCACTTAAGGATCTGAGCAAAGCAAAAATTGTTCTGATCAGCACCGGCGGTATAGTTCCGAAGGGCAATCCGGAAAAATTCCCTTCCTTTAATGCAAGCAAATGGGCATACAGCAGTATTAAAGACATATCAAATTTTAATAGCGGCGATTGGGAACAGGTCCACGGCGGTTATGACGGATCCTTTGCAAATGAAGATCCCGACCGAGTGGTTCCTTTAGATGCAGCCGTTGAATTGGAAAAAGCCGGTGTATTTGGCGAATTGCACAGAAATTACCTATATACGGTGGGAAATATAACCTCTCTCGACAGCTCGGTGAGATTTGGAAAAGAAATTGCACAGTATATGAAGGATAACGCTATCGATGCGGCTATTATGACATCTACGTGAGGAACCTGCAATCGTTGCGGTGCAACGATAGTTAAAGAAATCGAAAGAGCAGGTTTTCCGGTAACCATAATAAGCAGTGTTCCCACAGTTCCCTTAACAGTTGGAGCAAATCGTATCGTCCCAGCAATATCCATCCCTCACCCCCTTGGCAACCCTGAGCTTTCCCCCGGTGAGGAGTATGCACTTCGCAAGAGAATATTTACAAAATCATTAGAAGCTTTAACAAAAGATATAGATACACAACAGGTTTTCTCTTAAACCAAGCACTTCTTCAGCCCCTCATTAATACATGAGGGGCTAAGCAGAAGGCTTTGTTTGATTTTTTGCATTCGGGAACAAAATGGGTAAAAAACGGAGGTGAACCCCTTGCTCTGGTATATTCTAAAACGCCTGCTTTATATGATACCGGTCCTGCTTTGTGTGGTCATCATTGTGTTTACACTGATGTATATAACACCGGGGGATCCGGCGCGTTCCATCCTTGGTGATTCAGCTATGCCGGAAGCAGTAACTGCATTGCGTGAATCGATGCACCTGGATGATCCCTACTTTACACAGCTGTGGCGCTATTTAAACCAGCTGGTCCTGCATGGAGATATGGGCAACTCATACAAATCTCAGCAACCGGTAATTGTAGAGATTCTGGCTCGTTACCCCAGCACATTGAAGTTAACCTTCTATTGTTTGATCTTTGCTTTGATTACCGGGGTGGGAGTCGGTATTATCTCTGCAGTAAAGCAATATAGCTGGATCGATAATATATGTGTGGCTATTTCCCTTCTGGGGGTGAGTGCCCCCGTGTTTTGGGTCGGTATGCTGCTGATCCTCATATTCTCTGTTTTTTTGGGCTGGCTGCCTCCATCCGGTAGCGCAGGGCCCCTTAATTGGATCATGCCGGTGGTGACCCTTGGAGGGCAAACCTCTGCTTATATAATGCGAATTACTCGCTCCAGCATGTTGGAGGTCATTCGACAGGATTATATCCGCACTGCTCGCTCCAAAGGACAGACAGAATTTATAACGATAGTACGCCATGCTTTGCGAAATGCATTGATCCCGATAATAACCATTGCCGGCAACCAGGTATGTGTTCTTTTGGCAGGCGCCACCGTAACGGAGACGATTTTTTCCCTGCCGGGGATAGGCAAGCTTCTGGTTGACAGCATGAACTGGAAGGACTATGCAACAGTACAGGGTGTGGTTTTGTGGGTCGGCTTGAACAGTGTCATTATAAATTTAATTGTCGATATTATTTACTGTTTTGTTGATCCCAAGGTAAAAACGTCTTTCTTCAAACGAAAAGCGAAATCCATGCAAAAGGAGGTAAACGTCAATGCCTAAGCTGCAACAAGATGAGACAGTCCCAACCGAACAGACGACGTTCACCCCTGCCCCCGAGGCATCTGAAAAAAAGAGAAAAAGCTCCAATCCCTGGTATGAGGTTTGGAAACGCTTGAAAAAGAACCGCCTGGCTATGATTGGTCTGTTTGTCATTTTGGCGATTGTTGTCCTTACGATCATTGCACCCTGGATCATTCCCTATGATTATGCCAAGCAGGACTCTCAGGCAATTCTTCAATTTCCCAGTGCAGATCACTGGTTCGGCACCGATAACTTCGGCCGCGACATATTCAGCCGTGTACTTTACGGCGGCCGCTACACTTTGGTTATTGGCTTCGGCTGTATGACAGCTACTATGCTGATCTCTCTGGTAATTGGCTGTGCTGCAGCTTTGATAGAAAAACTGGATAATGTTTTGATGCGTATCATTGACATCATCATGAGCATCCCTACTTTTATGCTTGGTATAAGTATTGTGGCGGCATTGGGGCCGGGGCTGCGCAATCTGATGCTTGCCATGACAATCGCCTCTATACCTCCCTTTACGCGAGTGGTACGGGCCGCAGTGTTAACTATTCGCGATCAGGAATATGTTGAGGCAGCTCTTTCGATCGGGGCCAGCAAATGGCGGCTGCTCACAAGACATATCCTTCCTAATAGCTTAGCTCCGATCATTATCCAGTTTACCTCAGGTGCGGTCACCGTCATAATCAATGCGGCGGCGCTTTCCTTTTTGGGAATGGGCATTCAGGCTCCTGAGCCGGAATGGGGCGCTATGATCTCCGCCGGACGTTCTTATCTGCGTGGTTACTGGTATATGTCGATCCTGCCGGGTTTGGCTATCGTACTGACAACCTTTGCGTTGAACATTATAGGAGACGGCCTGAGGGATGCCCTCGACCCGAGATTGAAATAAATAGGGAGGTGAAATAATATGGAACAGCTGACTGACAATAGTGCGGACATTAATGTTCAAAAGGAAAGCAAGCTGCTTGATATAAAAAATTTGATAATACAATATATTACCGATGACGATATTGTTGAGGCAGTAAACGGAATCAGCCTTTCCCTTTGCTGCGGCAAAACCCTTGGGCTGGTGGGCGAAACCGGTGCCGGCAAGACCACCACTGCGCTTTCCATCTTGAGGATCCTCCCCCATCCCCCTGCCAAGGTTGTAGGTGGCGAAATATATTTTAACGGCGAGGATTTGTTAAAAAAGACAGAAAAGCAAATGCGCAAAATACGCGGCGGCAGTATCAACATGATATTTCAGGACCCCATGACATCGCTAAACCCTGTAATGACAGTGGGAGAGCAGATTATGGAGGTTATACTCCTACACAACAATATCTCCAAGCAAGAGGCGAGCAAGAAGGCTCAGGAAATGCTGGAATTGGTAGGTATACAGGGTACGCGACATCTCGAATACCCCCATCAGTTTTCCGGGGGAATGAAGCAGCGCGTAATGATCGCAATTGCACTTTCCTGCAACCCGCAGCTGTTGATTGCAGATGAGCCCACCACAGCCCTGGACGTTACGATTCAGGCGCAGGTACTGGAGCTTATGAATGACCTGAAAAGCAAGTTTAATACCTCAGTGTTGCTAATTACACATGATTTGGGTGTAGTTGCCGAGACCTGCGATAGTGTTGCGATTATGTATGCAGGTGAAATCGTTGAAACGGGAAGCGTAGAAGAGGTTTTTAATAACACTTGTCACCCTTATACACAGGGCCTATTCAATGCGATCCCCAATATTTATGAAGATACAGACCGACTGCATACCATCAGGGGTATGATCGCAGACCCCACGAATTTGCCTAAGGGCTGCAAGTTCCATCCCCGATGCCCAAAAGCACAGCCCCGGTGCCAAAGGACTAATCCTTCGGGCATAGAGGTGACGCCCGGGCATATTACATCCTGCTTACTGTATGACAAGGCCGGCAAGGAGGTTTCAGAATGAGTTCTTTATTGGAAGTACGTGATTTGAAAAAATATTTTGAAATAAAAGCCGGCTCGCTGCACGCAGTTGACGGAGTGAGTTTTTCCATTGAAGCCGGCCAAACCCTGGGTGTGGTAGGAGAATCCGGATGCGGCAAATCTACTCTGGGCCGCGTGATCATACATCTCCTGGAGCCTACGGGGGGTAAAATTTTCCTGGAGGGCAAGGATATATCCAATCCTGACCGCAAACAGCTTAAGGAATTGCGCAGGGAAATGCAG
>CAYURW010000011.1:34666-35864 GCA_964447145.1 uncultured Clostridiaceae bacterium
ATGCGTCCTGTCCGCCGCGATATGCAGATCATGTTTCAGGACCCTTATGCCTCGATCAACCCGCGAATGTCGGTAAGTGAGATAATAGGCGAGCCCTTGATAATACACAAAATGACCAAAAGCAAGGGTGAATATCGGACAAAGGTAAGAGAGCTGATGGACTCGGTAGGTCTGGCCTCACGCTACGAGATGACCTATCCCCATGAGCTGGACGGCGGCCGTCGACAGCGCATAGGCATCGGGAGAGCTTTGGCAGTGGATCCGAAGTTTATAGTATGCGACGAGCCTGTTTCTGCATTGGACGTGTCTATCCAGGCGCAGATGCTGAACCTTATGCAGGATTTGCAGAAGGAAAGAGGTCTGACCTATATATTCATTACTCATGATCTTTCTGTTGTACGACATATTTCAAACGACATAATGGTAATGTATTTGGGGGTTTGTGTGGAAAAGGCGCCAACAAAGGAATTGTTCAGGCAGCAGTATCATCCCTATACTAAGGCGCTTATTTCGGCAGACAAAACTGGAAAACCGCAGCAAACGCATAGTTATGAAAGGGGAACTGGCATCTCCGATAAACCCGCCAAATGCCTGCAGATTTGCGCCCCGCTGCAGCATAGCTCAAGATATTTGCCATAAGAAGCAGCCGGAGCTCAGAGAGATTGAACCAGGCCATTTTGTTGCCTGTTTTGCTGTGGAAGCCGCATCCGCCGGTATTAACACTTAGTCGATTCATTATAATAATTATCTTACGACTTAAATAGTGCAATTTACTTTGAAAAGAAAGAAGCATTCGACTTAGCAGTATATGCAGTACAGAATGAAGCAGTATATGAAGAATCAGTTGGAGAAGTACATCCAGTGCCATACACAACAATTATAATCGACGAAGTGACCCCCTCATCCCCGGCCGGGCGGCTACCATATAGGCCGGTATGCAGTCCCGCATACCGGCCATTTTGATGCAAAAAGCATAGTTGAAAAAGTGTGCACCCTTTTTCAACTTCTTTTACTGTGATTGTATCTCCTATGCTATTTGGATGCTATGTGACGTAATACTTGACGCTTACCTTTGATACTTACAAGATTAATGACATGCCCGGCATAATTAAGAACAGGCGGCTCAATGGCCGCCTGTTCTTATTGGTGTGCCACGCATGGCACGTAACTTGGCGGAGAAAGTCCGCTATGGGGGCTG
>CAYURW010000012.1:0-28518 GCA_964447145.1 uncultured Clostridiaceae bacterium
GAATTTGAGGAAATTGCAGCGCAGATAAACAAAATGCTCAAAAGCATAAACGTGCTTAATACTCGGAATACCGACCTTATAAGGCTTAACAGCATGATTGAAATGCGGAATTTGCAGACCCAGATTAACCCTCACTTTATATACAATGCGTTGGACACCATTAAATATCTTATACTTACGGATGGGGAAAAGGCTGCCTATTTAATAGAGAGGTTCACCCATATTCTGCGTTACAGCATCAACAACACCAAGCAGGATGTGCTTCTTTCCGAGGATATAAAATATATAGAGGACTATTTGTATGTACAAAAAACAAGGTTTGGAGATCGATTTGCCTGCAGCATATATATCGACGAATGCTGCTGCCGTGAGCTGGTGCCCAAGCTTTTGCTCCAGCCCCTGATTGAGAACAGCATCAAATACGGCTTTAAGAAGCAGATGGAACTCAATGTGAGGATTAGAGGCTGGTGCGAAGGTGAATACCTGTTCCTTGAGGTAAATGACGATGGACCGGGTGTTTCCGGGGAGGAGCTGGACCAGCTGCGCAAAATGATGGTATCAAAGGATATAATGACCGAACACAACGGCCTGCAAAATCTGTGCAGGCGCATAATGCTGGAATACGGGGAAGACTGCGGGCTGTTCATTGACAGTGTAGAGGGGCAATCTTTCACTGTGACTGCCAGGCTTTTTCGCAGGAGGGCCGAGAATGTATAAGGTAGTATTGGTTGAGGATGAGGACATCATAAGGAAGGGCATAAAGCATTCGGTTCCATGGGAACAGTATAACTGCATCGTGGCAGGGGAAGCGCGGAATGGTGTGGAGGGCAGGGAGCTTATCCGTTCTCTGTATCCGGATATTGTCATCACCGATATTAATATGCCGGTGATGGATGGACTGCAGATGATTGCGGAAACAAAGAGAGGAAACTATGTTGCTATAATACTGACCGGCTATTCAGAGTTTGAGTATGCGAAGGAGGCCATAAAGTACGATGTTGCCGATTATCTGCTTAAGCCGCTGAATATGGAGGAGATGACCGAAGCATTGGAACGTGCTGTTCTGGAATGCAAAAATATAGAGATACTGAGGAATCAGAATCAGAACCTGGAGGAGTGGAAAAATATTTCACTGTTCGAGGATGCCGGTCAGAATGAAGAAGAGGATCCGGTAGTAAGACAGATATTAGAGTATATCTCGGAGAATTATACCCATAAGATCACCCTTGGAGATATTGCGGACAAACTGTTTTATTCGGACAGATACATAAATCAGCGTTTTCAAAAGGCACTGAACACCACTGTTATAGAGTACCTTAACCGTTACCGCATACAGAAAGCGCTGATGCTATTGCAGCAGGACAGGTTGCCTGTATCGGATATCGGAAGGGAGTGCGGCATAGGGGATTACAAATACTTCAATCATGTATTTAAAAAATATATGGGTTGTTCACCTAAGGAGTACAGGCGGAAAATCCGTTAAAATAAAACTGTTCGGTATCTTTACCTTTTGTTCTGTAATTAGGGTATTCTTTTTGCTCACATATACTATAGGATATAATTACAAGGTCCGAAGGACCTCGATGATGTGAGGAGGAATTGAACATGAAAAAGGTAATAGCCATTCTACTGAGCCTGATAATGGTTGTTTCTCTTGCCGGTTGCGCATCGCAGCCCGCACCTGAACAGGGTAGCCCGGCACCTGCTCCGGAAACACCACCGGCAGCACAGACGGGAGGCAAGCTTGTAGTCTATTCGCCAAACTCGGAGGGACTGATGAATGCAACCATCCCGTTGTTTGAAGAAAAGTACGGGATCGAAGTAGAAGTTATACAAGCGGGCACAGGCGAATTGATCAAAAGGATCCAGTCAGAGAAGAATGATCCCTATGCAGATGTGCTGTTTGGAGGATCCTGGTCACTGGCCTATGACAACGAGGAATTGTGGGAACCCTACGTATCCCCCAATGACAAGAATGTTATGGATGCATACAAAAATACATGCGGCTTCATCACCGGTAATGTTCTGGATGGCAGCTGCCTGATAGTAAACGCCGAGCTTCTTGGAGATATAAAGGTCGAGGGGTATGCCGATCTGCTGAACCCCAAGCTCAAAGGTAAAATTGTCACCGCAGACCCGGCCAACTCATCCTCTGCCCTTGCCCAGCTTACAAACATACTTAAGGCCATGGGTGGATACGAGGATGAAAATGCATGGAAATTTGTAAAAGATTTGTTTGCAAATATAAACGGTAAGATTGCTCAGAGCTCTTCGGGAGTATACAAGGGTGTTGCAGACGGAGAATATCTGGTAGGACTGTCCTATGAAGACCCCTGTGCACAGCTTGTAAGGGACGGGGCACCGGTAAAGGTTATTTATCCAAAGGAAGGCGCAGTCTATCTGCCGGCATCGGCCACAATAATAAAGGGCGCAAAAAACATGGATAATGCCAAACTTTTCATTGACTTCATAATCAGTGAAGAGGTACAGAATATCTGGGGTACGACCCTGACCAACCGCCCGGTTCTCAAGAACAGCAAAACCAGCAGCTTTATGGTTCCTATGTCAGAGATTTACGTAATAGAGGAAGACATCCCCTATGTAAGCTCCCACAAGAAGGAGATAATAGCAAAATACACGGAGATATTCACAAGTCTTCAGAGCAAATAATATAAAGAATATTCCGGCAAATAAGAGCAAGTATATAAAGGAATATTCCGGTAAAGGGCGAATAAAACAATATACTGCCATTTGGATATTTAGTGGATCATAATAATAAAGTCGGTTTCGGCGGGGCCGGAACCGACTTTGTATAAATAACTGCGGGGGAATGAAATGAGTAAAATTTTTGTTAATAATTTTATAAAGAAGTACGGGAACAACACCGTTATTTCTGATTTGACCATCGAAATCAAAAGCGGAGAACTCTTTACTCTTCTCGGCCCTTCAGGTTGCGGCAAAACGACACTGCTTCGCATGATTGCAGGATTTAACTCAATAGAGGGCGGTGAAGTGTTCTTCAATGAAACCCGCATGAACGAAATGGACCCCAGTAAGAGGAATATAGGAATGGTTTTTCAAAACTATGCCATATTCCCCCACATGACAGTCCGGGAAAATGTGGCCTTTGGACTGAAAAACAGGAAACTGACCAAGATTAAAATTCAGGAGGAAACTGATAAATATCTGCAGCTTATGCAGATATCACAATATGCCGATAGGATGCCTAATCAGCTGTCCGGAGGGCAGCAGCAGCGTGTCGCTCTTGCCAGGGCATTGATAATTGCTCCCGAAGTGCTTCTTATGGACGAGCCTCTTTCCAATCTTGATGCAAAGCTTCGCCTGGAAATGCGCGGCGTTATCCGGCATACCCAGCAAAATGTAGGCATCACCACCATATATGTCACCCATGACCAGGAGGAGGCAATGGCAATAAGTGACACAATTGCGGTCATGAAGGACGGTACCATTCAGCATGTGGGCAGTCCCAAAGAAATCTATCAGCGCCCTCGCAACATTTTTGTCGCAACCTTTATCGGCCGCACCAATATAATTCCGGCAAGAATAGAACAGGGGACAGTAATATTTTCAAAGGGCTACAGGGTCCCGCTGGAGATCCTGCAAAACGCAGAAGCACAGGAAGTGCTCTGTTCTGTTCGCCCTGAGGAGTTTATCATAACTCCTGAGGGGGGAGAGGGGATCAAAGGCATTGTGAAGGAGTACACATATCTGGGGCTGAACACCCATTACATTGTGGAGCTGGAAAGTGGAGAACCTGTGGAGATCGTAGAGGAATCCTCAATGGAGGAAGAACTGAAGCCGGGGCAGAGAGTATTGCTTCAAGTGAAAAAGCAAAAAATTAACATATTCAACAAAGAAGGCAGTGTAAACCTTGTAAGGAGCGAAGCTTATGAAGGATAACAGCAAATTCCGACTGGATATATGGGGAACTATAACTCTTTGCACCATCGGAGTCTACATTCTGTTTTTGATTTATCCTATGGCGCATCTGGCCAGACTGTCAGTTGTGGACAGCCAGACAGGAGAGTTTACTCTTGCCAATTTTATTAAGTTTTTCTCCAAAAGCTACTATTCCGATACCCTGATTAACAGCTTCAAAATATCTATTTCGGCGACGGCACTTTCTCTTTTGATAGGGACACCCCTGGCATACTTTTTGACTATATACAGGATCAGGGGTAAGTCGATACTGAATATTCTTATTATTGTAGCTTCCATGTCTGCCCCCTTTATAGGAGCTTATTCCTGGATCATGCTGCTTGGCAGGAGTGGGATAATCACGAGCTTTTTGGCAAAGGCCGGCATAAGGTTTCCCGACATTTACGGCTTTAAGGGCATTGTGCTGGTCATGTCCCTTCAGCTGTTTCCTCTGGTCTTCTTATATGCCAGAGGTGCATTGAAAAACATTGACAATTCTCTCATTGAGGCGGCAAATAATCTTGGATGTTCGGGAATAAAATGCTTCGTAAAAGTTGTGATTCCGCTGATAATACCCACATTGCTGGCAGCGGGGCTTCTGGTTTTTATGCGCTCTTTTGCCGATTTTGGCACCCCGATGCTCATTGGAGAGGGATACCGTACCTTTCCGGTGGTACTGTATACCGAATTCATCAGCGAGGTGGGCAGCAACGATGGTTTTGCAGCAGCCATTGCCATTATTGCAATAATTATTACTACTGTTGTTTTTCTGGCGCAGAAATATATTTCCAATAAAAGCTCATTTGATTTGAATGCCCTTCACCCGATTTTTGAAAAAGAACCCAAAAGCACAGTCAGGTCCTGGGTTTACCTGTTCTGCTACTCGGTGGTAGGCCTTGCTGTGCTGCCTCAGATGTACGTTATCTATACATCCTTTAAAAAGACGGCAGGAAAGATATTTGTACCGGGATATTCCCTAAACAGCTATGCCACGGCATTTGGGAAGCTGGGCAAAAGCATCCGGAATACAATAGTTATTCCCCTTCTTGCATTGATCTTTATAATTTTGCTGGCGATTTTGATCGCATATCTGGTGGTTCGCCGCAGAAATGCACTGACAGGCATAGCGGATATAATGTCCATGATACCTTATATAGTGCCCGGCACGGTTCTGGGTATTGCACTTCTCACAGGGTTTAACAGGCGCCCACTTATGCTGAGCGGAACAATGACTATTATGGTGGCAGCGCTGATAATTCGCCGCCTGCCTTACACCATTCGCTCCTCGGTGGCAATTTTGCAGCAGATACCCATGAGCATTGAGGAAGCTGCAATTTCTCTTGGAGCCGGCAAAATGAAGGCATTTTTCCGGGTCACTGTGCCCATGATGGGGTCCGGTATCATAGCAGGTGCCATTCTAAGCTGGGTCACAATGATAAGCGAACTGTCAACGGCAATCATACTGTACACCGGCAGGACCAAGACCCTGACGGTCGCAGTGTATACGGAGGTATTGCGGGGAAACTATGGTGCCGCTGCAGCCCTTTCCACAATACTTACCCTGCTGACAGTAGCTTCGCTGCTGGTGTTCAATAAGGTCAACGCAGGAAAGGATGTAAGTGTATAGAGTAACCACCTGATAACGGGTGGTTATTTTTCACTTTACTGTTGACATGGAGGGATAAAAATAATAGAATTATTACGAACAGATGTTCTGAGAATTCATAATTTTATGTAAACCATGCACATATGTGGTATAATTCTATTATGTTGAATAAGCAGGTGTTAATATGGACAGATTCAAACTGATATCGGACTATAAGCCCATGGGAGACCAGCCGGAGGCAATAGAGCAGCTTGCAGCCGGGGTGCTGGCAGGGGATAGGAATCAGACACTCCTTGGGGTGACCGGTTCAGGGAAGACCTTTACTATTGCAAATGTCATTGAGAGGGTCCAGAAGCCTACATTGGTGCTTGCCCACAATAAGACTCTGGCTGCACAGCTCTGCAGCGAGTTTAAGGAATTCTTCCCCAACAACTGCGTGGAATATTTCGTCAGCTACTATGACTATTATCAGCCTGAGGCCTATGTTGCCCGCTCCGATACCTACATAGAAAAGGAAGCGGACATCAATGATGAGATCGACAAGCTAAGGCACTCTGCGACTGCCGCTTTGTTTGAGAGGAAGGATGTCATTATCGTTGCCAGTGTCTCATGCATATATGGGCTTGGGGACCCTGAGGACTACAAGTCTCTGGTGCTTTCTCTGAGAAAGGGAATGCAGAAGGACAGGGACGAGGTCCTAAGGAAGCTTATTGATATACAGTATGACAGGAACGACATTAACTTTATAAGGGGCACCTTCAGGGTAAGGGGGGATATTGTTGATATATTCCCTGCAGCTTCATCGGACAAGGCAATAAGGATCGAATATTTCGGAGATGAAATAGACAGGATCCTTGAAATAGATTCACTGACCGGCAACATAACCGGAGAAAGGCAGCATACCTTTATATATCCCGCATC
This sequence comes from uncultured Clostridiaceae bacterium, assembly GCA_964447145.1. Classification (GTDB taxonomy): domain Bacteria; phylum Bacillota; class Clostridia; order Lutisporales; family Lutisporaceae; genus BRH-c25. Next base: position 6,467 of record CAYURW010000012.1, read on the forward strand.
TCACTTCGCTACTACCCAGGAGAAGCTCAAGGCCGCAATAATGACTATTGAGGAAGAGCTGGAGCTGAGAGTCAAACAGTTGAAGGAGAAGGACAGGCTTCTTGAAGCCCAAAGGCTTCTGCAAAGGACTAACTATGATATAGAGATGATGAAAGAAGTAGGCTACTGCCCGGGCATAGAGAATTATTCAAGACATATAAGCGGCAGGGCATCCGGGAGTGCACCCTATACATTGCTGGACTTTTTCCCTGAGGATTACCTAATGATAATTGATGAATCCCACGTTACGGTGCCACAGGTCAGGGGGATGTACTTCGGAGACAGATCCAGAAAGGAATCCCTTGTGGACTACGGTTTCAGACTACCCTCAGCCTTTGACAACAGGCCGTTGAATTTTGGGGAATTTGAGAAAAGGCTCAATCAGGTAATATACACAAGCGCTACACCTGCTAAATACGAGCTTGATAAAAGCACCCGGGTAGTCGAACAGATAATCAGGCCAACGGGGCTTGTGGATCCTGAAATAGAAGTGAAGCCGGTAAAGGGACAGATAGATCATTTAATCGGGGAAGTGCGGGAAAGGGTGAAGAACGACCAAAGGGTGCTTGTTACTACCCTTACCAAAAAGATGGCTGAGGATCTGACGACCTATATGAAAGAATTGGATGTAAGGGTCCGCTACCTGCATTCAGACATTCTCACTTTGGAAAGAATGAAAATAATAAGGGACCTTAGACTGGGGGAATTTGATGTACTTGTAGGAATCAACCTCCTGAGAGAGGGACTGGACCTTCCCGAGGTTTCTCTGGTAGCTATACTGGATGCAGATAAGGAGGGGTTCCTAAGGTCAGAAACGTCACTTATTCAGACAGTAGGCAGAGCGGCAAGGCACGTAGAGGGTAAAGTAATAATGTATGCTGACAATATTACGGACTCCATGAAAAAGGCTATAAGCGAAACAAACAGGAGAAGGAAAATCCAGATGGACTATAATGAGAAACACGGGATAGAGCCTCAAACCATAAGGAAGGCTATACGGGATATAATAGAAGCCACTACCGCCGCAGAAGAGTCCGAAAAATACCGGGTGAAGGGCTATGAGCATATGCGCAGGGATGACATCGTGAGGCTGATATCAGCTCTGGAAGAAGAAATGAAGGATTGTGCAAGGGCCTTACAGTATGAAAGAGCGGCAGAGCTCAGGGATAAGATAATTGAACTGCGCAAAAAGCTGAAATAATTACGAGGTGAATTATGGCAAAGGACAAAATAATAATAAAGGGTGCAAGAGAACATAATCTCAAAAATATTGACATAGAAATACCAAGAGACAAATTTGTGGTCCTAACAGGCCTAAGCGGCTCAGGGAAGTCCTCTCTGGCATTTGATACCATATACGCAGAGGGTCAGAGGCGGTATGTGGAGTCTCTTTCCGCTTATGCAAGGCAATTTCTGGGGCAGATGGAGAAGCCGGATCTGGATTATATAGAGGGGCTATCCCCTGCCATATCCATAGATCAGAAGACTACGAACAGGAATCCCCGTTCAACGGTAGGCACCGTTACAGAGATATACGATTATCTGAGGCTTCTTTTTGCCAGGATAGGGACCCCCCACTGCCACATGTGCGGAAGGGAAATATCCCAGCAAACCGTCGATCAGATGGTGGATTACATAAAGGGGCTTGAGACCGGGACCAGGATACAGCTTCTTTCTCCTGTTGTCCGTGGGAAAAAGGGCGAGCATCAAAAGCTTTTAGAAGATATCAAAAAAAGCGGATACGTCAGGGCAAGGATAGACGGAGATACTATAGACATCAATGAGGAAATAAAATTAGACAAGAACAAGAAGCATACCATAGAGGTAATTGTTGACAGGATAGTGGTAAAGGAAGCCATAGAAAAAAGGCTGGCGGATTCTCTGGAAACGGTGCTGAAGCTTTCGGGAGGCACTGCTCTTGTCGATGTGGTTGGTAAAGAGGAAAGACTGTTCAGCCAGAATTTTGCCTGTGTCGAGTGCGGTATCAGCATAGAGGACCCTGCCCCCCGAATGTTCTCCTTTAACAGTCCCTATGGCAAATGCCCCCAATGCGACGGGCTGGGAGAAATAAGAAGAATAGACCCGGACAGAGTGATCCCCGACAGGAGCAAATCAATTGCAGAAGGTGCAGTAGAGCCCTGGAGGAATTATAACGGAGATACGTGGTATTACAGAATCCTTGAAGCCGCAGCAGAGCATTACGGCTTCAGTATGGATAAGCCTGTTTATAAGCTAAAGCAGGACATCATCGATATGCTGCTTTACGGCAACAAAGGTGAAAAAATTAAAATGAAATACCAGAATGAGCATGGCAATGGGGAGATAATGATAGGCCTGGAGGGTGTTATCAACAATCTGGAAAGGAGATACAGGGAGACCAGGTCAGAGTATATGAGAGGCGAAATAGAAAAGTACATGTCATCAATACCATGCCCCGAGTGCAAAGGGGCAAGACTTAAGAAAGAGAGTCTGGCAGTAACCCTGGGGGGGTTGTCCATTTCGGAGATATGTGACATGTCTGTATATAATATAATTGATTTCTTTGATAACCTTAAGCTTACTGAGAAGCAGCAGCTCATATCAAAGCTTATATTGAAAGAAATACGTGAACGACTAAAGTTCCTGATCAATGTAGGCCTTGAATACCTGACCCTTTCCCGGGCCACTTTTACACTGTCCGGAGGTGAGGCCCAGAGGATCAGGCTTGCAACCCAGATAGGCTCCAGTCTTGTGGGGGTGCTGTACATACTTGATGAACCAAGCATAGGCCTGCACCAGAGAGATAACGGCAAGCTGCTTTCTGCCCTCCGCAACCTTACTGACTTGGGCAATACCCTGCTGGTAGTTGAACATGATGAGGAGACAATGCATGCTGCGGACCATATCATCGATATGGGTCCGGGGGCAGGAGCCCATGGGGGCTGGGTGGTCGCTTCGGGTTCCCTGAAGGATATATTGGCTTGTGAAGAGTCAATAACGGGGCAATATTTGAGCGGCAAGAAAGTCATTCCTGTTCCGGAGCAAAGGAGAAAGCCCAACGGCAAATGGATCGAAATAGAGGGGGCAAATGCCAACAACCTTAAGTATCTGAATGTAAAAATACCTTTAGGCGTTTTTACATGTATCACAGGGGTGTCGGGATCCGGTAAAAGCACCCTCATAAATGAGATACTATATAAGGAATTGTCCCACAGATTATACGGTTCCAGGCATAAGGCAGGAGAACATGGGGGTATAAAGGGGACAGAGCATATAGACAAGGTCATAGCCATTGACCAGTCGCCAATAGGGAGGACTCCCAGATCCAATCCCGCCACTTACACAGGGGCCTTTGACCTTATAAGGGAAGTGTATGCATCTACCCCCGGAGCCAAAATGGGCGGCTACAAGATCGGAAGGTTCAGTTTCAATGTAAAGGGAGGAAGGTGCGAGGCCTGTAAGGGGGACGGCACCATAAAAATTGAGATGCAGTTCCTTCCGGATGTATATATCCCCTGCGAGGTCTGCAAGGGCAAAAGGTATAACAGAGAGACCCTGGATGTAAGATACAAGGGCATGAATATTTCGGAAGTTCTTAATATGACGGTAGAGGATGCTCTGGAGTTCTTCAAAAACTTACCCAGGATTGAAAGAAAGCTGCAGACATTGTTTGACGTGGGACTCGGATATATAAAACTCGGACAGCCTTCCACAGAGCTGTCAGGGGGAGAAGCCCAGAGGATAAAGCTTGCCTACGAGCTATCCAAAAGAAGCACCGGAAAGACGGTATATATATTGGATGAACCCACCACGGGTCTCCACATAGCGGACATACACAAGCTGCTTGCTATACTCGACAGACTTGTGGATACGGGCAACAGCATCATAGTAATAGAACACAATCTGGATGTGATTAAGAGGGCCGATTACATAATCGACCTGGGACCGGAAGGCGGGGAGCGGGGGGGTACAATAGTCGGTCAGGGTACTCCCGAGGATATTTGCAGAGTCAAAGCCTCATATACGGGGCAATATCTTGAGAAGATACTGGAGAGAGACAGGGGCAGATAAGCACGGAGGAATACGCTATGATTTCCCTTGAACACAAACTTAAAAATCTCCCGGAGAGTCCCGGGGTTTATATTATGCGTGACAAGTATTCCAACATAATATATATTGGCAAGGCCATAAATCTCAAAAATAGAGTCAGGCAGTACTTTCAATCCCTAAGGAACCAGCATCCCAAGGTTGCCGCTATGGTTGAGAGAATAGCTGATTTTGAGTATATTATAACCGATTCGGAAATTGAGGCTCTCATATTAGAATGCAACCTCATTAAAAAACACAGGCCAAAATACAATGTGATGCTCAAAGACGACAAACAGTATCCCTACATAAAAATCACCGTGAAGGAGGACTATCCCAGGCTGCTTACGGTAAGGGAAGTCAAAAAAGACGGCTCCCGGTATTTCGGGCCATATACCGATGTTACTGCAGTAAATATGACCATTGAGCTGGTCAAGGAGCTTTTCCCAATAAGGAGCTGTAGCAAGAATATTGGAAGGATCATGGGTAAGGAAAGGCCGTGCCTTAATTTTCACATAAAGAAATGCGTTGCTCCCTGCAGGGGAAACATCAGCAAGGAACAGTACAGGGAGTTGATGGACTCAATAATAATGATACTGGAGGGCAAGCAGGAAGAAGTCCTGAAGCAATTGGAAAATAAAATGCATAAGGCAGCGGAGGCTTTGGACTTTGAGAAGGCAGCAGAAATCAGGGACAAAATTAATTCCCTGAAGAGGGTGGCGGAGAAGCAGAAGATCATATCCTCTGAACGGATGGAGCAGGATATAATAGCCCTTGCGACAAATGAGGCCTCCTCCTGTATACAGGTTTTTTTCATCAGGGGCGGAAAACTGTTGGGGCGAGAGCATTTTTTAATTGAAGACATTAATTTGAGCGACTCAAAAGAAGTATTAAGCAGCTTCATTAAACAGTTTTATGTGTCAGACAAAATAGTACCAAAGGAAATAGTGCTCCAGGAGGAAATCGATGAAATCAATATTATCGAGAGATGGCTCAGCGATAAAAGAGGCGGCCGCGTAAAGATAACTGTCCCTCAAAGGGGAGAGAAGCATAAAATCATAGAAATGGTAAGCAGAAATGCTGAGGACACCCTGAGGCTTCTTGTTGAAAAACAAAAAAACGATATTGAAAGGACAATGGGGGCATGTACGGGGCTTAGGGATACACTGGGGCTGCATGAAATTCCCATCAGGATCGAGGCCTTTGATATCTCACACCTTCAGGGGGTTCTGAATGTGGGGTCTATGATCGTATTTGAAAAAGGAAAGCCGAACAGCAGGAATTACAGGAGGTTCAGGATCAGATCCGTTGAAGGGGCCAATGATTATGAGAGCATGAGAGAGATTATAACAAGACGCTTTGCCAGAGGTATAAAAGAAAGGGATGATCTGCTGGAATCGGGGAAAGACCCGGAAACAGGAAAATTTTCCGTATTCCCTGACCTTATTATGCTGGATGGGGGATTGGGTCAGATAAATGCGGTATTGCCCGCCCTTGAGGAGTTAGGCGTCAACATACCTGTCTGCGGGATCGTCAAGGATAATAAGCACAGAACCCGGGGCCTTATATACAACGGTGCCGAAATTGAGATGCCGGTAAGTTCAAGCACCTTCAGGCTTATAACCGGTATTCAGGATGAAGCCCACAGGTTTGCAATAAACTATCACAAAAGCCTGAGGAGCAAAGCTGCCGTTGAGTCGGTCCTGGATGAGATCCCGGGAGTGGGCCCTGCCCGGAAAAAGCTGTTGCTGAAGCACTTTGGCAGCCTGAACAATATAAAAAAGGCAACAATTGAGGAGATATGCCAGGTCGAAGGCATCAACAAAAAAACCGCAGAGGCCATATATAATTTTTTGAAGCATTAGACTTTTTAATAATTGCTTCGTAGTATATAATGAAGCAGCAATTGCGACAGATTTGGAATGATTGATAAGTTAGGAGGAGTCAATATATGTACAAGAAGTTATACAGGTCAAGAACAGTAAGGACAATAGCAGGGGTCTGCGGCGGTTTTGAAGATTATTTCAACATTGATGTTACCATAATAAGGCTGGTGTGGGTCGCAGTTACGATAGCAAGCGGGATATTCCCCGGAGTGATTGCATATGTGGCTGCGGCGCTGATCATACCCGAAGAGCCAATAGCGGAGCCGAGCCCTGATTATACTGTTCACAAAGACGAGGAGAAATAGATCCGGGAGCATATCATGTACCAAGTCTTAATCATTATTAACAAATTTCCGGAATATAAATAGAGTAAAGCCGATTTGGGGGGATGCAAATGGTCCTAAAAAGAGTCTTTACTCTTTTTTTATGCGCAATTATGGTTGTTTACATATTTATTGGGCCATCATTACTGGAACGAATGAAAACAGCTTATGAGAAAAGCCTTGAACCGGTCTATGAAAAGAACGGATGGACAGGGGTGATAACCCTATGGGATTATCCCCAGACTGACATAAGGGGCGGGGCACACTTCAGCAGACTGAAGGGCAAAATAAGGGGGTATGAAAAGAAAAACCCGGGCATTTACATAGAGCTCCGGGAGCTTAACCGGACAGAGGGACCGTCCTTCCTGAGGGCGGCGGCAAAGATTGGGGCAAACCCTGATATTGCCCCGGTGGGAAGTGATCATTTTTGTATGTCCGGAGGATATCTTGAAGAACTGGACGGCTTCATAAGCTTTGGGAACAGGTCGGATTTTACCGACAGAGCCCTTGATGCCGTGACCTACAAGGGCAGGATCTACGGAATGCCCTGGGCTATGACAGGCTATACCATGCTTCTGAATACAGACATATTCAGTGAAAAAAATATAGATATCCCCGGGGAGGCCGGCTGGACCTATGAACAATTTGCAGAGATATTAAAAAAGCTCACATATGATACCAATGGAAGGGGAGGGCCCGATGTTTTTGGGCTTAGCGCTCCCATTGAACCGGGCTGCTATGCTGTTTTCGGTATTTTAATGAGCGACGGGGGTCAGATTATTGACGAGGAAACGGGAAAATATGTATTTAATACCCCCGAGGCTCTATCAGGTCTTATTAAACTATGTGATCTTAAGCATAAATACAAGGGCACTCACCCGAATTTTGGCTCAGCGGAAAAAACTCAGGCCTTGTCGGCATTTTTGAAGGGAGAGGCTGCCGTATACATAGGAGAGACTTGGACGGTACCTTTGCTTCGCAATTCCCAGGGGGGAAGCGGAATAAGCTTTGCTCCGGCAATGTTTCCCCGGGGCAAATCCGATATTCCATTATCGATGGGTCTTACAGTGCGCTCATATGCCGTATTTAAGCAAAAGGATGAAGAAAAAAGGAAGGCTTGCATGGATTTTATTGAATACATCACTTCATCCGAATCTCAAGATAATCTGGTCGATTTTGGATATTTTCCCGTCAGAAAATCCGGGGGCTATCTGTACGAAAATGATAAAGAGATGTATACTATACAGCAGAACTTACATTTTGCAGAGCCTCCTCCAAAGGTGGATAATTGGAGTGAAATAGACCTTATACTGCAGACAAAAATAAAAGAAGCGATAGAGGGAAGTATAAGCCCGGAGAAGGCATTGAAGGATGCAGAACAGTCAATACTTGGACTATATAGCAGGTCAATTGAATAATCTGAAATAAAATTGGAAAGGTTTCAAATAGTGAATAATAGAAGTGTAAACGGAGGAGAGTATATGACTGAGGCAAAGAGCCCTAAAAAAGAAAAACAGCCGATAATTGAATACAATGGCAGGAAATACATAAGAATACCTGTGAAGACCCATGTAATAACAGAAAACGACGATATTTCAGATGTTGTGAAAAAATATGTTCAGGAAGTGGTTAAAGAAAAGGATATTGTTTTTATAAGCGAAAAGGCAGTTGCAATTACCCAGGGGAGGGCCTACCCTCTCGCCGATATCAAACCCAGGCCTCTTGCCAGGTTCCTTTCAAAATATGTAACAAAAACACCCGTCGGCATAGGATTGGGAATACCTGAGACCATGGAAATGGCATTAAGAGAGTGCGGTGTGCTGAGAATACTTTTTGCTGCCGCAGTAAGTGCAGTCAGTAAGCTTTTTGGGCGCAAAGGGGATTTTTACAGAATAGCCGGCTATAAGGCTTCTTCCATTGATGGGCCTACCCCCAACACTCTTCCACCATACAATAAATGTGTTGTACTGGGGCCTAATGATCCCGATCAAGTGGCAAAAAAGGTAAGTGAAAGAATAATGGCAGAGGTTGCAATAGTTGACATAAACGACCTGGGGGGAAGCATACTGGGAACATCGAAGCCAAGCCTTGACAGGAAGGCACTTGCGGGGATACTGAGGGACAATCCTCTTGGGCAGTGCAGCGAACAGACACCCATGGGAATAATCAGGGATGTTGAATAGCAGAAAAATGAAAGGGGAAAAGATCACAGTGCAGGTGTTACACGACGAACCCATGATGAATCATACCTCCTTCAAGCTGGGGGGGACAGCGGATATATTTGTTGAGCCTGAAAATGGGGAAGAATTGGCAGAGGCCATAAAAGGGTTCAGAAAAGACAATATACCTTATTACATAATGGGAAATGGAAGTAACCTTCTGATTTCAGATAGGGGCTTTAGAGGAGCGATTATTAAGATTGGTGAAAAAATAGGCAGTATAGAAATAGACGGAGAAAAGATAACTGCGGAAAGCGGTGCTTTGCTTTCTGTGCTGTCAAGGGCAGCGGCAAAAAACAACCTTGCAGGAATGGAGTTTGCCGGGGGAATTCCGGGGTCCCTTGGGGGAGCGGTCACAATGAATGCAGGGGCCTATGGCGGAGAAATGAAAAATATAATCCAGTGGGTCGAGGTTCTGGATGAAGGGTTGGAATTGAAAAGGAGGAACAACTCCGAGATGGGGTTCGGATACAGAAAAAGTGTAATAGAACCCGGGAAATCCATAGTTATTAGGTGCTGCCTGAATCTCAGGAAAGGAAATCCCGAGGAAATCAACAGCCTGATGGCAGACCTGGCTGAAAAGCGAAAATCCAAACAGCCAATACATATTCCAAGCGCCGGGAGTACCTTTAAGAGGCCTGAAGGTCATTTTGCGGGAAAGCTTATAGAGGATGCGGGCTTAAAGAGCTATACTATGGGCGGGGCCCAGGTGTCGGATATGCATTGCGGCTTTATCGTAAATAATGGGAATGCCACTGCACAGGATGTGTATGACCTGATAAAACATGTTCAGAGAGTGGTATATGAAAAATTCAAAATAAAGCTTGAACCTGAAGTAAAAATATTAGGTGAATTTTAGTGATACATATGAGGTGAGATATTTGTTAAAGCTTTACGCAGATTACCATACCCATACGATATACAGCCACGGTACCGGAAGCATAATGGATAATGTAAGGGCGGCAAAAAGTAAGGGGCTGACCGAAATTGCGGTGACTGACCACGGAATAAGGCATTTTGCCTATGGCGTAAAGCTAAGAGACATAGCTGCGATGAGGGATGAGACAGATAGGATAAATGACAGGGAAGAGGGCATCAAGGTGCTCCTTGGTATGGAATGCAATATCATAAGCACCGAGGGAGACATCGATATGAATGATCAGGTGCGTAAATACCTTGATATACTGTTGGTAGGCTTTCATATGATGGTATTGCCGAAGTCTACGAAGGATGCAATAAATATATACGGAAGGAACCTTTCTTCAAAAATATTTCACTTTGACATGGAAGGAATTAAGGAAGCAAATACCGAATCAATGATTAAGGCAATAAAAAAACACAAAATAGACATCATAACACATCCGGGCACAAGAGTTCCTCTCGATACTACCCTTGTTGCAAGGGAAGCGGCCAAGGCCGGCACAGTTCTTGAGATAAATTCCCACAACAGCTTTATGAGGGCAACCCATGTTATTGAGGCAGCAAAGGAAGGGGTCAGGTTTGCAATAAACAGCGACGCTCACAATCCCGGGGATGTAGGAAATCTGAGGAACGGGCTTATTATTGCTGAAGAAGCGGGATTAACAGCGGAGCAGGTAATAAATGCAGTAAAGCAGCAGTAGAATAGCAGCATAATAGCAGTAAAGCAGCAGTAGAATAGCAGCACAATATCAGGGTATTGCTTTAGACAAGCATAATTTTACGGAGGGAAAGCCAATGAATTTCTTAATAGTTACAGGTTTGTCGGGGGCGGGGAAAAGCCAGTCCATTAAATTTCTTGAGGACTTGGGATATTTCTGCGTGGATAATTTGCCTCCGGCTTTAATAGGCAAGTTCGCCGAAATGTGTTCCGAAAGCAAGGGCGGTATTGAAAAGACTGCGATAGTCATAGATATAAGGGGCGGCAGGTTTTTCAGCCAGCTCCCGGTCAGTCTTGAAGAGCTAAAGGCCTCCGGGCATACTTATGACATACTTTTTTTGGAGGCTTCCGACGAAACCCTGATAAAAAGGTTCAAATCCAGCAGGAGAATGCACCCGCTGTCTGTGGGAGGCAGGATAATAAAGGGGCTGAAGGCCGAAAGAAGGATGCTTGAGGAGATTAAGTCAAAGGCTACGAATATAATAGATACGACAAATATGAGCCCTTCGGAGCTAAAGGGAGAAATAGTCCATTTATTTGTAAACGGAGGCAAGTCGGAGGGGTTGATAATTAATATTATCTCCTTTGGTTTTAAGTACGGAATACCCTTGGATTCCGATATGGTATTTGATGTAAGGTTCCTTCCCAATCCCTATTATATAGAAGAATTAAAAAAGTTCAGCGGAACTGATGAAAATGTAAGGAGCTATGTTATGCAGTGGCCCGCAGCGGTAGATTTCATGAAAAGACTGACAGATATGACTGACTTTTTGATTCCCCATTTCATTAAGGAGGGGAAGTCACAGCTGGTAATTTCAATAGGCTGCACCGGGGGGCGGCACAGATCTGTTACAATAGCAAACATGCTGAGCAACAAGCTTAAAGAGGATAATCACAGAGTTATTGTGGAGCACAGAGATATAGAAGAGGAAAGGTACAGATAGAGGCCGGAGTCGGCTATTTGCATTGATATTATTGGGGGGTTGTGCTTGAAAAGCAATTCAATAAAAAATATGCTCCATGAGAAGGGTATCATTACCGGAGGGCCAAAAATCGTTGCAATAGGAGGAGGTACAGGGCTGTCGGTACTTCTCAGGGGATTGAAACAGTATACCTCAAACATTACAGCAATAGTTACGGTGTCAGATGACGGGGGAGGCTCCGGGCTGCTTCGGAAGGACATGGGGATCCTGCCTCCTGGGGATATAAGGAATTGCATAGTCGCATTAGCAAATACCGAACCCGTTATGGAGCAGCTTATGCAATACAGGTTTAGAGAAGGGGCACTAAAGGGGCAAAGCTTTGGAAACCTTTTTATTGCAGCTATGAATGATATTTGCGGCAGCTTCGATACTGCAGTCGAGGAAGTAGGCAGTGTACTGGCGGTTACGGGAAAGGTCCTGCCTGTCACTCTGGACAATTCAGTGCTTTATGCCGAGCTTGAGGATGGGACCCTTATAAGGGGAGAATCCCAGATACCCATAAAACAAAGGGCATCAGCCAAAAGGATACGCAGGGTATTTCTGGAACCCTGCAATTGCAAACCTCTGCCTCTGGCATTAAAAGAGATACAGGATGCGGATGCAGTAATAATAGGCCCAGGCAGCCTTTATACCAGTATCATGCCTAATATGCTTGTGGAAAACATAATTAAGGAAATAAACGGCTCCGAAGCCCTTAAAATATATATAAGCAACATAATGACGCAGCAGGGGGAAACGATAGGCTACAGCCTCTCCGAACATATCAAGGTAATTAATGACCACGGTGATAAGCTTTTGATAGACTACGCAATTGCCAATACCGGAAAGATCCCCAAGGCGTTTCTGGAGAAGTACAAGACTGAGGATGCATCTCCGGTTCTGATCGATTATGATGCGATATCCGATATGGGCATTAAGGTAATCGGCGGGGATTTCGTAAATATTGAAAGCGAATATTTGAGGCATAATTATAATAAGCTGGCGGAAAGAATAATCGGACTCTTGAATGAAGAAAAGCTTCATAAGGATAAGAAAAGGCTGCTGGACTATTATCTTATAAACGGCAAACTAAAGAAAAGCAAAACGCTTACAAAGGAGAGATAAGTTTGGATGCTTCTATGAAAAAAGAGATAATATCATGGGTCAAGCTGATATTATCAGCATTTGTAATTGCTTTTATACTAAAAACCTATGTGTTTCAAATAGCACTGGTCAATCAGATATCCATGGAGCCCACATTGTACGAGGGGCAGATACTGATAATAGCAAAAATTAACTACCTTTTTAACGACCCTGCCAGAGGGGATATTGTGGTGCTGAAGGATGAGCTGGAGAACAAGTATTTGATAAAGAGGGCTATTGGGCTTCCGGGTGAAACAATAGAAATTAGGAACAACAAGATATATATTGACGGAGATGAGTTAAAACCCGATTATTCAGATGTTCAGACTTATGATAATGGTTTTGCAAAAGCCAGGATACCCGAAGAAAAATATTTCGTAATGGGGGATAACAGGCTCCACAGCCGGGACAGCAGATCAGACACCGTGGGTTTTGTGGATCGAGGTAACATAGTAGGCAAGGCAGTTTTTAGGGTATGGCCCATAAATAAAATAGGGACGGTTAAGTAAAGGGGTGTGATACTGTCATGACCTTTTCATTCAAAACCAAAAATGAAATTTCAAAAATTGTTGTAGCCAAAAAGTGCTGTCAGCTTGCTCTGCTGTCGGCACTTATTAAAATGACAGGCACAGTTCAGATACATGGGGTAAATAAAATAAGCATAAGGCTTTCCACCGAAAATGCCTCAATAGCGAGGATGCTGTTTTCACTGCTTAAGGAACAGTTCAAGATAAATTCAAGAGTTGTGGTGAGGAAAAGCAGAAATCTGAACAAAAGCAACAATTACTTATTATATATTGATTCGGATTCGGACTCTTATGAGATACTAAGAGCAACAGGGATACTGCAGGAGAAAGAAAACGGTCTCAGGCTGAATTACAGGCTGCCCCATTACCTTATAAAAAACAGCTGCTGCCGAAAGGCTTACCTGAGAGGGATTTTTCTAGGTGGCGGTTCCATAAGCGATCCTGAAAAGACATATCATCTTGAACTGGTAACAAATGATGAGAAATTTGCGGAAGACATAAGGGACCTTATGAATCAATACGGGCTTGGTGCCAAGGTGGTAATAAGAAAGGGCAGCTATGTAATTTACCTTAAGGAAGGGGAGAACATAGTCAACTTTCTTAATATAATAGGGGCTCACAATGCCCTTTTGGATCTTGAAAATATCAGGGTATACAAGGAAATGCGCAACAATGTAAACAGGATAGTAAACTGTGAAACTGCTAATTTGGATAAGACCGTAAACGCAGCATTAAGGCAGATAGAAAACATAGAATATATAGAAAACACCATAGGCCTGGGTAAGCTTCCTCCGGGGCTGGCGGAGATTGCTGAGCTCAGGCTGGAGTACAGGGATGCGACTCTAAAGGAATTGGGGGAAATGATGAGCCCTCCTATCGGAAAATCAGGAGTAAACCACAGGCTGAGAAAGCTTGACAATATAGCGGAGAATATTAAAGACCGGCGTAGAGAATAGAGCAAATATTGAGAAGGCAGGAAACAAGCATAGAGCAAACATGAAACAAATATAAAGAAGGAGAACACCATGAAAAAGCTGAGCTTTGATCATTCAAATTCAGGGGTCAAGGATAATGAGATAGAATGTATGACAGAGGATATAAGGTCTGCCTTCAATATGTTGCATAATAAAACAGGGGCAGGAAATGAATTTTTGGGCTGGGTGGATTATCCCGATAATTATGATAAAAAAGAAATGGACAGGATAGAAAAGGCGGCGCAACGGATAAGGGACACCTCTGAAGTATTGCTGGTCATAGGCATAGGGGGTTCATACCTTGGCGCAAGAGCTGCAGTGGAGTTGCTGGGGCATTCCTTTCATAACCTTCTCCCCAAAGAAAAAAGAAAGTTCCCTCAGGTTTTTTTCCTTGGGAACAATATCAGCGGGACGTATCTTAGTCATCTAATGGAAATGATAGAAGGGAAAAGCATAAGCACCTGTGTAATATCAAAATCCGGGACCACTACAGAGCCTGCAATAGCCTTCAGATTTGTAAAGGCATATCTGGAAGAGAAATACGGAAAATCCGGTTCGGCAGGGAGGATCTATACAGTAACCGACGCCTCCAGGGGAGTACTTAAAAGACTGTCAGATGCCTCCGGATATGAATCCTTCGTGATACCTGACGACATAGGAGGCAGATACTCGGTATTCACTCCTGTGGGACTTCTCCCTATTGCTGCTGCAGGGATCAATATTAAGGGCATAATGGAAGGGGCCGGGGATGCATGGGAGGAGTATTCCGAACCTGAGCCTGAGAAGAATTCGTGCTGCCGTTATGCCGCCGTAAGGAACATCCTGGGAAGGAAAGGCAAAGCAATCGAGGTCATGATAAACTATGAGCCATCTCTTCATTTCTTTGCAGAGTGGTGGAAGCAGCTTTACGGAGAAAGCGAAGGGAAAGACGGAAAGGGGATTTTCCCGGCTTCCATGGATTTTTCCACTGATCTGCACTCTCTGGGACAGTTTCTTCAGGACGGTTCAAGGAATGTATTTGAGACTGTCCTCAATATAGAAAAGCCGGAATCGGAGGTTGTGATCATCAAGGATGAGGAAGACCCGGACGGGTTGAATTATATAAGTGGGAAGACAATGGACCATGTCAACAAAAAAGCGTTTCAGGGCACAATGCTGGCTCACATAGACGGAGGGGTACCGATAAATGTGCTCAACATTCCGGAAATAAGCGAATACTACTTCGGTCAGATGGTGTATTTCTTTGAAAAGGCATGTGGTATAAGCGGATATATACTTGGGGTCAATCCATTTGACCAGCCGGGAGTTGAGGAATACAAAAAAAATATGTTTGCGCTTCTCGGCAAACCCGGCTATGAGAAACTCAACAGGGAGCTAAACATCAGATTAAACAAATAATGTAACAGGCGCAGAGGTTGCATCAGCGCAGAGGTACTTATTACAGGGAGAAAACATTATGACAAAATTCGTTCATTTACATGTTCATACGGAATACAGCCTTTTAGATGGGGCAGGAAAAATAGAGGATCTGGTCTCAAAGGCGAGAGAACTGGGCATGGAGTCGGTGGCTATAACCGATCATGGCGTCATGTATGGTGTGGTGGATTTTTACAAGGAGGCAAAAAAACAAGGGATCAAACCGGTAATAGGCTGTGAAGTGTACGTTGCCCCAAGAACCATGCAGGACAGGGACCCAAAACTGGACGGGAATCAGTATCATCTGGTCCTGCTTGCCGAAAATAAAGAGGGCTATAACAACCTTATCAAGCTTATATCCGGGGGATTTACCGAAGGGTTTTACTATAAGCCGAGAGTTGATATGGAGCTGCTGCGCCGGCATTCAAAGGGGATAATCGCCTTAAGCGCCTGTCTTGCAGGGGAAGTGCAGGAAAACATAATAAACGGTAGATACGAGACCGCCAAAAGTGCGGCATTATTATACAACGATGTTTTCGGAGCGGGGAATTTTTATTTGGAACTCCAAGATCACGGGATAAAAGAACAATCCCTGGCAAACCAGGAAGTGATAAGGCTGTCCCGGGAGACCGGAATACCCCTGGTCGCCACGAATGACATACATTATGTGAAAAAGGAAGATGCGGCGGTTCAGGATATTCTCCTTTGCATTCAAACAGGGAAGACGATTAATGAAGAGGACAGGCTCAAATTTCAGGGGCAGGAGTTTTATCTGAAGTCTCCGGAAGAAATGTACGAGCTTTTTAAGTATGTTCCGGAGGCTCTGGAAAACACAGTAAAAATAGCGGAAAGGTGCAGCATTGATTTTATATTCGGACAGGTGCATCTGCCGGCCTTTGATGTTCCGGGGGGGCACACCCCCGACACCTATATAAGAGAGCTCTGCTATGAGGGATTGGAACGCAGATACGGCAAAATAACCGAGGAACTAAAAGAAAGGGCGGAATATGAGCTGTCTGTGATAGTCAGCATGGGGTATTCCGACTATTATCTGATAGTGTGGGATTACGTAAAGTATGCCAAGGATAATGGGATAATGGTAGGGCCCGGGAGGGGTTCCGGAGCCGGAAGCCTTGTTGCATACTGTCTCGGAATAACCAATATAGACCCGATAAAGTACAACCTCATATTCGAGAGGTTTTTGAACCCCGAAAGGATAAGCATGCCTGACTTTGACGTTGATTTCTGTTATGAGAGGCGTCAGGAGGTCATCGATTATGTTGTCGGGAAGTATGGAAAGGACAGGGTCGCCCAAATAATTACGTTCGGCACAATGGCCGCAAGGGCTGCTATAAGGGACGTAGGCAGGGCATTAAATTTCCCTTATGCTCAGGTGGATCAGATAGCAAAGATGATCCCCATGGAAATTGGGATGACAATTGATAAAGCTTTGAATGTGAACCCTAACCTTAAGGCACTTTACGATGGGAATACGGAAGATAATCCTATTAAACGTCTCATTGATGTATCCAGGTCTCTGGAGGGGCTGCCAAGGCACGCTTCCACCCATGCTGCCGGTGTAGTCATAGCAAGGGAAGCAGTGACTAATTATGTACCTCTCCAGATGAATGAGGACGTAATAACTACCCAATTCACCATGGGCATTCTTGAAGAGCTGGGGCTTTTAAAAATGGACTTTCTGGGGCTCAGGACCCTGACGGTCATAAGGGATACCCTGAGGCTAATTAAGGCAAAGGGAGAAAAGGCCCCCGATGTTGACAATATGGATTATGACGACCCCGATGTATTCAAAATGATATCCCAGGGTGATACCTATGGAGTATTCCAACTGGAAAGCGCAGGTATGATTCAGTGCTTCAAGGAGCTGAAGCCTAACTGCCTTGAGGACATCATTGCCGGGATTTCCCTGTACAGGCCGGGGGCCATGGATCAAATCCCAATGTATATAAGGAACAAGCATAACCCGGACAAGATCAGCTATATGCATCCCTCACTGGAGCATATTCTGGATGTCACATACGGGTCTATAGTGTATCAGGAGCAGGTAATGCAAATAGTCAGGGACCTGGGTGGATTCTCCATGGGAAGGTCCGACATTGTAAGAAGGGCAATGGGGAAAAAGAAGGCCGATGTCATGGCAAAGGAAAGAGAGAACTTCATTAACGGAATTGTTGATGAAGATGGAAATATAGCGGTGGCAGGCTGTGTAAGAAATGGGATACCCGCAAATATTGCGGCGGACATTTTTGACGAGGTGGCCAAATTTGCAGGATATGGATTCAACAAATCCCATGCTGCGGCATATGCAATAATTGCCTATCAGACGGCCTGGCTCAAGCACTACCATCCGGTAGAGTTCTCTGCGGCACTTATAACAAGTGTTATGGGGAACAGCAAAAAGGTTGCGGAGTACATTCAACACTGCAAAATTGTAGGTATTGAGGTGCTTCCCCCGGATATTAACGAAAGCGATACAAGCTTTACAGTAACAGGAAATAAAATAAGATTTGGCCTGGCGGCAGTAAAGAATGTTGGAATAAATGCAATACAGTCAATTATTAAGGCCAGGGATGAAAGAGGAAAATATGAAGGACTTTATGACTTCCTTCAAAGGGCAGACTACAGTGTTATTAATAAGAGGGCAATAGAAAGCCTTATAAAATGCGGCGCCTTTGACCGCCTGGGTGTGTATAGAAGCAGCATGCTGGCGGTATACGAAAAACTCATTGAGGGAATACAATTACAGAAGAAGACAAATGTGGAAGGACAGATCTCTCTGTTTGATACAATGGAAGATTCGATGAGCCTGTTGGGAAACGTTTACCCGGATATGAAAGAGCATCCGAAAAAAAATCTCCTTGCAATGGAAAAAGAGATGATCGGGCTCTATATAAGTGGGCATCCCCTTGAGGAATATGAGTCAGAGCTGAAATCCCTGGTCACGATTACCACGGCGGACCTGTCTCCCGATACCGGGTCTGAGGATCAAGGGGCCGAAAACAGCTTTGAACTGGATGGGAAAAAAGCAACTATCGGAGGTATAATAACTTCTGTAAAGCAAAAAAGCACTAAAACAAACAACCTGATGGCTTTTGTAGAATTGGAGGACTTATTCGGAACTCTGGAGTTAATTGTGTTTCCAAAGGTGTATGAAAGGTTCAGGAATCTGCTTATTCAGGATTCAATTGTGCTGGTAGAGGGCAGAATAAGCCAGAGAGAAGAAGAAGCGGCAAAAATAATATGCGAAATTGTCACTCCCTTGAAGAAATACATGGGTAAGAAGCTTTATGTGAAAATTAATACAGAAGTGCAGCCGGGGATAATGGAGGAGCTAAAAAAGATACTAACCGGATATAAAGGCATACAACCGGTAATTTTTGTAAATGAGGCAAAGGGTCCTGATGGGAAAAGGCAGGTAATAAAGGCTGACAGCAGTATATGGGTAGATATAAACGACAGCCTCATCAATGAATTGAAGGATGTTGCAGGTTCGGATTGCGTAGCGGCTAAATAGTATGATAAACGCGCCCTGCGGAACAAATTATATAGCATAGAGGTACGACAATGAAGGAGGCAGCGGGCATGTGGAAAGTTATATACCTGGCAAAAAACAAAAAAACCGCTGACAAAGTTGGAAAACTGATTGCAACCGAAGGAGTCCTTGTAAGGTTGCAGCCGGTAAGTAAAAACACCGATGATGGAGATAGCTTTTTTGAAGTATTGGTGCTTGAATCTGAAGCAGAGGAAGCACACAATATTTTATATGAATTAGGATATTAGCGGCTTACGATCGTTATGGCAAAAGGGGGAAGGAAAATGAAAAATATTGCAGTATTGACCAGCGGAGGAGATGCACCGGGAATGAATGCCGCTGTGCGCGCAGTTGTAAGGACAGGCATTTATAAAGGATTGAACGTCTTTGGGGTAAAGAGGGGTTTTACAGGGCTAATTAACGGAGACTTTATTAAAATGAATGAATCATCGGTATCCGATATTATACAAAGAGGCGGCACCATACTTCAGACCGCAAGATGCGAGGAATTCAAAACAGAGGAAGGTCTGTGCAAAGCGGTTAAAATGGCGAATATTTTTGAAATTGACGGTTTGGTGGTAATAGGGGGAGAAGGGTCCTTTGCCGGAGCCAGAGAACTGTCTCAAAGGGGCATAATGTGCATAGGGATACCCGGAACAATTGACAATGATCTGGCCTACACCGATTTTTCCATAGGCTTTGACACAGCGGTGAACAATGTGCTGGATGCCGTGAATAAAATAAGGGACACCTCCAGCTCTCATCAAAGGGTCAGTATCATTGAGGTTATGGGCAGAAGCTCGGGGGACATCGCATTGTATTCGGGACTTGCGGGGGGAGCAGAAGCAATTATCGTTCCGGAAGTGGAATTCAAGCTGGAGAATCTCTGCAAGCTGCTTATAGAAAGGAAAAACAAGGGTAAGCTTCACAGTGTAATAATCCTGGCAGAGGATGCAGGGGATTCCAAACAGCTGGAGCAGCAAATAATGGAAGTCACGGATATGGAGGCAAGGGCAACTATATTGGGATATACCCAAAGAGGGGGAAACACCACAGCATTTGACAGGATACTGGCAAGCAGATTGGGAGAGCGGGCTGTTGAGCTGCTTAACAGCGGCACGGGCGGTAGGGTAGTGGGAATAAAGAATAATGCCGTTATTGATATTGAAATAAACGAAGCCTTGAGTATGAAAAAAGAATTCAAAAGAGAGCTTTATGAGCTGGCGGCAAAGCTGCAGTAAATTTGAAAAGTGTGTAATGCCGAAAAATATGAAGTATACTGTTCCATCGGAGAAAATAATTAACATTTGTAATTTCACAGAATGCCGCAGGGGAAAGTGATATGCACCAGAATAATTCTGCGGGATACAGTGGATTGGAATTTGCGACCTGGTGGAATACCTTAAGTTATATAGAATATGCCAGTAAACAACTAATTAAAACAAATACGGCTTCGCAGCATTTGATGCCCATGAGCTACAACCTTTGGCGTATTTTATGAATCAAGGAGAACATATATAACAAAATTAAAAGGAGAGATGTTTTTATGTCTGCATTAAGAGGAAATTGCCTGATTGCCCAATCCGGAGGTCCGACTGCCGTAATCAACGCCAGCGCTTGCGGCGTCATACAGGAGGCATTTAAGTCAGGAGAAATTGATAAAGTTTTTGGGGCCCTTCATGGGGTGGTCGGGATACTTAACGAGGACCTATTTGTATTTAATGAGGAATCTCCCGAGGAGATAGAGCTTATGAAGTTTACACCTGCATCCGCCCTGGGTTCCTGCAGATACAAGCTGAAATCAATAGAAGCAAACGAGAGAGACTACAGAAGGATAATCGATGTGTTTGAGGCCCACAATATCAGATATTTCTTTTACATCGGCGGGAATGATTCAATGGATACCGCAAACAAGGTAAGCATATATGCAGAGAGAGTCGGATATCAGCTGAAATCCATAGGGGTACCCAAGACAGTAGACAACGATTTGCCGGTGACGGATCATACTCCCGGCTTTGGCAGTGCGGCAAAGTTTATTGCAACTTCAATAAAAGAGGTCGGGTTGGATGCCAGAGTATACAATTATCCGACAGTAACAATCTGTGAGCTTATGGGAAGAAACGCAGGCTGGATCACCGCTTCCTCGGCTCTGGCAAGAGAATATGAAGACGATGCCCCCCATTTGATATATCTGCCTGAAGTGCCCTTTTCCTTTGAAAGATTCGGAAATGACGTCAAGTCCGTTCTTGATAAATATAATTACGCCGTAATAGCATTTTCAGAAGGTATTAAGACTGAGGAAGGCAAGTATGTATCGGATATCGAAGACCCCAATGCGGTGAAGGATGCCTTCGGCCATGTACAGCTGGGAGGGGCCAGCGAAGTCCTGGAGCGTTATGTTCTGGAGAACATATGCAAGAAAGTAAGGACCGTAAATTACAGTACCATACAAAGAAGCGCCGCCCATTGGGCATCTCTTACGGATAATGAGGAAAGCTTCATGTGCGGAAGAGCTGCCGTGGGATATGCAATAGACGGCCACACCGGCAAGATGGTCGGACTGTCAAGAAGCAAGGGAAGCGAGTACAAATGCGAGACACAGCTTATTGATCTTGAAGATGTTGCTAACCGGGAGAAAAAGATCCCTATGGAATGGATCAGCAAGGATAAGAATTTTGTGGAACAGCCTATATTGGATTACATAAGGCCCCTTATTTTCGGCGAAGTGAAGATCCGCACAGAAAACGGGCTTCCAAGGTATGCAAGGCTGCAGAAAAAGATGGTGGCAAAGAAACTGGGGAAATGGGATTAAATAATATGAGAAAGACTAAGATAGTATGTACCATCGGACCGGCAACCGATAGCGAAGAAATGGCAGAGAAGCTGATTGCGGCAGGGATGAATGTGGCCAGGCTAAATTTTTCTCATGGGGATCATAGGGAGCACAAAAGAAGGATCGACACCATCAAGAAGATAAGGAGCAGACTTAATATACCTGTTGCTATCATGCTGGACACCAAAGGGCCAGAAGTAAGGCTCGGCTGCTTCAAAGAGGGAAAGGCTGATTTGGAGAAAGGCCAGAAATTCACCCTGACCATTAGAGATATACAGGGGGACAGTACCCAAAGCAGTATTACCTATAAAGAGCTTCCCAGGGAAGTGTCAATTGGCTCAAGAATACTCATAGCAGATGGAGTGATTGAGCTTAAAGTTATTGAGAAGAATGAAACCGATGTTGTCTGCCAGGTGGTAAACGGAGGCACATTGGGAGACAGAAAAAATGTAAATATACCGGGAGCCACATCC
>CAYURW010000012.1:28528-33274 GCA_964447145.1 uncultured Clostridiaceae bacterium
AGGATGTTGCCGACCTTGTCTTCGGAATAGAAAATGAAGTGGACTTTGTGGCTGCCTCTTTCATAAGAAAAGCCGCAGACGTGCTGGAAATCAGAAAGGTTCTGGAAGAACATGACGGAAAGCATATACAGATAATTGCGAAGATAGAAAATCAGGAGGGTGTGGACAACCTTGGAGACATTCTCAAGGTATGCGACGGTATTATGGTTGCGAGAGGAGACCTTGGGGTAGAAATAGCCACCGAAGAAATACCCATGGTCCAAAAATACTTGATAAGGAAGGCCAATGAAGCAGGGAAACCGGTAATAACGGCAACTCAGATGCTTGATTCTATGATAAGAAACCCCAGGCCCACAAGGGCAGAGGCTACCGATGTGGCCAATTCCATAATTGACGGCACCGATGCAATAATGCTGTCGGGGGAGACAGCAGCAGGGAAATACCCGATAGATTCAGTAAGGACAATGTCTTCAATAGCTGAAAGAACTGAAAGGGAACTGGACTTTTGCAGAAGCATCAATGGCTTTCCCGACAGTGAAATAACTGTGGCAGCTGCCATTTGCCACAGTACCTGTACAGCTGCTTTTGAACTCCGGGCTGCAGCGGTAATTACACCAACACAATCCGGATATACTGCGAGAATGGTATCGAAGTTCAGGCCAAAAGAGCCTATAATTGCAGCTACTCCGGATGAGAATGTGGTAAGACGGCTCTGCCTCAGCTTTGGTGTATATCCCTTATACATACCGTATTCGGTGGCAACAGATGAAATAATAGATTTTTCAGTTAATGCAGCAGTGACTGCAGGATTTGTCAATACCGGAGACCTTGTAATAATTACGGCGGGGATACCCTCCGGGGTAGCCGGTACAACCAATCTCATAAAAGTGCATCTGGTGGGGGAAACTTTGGCAAGGGGAACGGGAATCGGAGATAAAACGGTGACTGGGAAAGTGTCAATTATAACTGATGCGGAAAAGGATCTCGATAAGCTAAAAAGTGGCGACATACTTGTTTCAAGGTTTACCAGAGAAAAATATATGCCCCTTATGGAAAAGGCCTCGGCCTTTATTGTAGAAGATGAAGGGATAGCCTGCCATGCTGCAATAGCCGGTGTTACACTGGGCAAGCCGGTGGTGATAGGGGTCAAAAATGCGGTAAAACTGCTGCGGGATGGGCAGATAATAACTATTGATACGGTGAGAGGCCTTATTTATAAAGGAATTGTCAAGGTATAGAAAATAGATGCGGGATACAGTCTGCAGGGGCAATTTAGGACATTGCTATATATCCGGAAAGATGGTGAAGTTAAGTAATGACCCATGATACAATACTAAGAACAAGATACGGGGAAACTGATCAGATGGGGATCATATACCACCCCAACTATTACATATATTTTGAAATGGGCAGAACAGATTTCCTCCATGAGGCTGCCGGAATATCCTACAGGGAGATGGAGGGAATGGGGATCCTGCTGCCTTTGACGGAAACCCGCTGCAAATACAGGATCCCGGCTAAATATGATGATGAGCTGATGGTTAGGACGGAAATAAAAGAGATGACTGTAGCCAGAATAGCCTTCTCTTACAGGCTTTTCAGGACCGCTGACGGGGCTCTTCTCGCAGAGGGAGAGACAGTCCACGCCTTTGCGGATAAAAGCGGAAGGCCCATAAATATGAAAAAACGAAACAGTGAACTATGCGGTAAATTACTCGGGCTTATGAACCATAGGGAGGAATGACAATGAAGTATGAAATACTTGGGAAAACAGGGCTAAAGGTATCAAAGATAGGTTTTGGGGGCATACCCATCCAGCAGCTTGATCAGAATAATGCAAACAACCTTATTGAAAAAGCATTGGAGTATGGAGTCAATTTTATAGACACGGCCAGGGGATATACCATAAGCGAGAGCCTGATAGGCAGCGCCCTGGCAGGCGCCAGGGGGAAGGTTTTTATTGCAACCAAATCCATGGCAAGGGAGAAGGATGGATTAAAAAAGGACATAGAGATATCATTAGGAAACTTAAGGACTGATTACATTGATTTATATCAATTTCACAACATACCCAACCTGCAGGAACTGGAAAAGGTCATAGCCCCCGGAGGGGCCTTGGAAGCTTTTACTGAATATATGAAATCGGGAGCGATTAAGCACATCGGATTAAGCAGCCACAGTATCGATGTTATAAAAAAGGCAGTTGAATATGATATATTTGAAACGTTGCAATATCCTTTCAATGCGGTTGAGACTCAGGGACTGGATGCTTTTAGAACAGCACATGAAAGAAACATGGGAGTAATTGCAATGAAACCCCTTGCCGGGGGCGCTATTATGAACAAAAAGGCAGCCTTGAAGTTCATATTGCAGAATGAACACGTCACCTGTGCGATTCCCGGAATGAGCAGCGTGGATCAATTAAAGGAAAATGTGGAGGCAATGGAGGAAATGCCTCTATCCGGAGCAGAAAGGGAGGCCCTTTCAAAGGAAGCTTCCGAATTGGGAGAAAGGTTCTGCCGGAGGTGCGGCTATTGCAAGCCCTGCCCAAGAGGGATAGATATACCTGTGGTATTTATTCTTGAAAGCTACTGCAGAAGGTACAACCTTGCAGATTGGGCCAATGAAAGATATAAGGCCATGCCCGCAAAAGCAAGCGCCTGTGAAAAGTGCGGACTGTGCGAGACCCGGTGCCCCTACGGACTGCCCATAAGGGATATGCTGGAGTCGGCCAGGAAGGCATTTGAATAGTAAAGCGGGGGAGCATTCTCCTGCTTTTGCATATTTTATGGGTGCGTAAGTAAAAATATATGCAAAATGTATTGGAGAATGAGGCATGAGCAAAGACGATCTGAGGGACATAGTAATCTCCGATGAAGAAGAACGGGAGAAACAGATCCATGAGCTGATAAGAGGGAAACGCTCATTGAACATCAATAAGGAACTATGCAAGACCCTCACTCTGGGCGAGAGAATGGCCGATAAGATAGCCAGATTTGCCGGGAGCTGGTCTTTTTTATTCTTTTTTACCGTTGTTATACTTGCTTGGGCGGCAGTAAATTCAAAGATGCTCTTTAAGGATCCCATTGATCCTTTTCCTTATGTATTCCTGAATCTGATATTAGGGTGTATAGCATCAATACAGGCGCCCATTATAATGATGAGCCAGAACAGGGAGTCTCAAAAAGAAAGGCTTCGTTCAGAAAATGACTATCTTATAAACCTTAAATCAGAAATAATACTTGAAGACCTGCATATGAAAATAGATGGGATAATCAGGGAGCAGGAGCTATTGAAAAAGGAGATCAAAGATATTAAGATGGAAATGGGCATTATAAATGAAAGGTTGTTGTGTGCCAATGGAAGAGAGGACAATCCCGGTTCAAAAGAATCAAAATCATATAGTTGATATAAGCGGGCTTACAAGTGAGGGATCCGGAGTCGCAAGAATCGAAGGCTTCACTGTTTTTATCGAAGGGGCTCTGACCGGGGAACAGGTTGAAATAAAGATAGTAAAGGTACTGAAAAACTACGCATACGGGAAGCTGCTGAGGATACTTGAGCCTCATCCCGGAAGAACCGAGCCCCCCTGCGGGGCCGCTAAAAGGTGCGGGGGCTGTCAGCTGCAGCATATGAGCTACGAGGTGCAATTGAAATATAAGACACAGCAAGTCAAGGATGCTCTTCTGCGCATAGGCGGGTTTCAGGGCATTGCAGTCCATGATGCAATAGGAATGGACAACCCCTGGCGATACAGAAATAAGGCTCAGTTCCCGGTAGGGATGAATGGAGACCTGCAGATCGGATTTTATGCCAATAGAAGCCATGAGATTATTGATTCACCCCGGTGTCTGATACAGGATGAAATCAATGACGAAATAGTCAACATAGTTCGGGAATTTATGAAGAAGTACGATATCAGCGCATATAATGAGGACACTGGGAAGGGCCTCATAAGGCATATTGTGACCAGAAAGGCCTTCAGGACGGGGGAGGTTATGGTTTGTATCGTAATAAACGGAGATTCGGTTCCCTGTAGCGGGGCTTTGACGGAGATGCTGAGAAACGGGATCAATAACCTGAAGAGCATTGTCCTTAATATTAATAAAAAGAAAACGAATGTGGTTCTAGGGGAAAAGAACATCGTAATATATGGGGAAGAGGCAATAAACGACTATATCGGAGAATTCAGATTCAGGATCTCTCCCTTGTCATTTTTTCAGGTCAATCCCGTCCAGACGGAGGTATTGTATAAAAAGGCTCTGGAGTATGCTGGGCTGAATGGGGAAGAGACTGTAATAGACGCATATTGCGGCATAGGGACCATTTCTCTCTTTTTAAGCAAAAAGACTAAAAAGGTATACGGGGTGGAGATAGTGCCCCAGGCAGTGAAGGATGCCAGGGAAAATGCAGCTCTTAACGGAGTGGAAAATGTGGAATTTGTACTTGGGGAGTCTGAAAAAGTCATACCCAGGCTGTATCGTGAGGGCGTAAGGCCGGATGTGATAGTGGTGGATCCGCCAAGAAAGGGCTGTGATGAAAAGCTGCTGGATGTGATTGCAGAAATGGGGCCCCAAAGGGTAGTATATGTGTCCTGCAACCCTGCAACCCTGGCAAGGGATCTGAAGTATTTGTCTGAGCGGGGATATAAGGTGAAAGAGGTTCAGCCGGTGGATATGTTCCCGCAGACGGTGCACGTTGAGACGTGCGTACTTTTGTCCCACAAAAATTCGTAAACATCTCCAC
>CAYURW010000013.1:0-20552 GCA_964447145.1 uncultured Clostridiaceae bacterium
CCATGCTTAGATGTTCGAATATGTTTTTATTTTGCTTTATTTCAGACTGATTTCCATCCTCAATGACTACCAGCTGTCCCTGTTTGACCGTACATCCTGACAGAGACACTATTATTGCCGCAAATACTGCAACAAGCTTTTTCATATAATATTACCTCCAGGCAGATATTAACTTTTATTGGCCCTGTGAAACACAATCAACTCAGTGTTATTATAATTTTGGTCCCTTTTCCGGTTGCACTGTCCACCATAATACTGCCTCCATGCTTGTCAACAATTTCTTTTACAATGGATAGGCCAAGGCCCCAGCCTTCGTTACAGCTGTTTCTGGATTGATCGACTTTGTAATAAGGCTCCATCAGATTTTCAAGATTTTTCTGATCTATTCCGCAACCATAGTCTGTTATTTCGAGCCTTACACCCTTCTGCCCCCTGAGGCTGATGTCAATAATAGGGGACATGCTGTATTTGAGTGCATTATCAATAAGATTTATGATCATTTGCTTAAAGAAATCAGGGTCCACCTTCCATGTAATATCCTCCAGGTCAAGCCTGCAATCTGTGTCGTATCTTTTTATTTTGTAATGCATTGAATCACAGGCATCTTCTATGAGCTTTTTCAAGTTGGCATCGGTTTTATTCAGTTCAAAGCCATAATTTTTCAGATCCGATAACTCAAGCAGCCTTTCCATCATCTTAAGCATTCTTCTTCCCTCAGAGGTGATATAAAAGAGGCTTTTATCCCTGACCTCTTCATCGTCAGTTTTCCATAGGAGATCGGCATATCCGAGAATTGTGGTCAGAGGGGTCCTTATTTCATGGGTGAAATTATCAAAAAAATACTTTTGTTTTTCTTTTTCATAATTAAGCTTGCCGATCATGTCTTTTATACTGTCAGCCATTGAATTAAAAGTAGCGGAAAGCTCACCCACCTCGTCTCTGGTAACTGCAGGGGCACGGCTTTCAAAATTGCCTTTCGAAAATTGCCCCGTTGCTTCATTAAGCAGCTTTATGGGCTTTGTTATCCTGTTAGAAATAACTGTGCTGCCCAGCATCATTACAATTGACAAAAAAATTCCGGTAAACACAAACATTCTTATTGTGTTATCCTTCATGTTGTCTGCCTCCCGAAGGTCATAAATAAACCCGAGGGAATAGGTATATCTGTTGCCGATGCTTACGGGAACTGCGTAATAAAAAGTCCTGCTCTTCCCCGGAGTTATCATATAAGCTTTTCTCTTACTGAAGGTTTCTCTGATTTCCGGTCTTATTTCCGCTTTGTTGACGGTTATCTCTTCAGAATCCCCAAGGAGTTCATCACTGTAATATATCTGGACTCTGCACTTTACCAGATCCTTAAGCATTGCAGCAAGATAGTTTGAGCTTGTATTCATAACTGAGGGGACTTCAAAATCGTTGGGAGCCTTGCTTAAGACATATTGTTCAATATATATTGCAGAATAATTGCCCTGATTTTCAAGGTAGCGAAGGGTTGTGCGCAGGTTGTAGTTATCTGTTATTTCTGTGATTATCGTGCCCAGTATCAATAGCATGAAAAAAAGAGCACCTGTATTAAGTGCAATGATTTTGTGCTTGAGTTTCATATGGATACCTCAAATTTGTAACCGATACCGAATACGGTTTTTATAAAAAAGCTGTATTTCCCGAGTTTCCTTCTTAACCTTTGTATGTGCATATCAACTGTTCTGCTGTCTCCAATATATTCGAATTTCCAAACCAGTTCAAGGAGGTTTTCCCTGGAAAACACCTTACGCTGGTTTTCACAAAATATAAGCAAAAGATCATATTCCTTCGGAGTCAGCATAACTTCCTCTCCATCGACATGAACCTGCCTTTGCAGTGTATTTATTAAAATAGGGCCCAGCTGCATATTTGCATCTTCTTTTGAATCGGATTTGTCTATTCTCCTGAGGACGGTTTTTATTCTGGCGGTCAATTCCCTGCTGTCAAAGGGTTTTGTAATATAATCGTCAGCACCCAGCTCCAGACCGTACAGCTTGTCCTTGATGTCGTTTTTTGCAGTGAGCATAATAATTGGAATATTGAGTTTTTGGAGCTTCTTGCATACTTCGTATCCGCTGATATCGGGAAGCATTATGTCAAGTATTATCAAATCGGGATTGAATATCGGAGCAGCAATAAGGGCCTGTTGGCCGGTATAGCAGGCGCAGGTATCGAAGCCCTCAAGGTCGAGGTTTATTTTAATAAGATCAACAATTGCCGGTTCGTCGTCAACTATAAGTACCTTCAGAAAAATCACCCGCCTAACTGGTATAGATAACTACCTATATTCTATCACAAAAGGGCTGCGGTGTCGTATATAATTTTCATTGGCAAAATGGTATGAAGGTAGCTTGCTAATGTTTACTTGATAGTAACATAAAAGAATTGGATGTAGAAAATATTGACCAATAGAGTTAAAATAGGAAATGGACACTTTGCAAGGAAATAATTACATTTATTAATAAAGCGGAACATTATGGGGGTCAATATGGCGCATAAAGGACAGAAAAATTTGCTGAAGGGGATACTGGCACTATCGGTGCCAACAATGCTGGGGTTTGTGTTTGAAACACTGTATGAAATAGTGGATATGGCATGGGTGGCCAAACTGTCGATAAATTCAGTAGCAGCCGTTACTATTTTTTCGACGGTTTGGTGGATATTGAATATTGTCAATGATATAGTGGGAACCAGCTCCGTGTCTATAATATCAAGATTTTACGGTTCGGGGGACAAGGAAAAAACCATTGAGGCTATAGAGCAGACAATTATTTTCAAGTTCCTCCTGGCTCTTGTGGTAGGAATATTGATGAGCTTTATTATTCCATATATACTGAGCCCTCTTTCCGGTAACAAAGAAGTTTTGGAATTGTCTACGGTTTATGGGAGGATAAGGCTGATAACCCTGCCCCTGGCATTTTCCTCCTATTCGGTAAATACAGCATTAAGGTGTGTGGGAGATGGAAGGAAGCCCCTTTACATCATGACGTTGTCAGGAGTTATGAATATGATCCTTGACCCAATCATGATATTTGATGTCATACCCTATGTAGGAGTCAGGGGAATGGGGCTGGGAATAGCCGGAGCCGCTTATGCTACGGTAATATCCCAGGCAGTTGCCTTTTTCATTGGGCTTTATATACTGATGTCAGGCAGGACCTATGTAAAGATTGGCTTCAAGCGGGGGATTTATTTTGTAAGATCTCTGGATGCAAAGCTGTTAAAAATAGGCCTGCCCACGGGCTTGGAAGGCCTGTTGAGGAATATGGGCAGCTTTGTGGTCATGAGGTTCATATCCTCTTTCGGAGTGGTGGTCGTGGCAGGTTTTGGAATATGTGTCAGGATAATAGGCCTTTTTGTAATGCCTGTTTTTGGCTTGCAGATGGGCAGCGGTGTTATAGTCGGTCAGAATTTGGGAGCTTCAGATTGCGAAAGGGCCGAGGAGGTAGGATATCTTACAGCCAGACTTTCTTTCGGGATCATGCTTGTTACTGGCACAATAATGGCAGCGTTTCCCGCCCTTATAATGGGCATTTTTACGACAGATGAGGAAATAATAAGGATCGGGACCACGTTTTTAAGGTATTATGCTGTTGCTTCACTGTTTATGGGCCCTGCGGGCTCATTGGCCTCTATAATGTACGGGGCGGGGGATAATATCCCTTCAATGCTTGCAGCGCTTATTTCGATTTGGATCATACAGATACCCATGCTTTATGTATTTGTTCATTTACTTCAGTTAAGCATAGATTGGGTATGGTTTTCATATATCGTGGCTTATGCCGCCCACTATTTTGTGATTCTGCGCTATGTCAAACTGGGCAAATGGAAGGACAAGTGCGTGATTTAGATTGAGAGGGGATTCGTTATGGGAAAAAAAGGATCGGAAATACCGGAAAGAAGTGAAATACCACAGGAAAACAAGTGGAGACTCCAAGACATATATGCATCAAAGGAGTTGTGGGAGAAGGACTACTGCAAAGTAAAAAATATGGCGGATAAGCTTTCCATGTGCAGAGAGCATATGGGCGAAAGTCCGGCAAAGCTTCTTGAATGCCTCAATTTGAATGCTGATATGACCAGGCTGTTTGAGAAGGTATATGTGTATGCCCATATGAAAAGCCACGAGGACAGTTCGGAATCTTTATATCAGGGGCTTGCTGACCGTGCAGATTCTCTCATGGTCATAGTGAACAGCGCAAATTCTTTTATTACACCCTCCATACTTGCCATCCCGGAAGAAGTGCTGGGGGATTACCTTAAAGAAAACGAAGGGTTGAGATTCTACAAAAGGTACATTGCTGAGATCACAAGAATGAAGCCCCACATATTGAGCGCCAAAGAGGAGCAGCTCCTGGCGATGGCAGGGGAAATGGCCCGGGCACCGGAAACTATATTTGCAATGCTCAACGATGCAGATATAAAATTCCCCCATATCAAGGATGAAAAGGGAAATGACACGGAGCTGACAAAGGGAAGATACATGCAGTTCATGGAAAGCTATGACAGGGATGTAAGGAGAAATGCATTTGATGCCTTGTACAGCACTTATTCGAAGCAGAGGAACACTTTGGCCGCACTTCTCAATGCCAATGTGAAAGCGAATTTATTCTCTTCAAGGGCAAGGAAATACGGTTCGGCCAGGGAAGGGTCCCTTTTTGAAGATAATATTCCGGTGTCGGTATATGACAATCTTATAAAAGCGATGCACGACAATATCGGCTTAATGCACAGATATGTCAGTCTGAGGAAAAGGATAATGGGGCTTGATGAGTTGCACATGTATGACTTGTACGTGCCGATGATAAAAAAAGCGAAAATGGAGATCCCCTTTAATGAAGCCAGGGAAATTATCAGGGAAGCCTTGGGTATATTAGGCGGCGGCTATGTCAGGGACCTTGACAAGGGATTCAGCTCAGGATGGATAGATGTATACGAAAACAGAGGGAAAAGAGGCGGTGCATACTCATGGGGTTGCTATGATTCACATCCCTATGTGCTGCTGAACCATACAGACACTCTTAACAATTTATTCACCCTTGCCCATGAAATGGGCCATGCGCTGCACAGCTATTATTCCGATCGCAGCCAGCCATATATTTATGCCCAGTATAAGATATTTGTGGCGGAGGTGGCCTCTACTCTCAATGAATCATTATTGATGAACCATCTCTTAAAGACTACCGATGATAAAATGAAGAGGATGCATCTTTTGAATTATTTTATGGAACAGTTCAGGACCACTGTGTATCGGCAGACAATGTTTGCGGAATTTGAAAAAATTATCCATGAGAAGGCGGAGGCCGGTGAGCCGCTGACTCCGGAGCTTCTGTGCTCGGTTTACAGAGATTTGAATGTCCTGTATTATGGCCCGGATATGGTGGTAGATGAGCATATAGATATGGAGTGGGCAAGGATACCTCACTTCTATACCAGTTTTTATGTTTATAAGTATGCTACGGGCTTTTCGGCCGCCATATCAATATCTCAGCAAATATTAAAGGAAGGGCAGCCTGCAGTGGACCGCTACCTGAGATTCCTTGGCAGCGGCGGCTCCGATTATCCAATAGAGCTCCTGAAGATAGCCAATGTGGATATGTCGACGGCGGAGCCCGTTGATAATGCACTCAAATTGTTCGGCAGCCTTATTGATCAAATGGAAGAACTGCTGGAGGAGTAGGAAAAGGGAGGCAATGCAATGAGTGATATTGCAGGGAAGGGCTGCGAGGTAACGGTGCCCTTCAACGAAAGGAAGCCCCTTGCCGAAATAGAGAGAAGCCTGATCAAAAGATACAGGAAGAATATCTGGAGCAGGTTTATTAAAGCTGTCAAGGATTTTAATCTGGTAGAAAAGGGAGATAGAATCGCTGTGGGGGTTTCCGGAGGGAAGGACAGCATGCTCATGGCAAAGCTCTTTCAGGAGCTTCAGAAATACGGGGATGTACCCTTTGAAGTGGAATTCATATCAATGGATCCCGGATACCATGAAAGTATCAGAAATCTTCTGGTGGATAACTGCAGATACCTTGACATACCTATTGTCTTATTTGAATCGGGTATATTCGGGGTTGTGGACAAAATAGCAAAGGATTACCCCTGCTATATGTGTGCAAAAATGCGTCGGGGAGCCCTGTACGGGAAAGCAAAGGAGCTGGGCTGCAATAAGCTTGCCCTGGGACATCACTTCAACGATGTCATTGAGACAACAATGCTGAATATTCTGTACACCGGAAGCTTCAAAACCATGCTGCCCAGGCTTAGGTCCAGGAATTACGAAGGGCTGGAGCTTATAAGGCCTTTATACTATGTTGAAGAGCTTTATATTGAAAGGTTTATACAAAACAGCGGTATTTGGTCCTTGAACTGCGCCTGCATGGTTGCTGCAGAAAAGATAGGGAATAAACGATACAAAATAAAGGATCTGATAAAGGAATTGAAAGAAAGCATACCAAATGCCGATACCAATATTATGCGGGCAACACAGAATGTAAATATGGAAGCCGTGCTGGGCTGGCAAAAATCAGGAAAGCAGTATTCGTATCTGGATTTTTACGATGATGAAGAATAAGAGCTTATTCATATACACAGTCAAAATACTTAAATTTAAGATTCAGCCTATGATCTTCTCCGGTCGAAAAGGAACGGCTGCCAATCAATGCCGACACTGCATCAATGTCTGTTTCGATCAGTATTTTTGATTCGGATACTGCGGCCTCAAAAATATCAATAAATGAAAGAGATAGGTCCGCAGAGCTGTCCCAGGGCAAATGCCACAAGGAACGGGAGGTATTCAGATAATCAATGCCGTCCCGGATATAAAGCGGCATGATCATACTTGAATACATAGGCGGCTTTCCAAGGAATTTTTCTATGCCCGACATCAGTTTTTTCTTTATCCCCGTTGTGTCCCTGAGTACAGCTGTAATATCGGCCATATCGGCTATTGCACGGCAGACCGATTCCGAATTTATGTCCATGCCGAAAACACTTCCAAGGACCCTCGAATACATTTCTCCTATAGTGGCAGCCTCCTGTTTTGGCACCCTTATCAGGGCAGGTGCGTTAAATTCAGAGGGCCGCCTTTTCATCTGCCTTTCAAGCATCAGCACATCCAGAGAGGTTTCAAACATCCTGTGAAAAACGGTATATTTCGGAGTGTATTCTTCATTTTCCCGCAGAAATCCGGTTTTGTAAAACACGTAGGGATGTGCATGGCAATCCAGCGCATAGTGGCAGAGATATCCGTACATATAAGAGGCGATGATGCCCCGGCTGCTTTCGCTGCAGTCCAGCCCATACCGAAGAGCCTCAATTATGAATTCACCTGTTTTCTCCTCGTGCATCCTTTCCCCGAATCCGGAGATCTCTCTATCCTTCACCCAGGGCCACGCCCCGTAGTAGAAGAAAAAGTCGGGGCCCTGGGTCCCGAGGTTGTATGCATTTCTGTGCCTTGATATGCAGCTTGCGATGCTATCCTTCTCCAGGAGCTTCAGGGCCGCATCTCCGCAAAGGTAATGAGTAAGAAGAGCAGGCATTTCTTTTCCCTCCGGTTAAATTGCTATACGATTATATGATATATGATAACCCTTTTTAGGCTAAATTGATAGTGTACCGATAGCACAAGCATACCGGATGCTATAGGATAATATGATACCTATTAAGAGGAAATTAATGGTGCTCTAGCCCAGCAAAAACTCCAAACTGGTATTGCCTAAATAATAATCTCCCTTAGGAAAGGGTTATATTGTTTCCTAAATAATTCTTTGTACAAATGCCGTAAAAGCTGTAGAATATATTTAATGATATTTTATTTGGAGGTCATATAATGCTTAAAAGCTTTTCCAGGGAGGAAAGAAGCTGGATAATGTACGATTGGGCCAACTCCGCCTATTCAGTGATAATAAGCGCATCGATCCTGCCGATTTTTTTTAAGACATTGGCGAAGGATGCCGGTCTGAGCGCCAATCTGGCAGACTCATACTGGGGCTATGCCACCTCTGCCGCAACTCTGATTGTTGCGCTGATTGCGCCGGTTTTGGGGGCCATAGGGGATTATCGGGATATGAAAATGAAGCTGTTCAGATTTTTCCTGGGGTTAGGCATTTTGTCTACCGGAGGACTTTTCTTCGCCGGGGACTGGTTTGGGCTGCTGCTGGTTTATCTTATCACAATAATAGGCTTCTCCGGAGCGAACCTGTTCTATGATGCATTTATAACAGATGTGACAACGGAAGAACGGATGGACCATGTGTCAACCTACGGCTATGCCCTGGGCTATATTGGAGGAAGCACAATCCCCTTTATCATTTGCATAATGCTTATAATGTTCGGAAGCAAAATAGGATTGCCGACTCTGCTGGCTACGAAACTGTCATTCATTATTACAGCATTATGGTGGGCTCTTTTTTCGATACCTATGCTGAAAAATGTCAAGCAGGTTTATTATGTGGAAAAGGACCCCCATTATCTGGCAAACAGCTTCGGAAGGCTGCACAGAACCTTCAGCAGCATACGCAGCTACAGGCATATATTCCTTTTCCTCGCTGCTTATTTTTTCTATATAGACGGTGTAAATACAATAATACATATGGCCACAGTGTATGGAGACAGTGTGGGGATCGGGAGCACATCGCTTATACTGGCCCTTCTTGTTACACAGATTGTGGCATTTCCATGCGCCATTGCCTTTGGGAAGCTGGCAAAAAGATTCGGAAGCGACAGGATGATATTGATGGGGATAGGCATCTATGTGATTATTTGTATACTTGCCTACAGGCTTACCACGGCATTTGAGTTCTGGGTGCTTGCGATCCTTGTGGCAACCTCCCAGGGAGGGATACAGGCACTGTCACGTTCTTATTTCAGCAAGATGATACCCAAGGAGAATTCAAATGAATTTTTTGGGTTCTATGATATATTCGGGAAGTTTGCAGCCATAATGGGACCGGCATTATTCGGGTTCTTCAGCCAGGTGACCGGTCAATCCCGCTACGGGGTGCTCAGTGTGGGGATACTATTTATTGTCGGAGGCGGTATTTTTGCTGTGGTTGCAGCACAAAACAGGCCTCGCAGGGTATAGGCGGGGTGCAGAAATACAAATGCTATTTTTGGGATTCCCGGTATTTTAATCTGCCTGTTTTGTACAGGTCATTACCAAAATAATCTATTGCCACAATTAACGGCAAATCAATCACTTCCAATTTTCTCACAGCTTCCGGGCCAAGGTCCTCATATGCTGTCAATTCGGATTTTATTATAGATTTTGCCGTCAATACAGCTGCGCCTCCTATAGCCGCAAAATACACGGCTCCGTTTTTTATCATGGATTCAATGACCTCTGACGACCTGGAGCCTTTTCCAATCATGCCCCTTAACCCTATGTCAAGCAGCCTCGGCGTATAACAGTCCATTCTGCGGCTGGTGGTAGGACCGGCAGATCCTATTGTCTGTCCCGGCTTTGCAGGTGTTGGGCCTGTATAATAAATAATTGAATCCTTTATGTCAATTGGGAGGTTTTTTCCGTCGTCCAACAATTCAATAAACCTTTTGTGGGCTTCATCCCTTGCAGCATATATTGTGCCGCTTAGCAGTACGGTATCTCCGAATTTTAACTCTGTTACCTTTTCACATGTTAGCGGCATACTGATCTTTTTTACCATTTTTTCTGCCTCCTTAGCTATAACTCCTTACATGCATGCCTTATTGCGTGGCATCCGATATTGACGGCCACGGGCAAGCCAGCTATATGAGTTGGGAATGTTTCAATGTTTACTGCAAGAGCGGTGGTTTTGCCTCCAAATCCCTGGGGCCCTATCCCAAGGCTGTTGATTTCCTCAAGGAGCTCATTTTCCAGCTCTGCGTAGAATTCGCAGGGATTCCTTTCTACTATAGGTCTTATCAGGGCCTTCTTCGCTAGGAGGGCCACTTTATCAAAGGTTCCTCCGATGCCCACTCCAACTACTACCGGAGGGCATGGATCAGGCCCTGCATCAGCAACTGCCCCAATAACAAATTCTTTGACACCCTTTACTCCGTCTGACGGCTTCAGCATTTTAAGCCTGCTCATGTTTTCGGAGCCAAACCCCTTCGGGACCACGGTAATGCGCATTTTGTCACCGGGAGTTATATCATAATATATGACTGCGGGGGTATTGTCATTGGTATTTATCCTGTTTAACGGATCCTTTACCACTGATTTTCTCAGGTAACCCTCATTATAGCCCTGTCGCACTCCTTCATTTATTGCGTCCTCTATCAAGGCACCCGCAATATGAACCTCTTGCCCTATTTCTACAAAAACACAGGCCATGCCGGTATCCTGACAGACAGGCATCCCTTCATTTTTTGCCATATTAATGTT
Source organism: uncultured Clostridiaceae bacterium (assembly GCA_964447145.1). GTDB lineage: Bacteria > Bacillota > Clostridia > Lutisporales > Lutisporaceae > BRH-c25. Next base: position 10,385 of record CAYURW010000013.1, read on the forward strand.
TGTTAGCAGCTTATCCAATATATCCTTTGCCATAGGCCACGGCTCTCTATCGGCTGCCTTTGCAATGCACTCCCTTGCATATTCCGGGACGCAGCAATTTGAGGCTATGCATAGTTCCCTTATGGCTTTTGTAATTTCAGATGCATCTATTTTTCTCAATGCTCTCACGGCCTTTCCTGTTACTAACAATATCCTACCATAATTTGCAGTTCTTTTCTCAATAAATATGGGGAAAAGGAATAAACAGGATGATGTAATCCTATACATATATAGAATGCAAGCAAGCAGGAAATGTACAACAGCGTAAGCATGTAAGAACATGCAGGGTATCTGAAAATGTGCGGCGGCAGCGACAGCATATAAGAACATCCTGTGATTATTGAAAAATTGCTGCAGGATATAAGAAAAGGGATATATATGATGAAAAAGCTTTACAAAGTATTGATGGTATCTGCAATTGTCCCGATAGTTGCGTTATATTTCATTTATTGGAGTCCCCCCTGTATACACAGCAAAGGCATTCGCCCTTACAGCCTTGGGGGGGTTTATTGCGACCGGGTCTATAGTGCCCGCCCAAATAAAACATCATCAAAAAGTACTGAAAGGGTCAATATTGTATTACTTGGGGTAGAGGGCAGAACAAAAGCCGATACGATCATATTTATGAGCTTCAACAAGGAAATAAATAAGCTGAATATGATCTCAATACCGGGAGAAACGTACTATAATGATAAGGAGCATAATGCTTTAGAACAGAGAAAGCTTTATTCGGTATACGAAAGAGAAAAAGAGGATGGCTGTGTGAGCGCGGTGCGGGAAATACTACGGGATGTTCCGGTGGACTGTTATATAAGCATAGATTATGAAGGGGTGGAAAAAATAATTGATTCCGTCGGAGGGGTGGAAGTAGAGGTACCTTTTGATTTGGATGCCGGGGGTATTAAAATTTCCAAAGGGAAGCAGGTTCTCTGCGGAAAAGAAGTTTTCCGATATTTGAGATATAGAGAAGATTATCCAGGTGGGGACATAGGGAGAGCAAAAGAGCATCAAAAGCTTATCAGCGCTGCATTAGCAAAAATGGAACTTCTTGGGCTCCCAAAAACCATAAGCAAAATCATGGGTTCAATAAGAACAGATATGACCATAGGATCCATAGTTGATTGTGCCGGTGGATTCAGAAAAATTGCGCCGGAGGATGTTTCGATAAGTATTCTGCCGGGGGCGCTTATGTATAAATACATAAACGGAGTCAATTGCCCCTATTATTTTCATAATCCTCAGAAGGTCAAAGAGATGATCGATAATATATATGAGACTGAAAATATAGAGCAAAAAAAGAGGAGGCTTAGGGATCCCGGAATTTAGGGGCAGCAGGATCAATTCATACACTTGTGCGCGTGAAACCAACCTCTTATGATATAATAGGGTAAAACAACAGGAGGCAATGCAGATTATGCCGGTCTCAAATGCACGGTTCAGGAGGGATACAAATGAGTAATATTAGAGTATTGTTTGCGGCTTCCGAGGCAACACCTTACGCAAAGACCGGCGGATTGGCCGATGTTGCGGGGGTCCTGCCCGGGGAACTGGCCAGGCATGGTGCTGATGCAAGGCTCATTATGCCGAAATATAAATCCATTCCGGAGGAGTATGTAAAAAGTATGGAGTATGTCGGTTACATATATGTTGACCTTGTCTGGAGGCACCAGTATTGTGCTGTATTAAGAATAAAGGACGGGGATCATACTGTATATTTTATTGACAATGAGTACTATTTTGGCAGGGACGGGCTATACGGGCATTTTGACGAGGCTGAGCAATTCGCATATTTTAGTAAGGCGGTACTTAAGGTTCTTCCTCTTATTGACTTCAAACCGGATATTATTCACTGCAATGATTGGCATACAGGAATACTGAGTGCTTTTCTAAAGACTGGCTTCAGCAGCGAAGAATTCTATAAGGATATAAAGACTGTATACACGATTCACAATCTTAAATATCAGGGCATTTTCCCAAAAGAAATACTCGGCGACATATTGGGGCTGAGCTGGGATCATTATAACGGGGAAGGCTTGGAATCCCACGGCTGTGTAAATTACATGAAAGCCGGCATAGCATATTCAGACATTATCACAACAGTCAGCAAGACCTATGCAGAGGAAATTAAAAATAGCTTTTATGGCGAAAAATTGGAAGGCATATTAAATAAGCGCTCAGACAGCCTTTACGGCATTTTGAACGGGATTGACTGCCGGGAGAACGACCCGGACACAGATAAAAGGATTTACAAAAATTATAATGCCGAAAGGCTGGAAGGCAAATATGTAAATAAGACAATGCTACAGGAGGCTCTTGGATTACCCATCAGGAAGGACGTCCCCCTTATAAGCATTGTGTCAAGGTTGGTGGATCAGAAAGGCTTTGACCTGATTGCCAGAATGCTTGAAGAAATTCTCACGATGGACGTTCAGATTGTCGTGCTTGGGACGGGGAATAGGGAATATGAGGAATTGTTTCGCAATGGGGCTGCTCGGCATCCGGATAAGCTTTCTGCCAATTTTAAATATGATGGGGTCCTTGCCCAAAGAATTTACGCAGGCTCTGATATATTTCTGATGCCGTCTTTGTTTGAACCCTGCGGGTTGAGCCAGCTATACAGCCTGAGATACGGCACCGTTCCAATAGTGAGGGAAACCGGGGGACTCAAGGATACGATATATCCATATAATGAGTTTACTGGTGAAGGAACAGGCTTTACTTTTGCAAATTACAATGCCCATGAAATGTTTGATGCAATAAAGCGGGCAATATGCTTCTATGAGAATAAGGAAATATGGGAGTCCATAGTCAGGAACGGGATGAGACAGGATTTTTCATGGGGGAAGTCTGCATCTGAATATATGAAGCTGTACAAGAAGCTGCTGCCAAAGGGGAGCAGGCAGTAGAAGCAGACAGCAGAACAAGCAGGAGGATGGCATGGGATAAAGCGGAATCTTACCATATTGTGTTTACTTATCAAAAGCCCACCGGGGAGACTGGTGGGCTTTTGATAATAAGGAAGTATGCTGATTATACTACCGGTGCTCTTGCTGATCCGGCAAATCCGAAAGTCCTCCCAAAACCACCAAATGCGATGATCGCAAGTATGATGATGAAGAAGAAGTTATTGTCTATACCCCAGGATGGGCCTGCTGCAAGAAGTATGAACAATAGAAGCAAAAGCAGGAATCCATTACTTTGGCAAAGGCCTGCGAAAGGTGATACCGCTGTTCCCGGCAGGCAGCCGGCTGCTGCTACTGCAGGGTTAACTGCCCCAAAACCATTAGCCATTATTCCACCTCCTTTCAGAAAACAGGTTGTTTCCCCTTTCTTCAATAACATACTATGTACATGCATGGAATTTGTTACAATAATTTGTTAGGGAACTAACCGGTCTCTTTCTATCTTCTTTCTGCGATGAGAAGGTCGACCATCCTTCCATAGCTTTGGACTCCGTCCTTCTGGTTGTTGGCCTTGAGGTATGTGTCATTTATTCTGTCAAAGGTGCGCTCCGCAGGGCCTTCGTACTTTTCCCAGAACTTGTTGAGCTGCTCCAGGTCATGTCGTACCCCTTCACTATAATTTTCACGTAGTCTCACAAAGGAATCATAGTCACTTTTGTACAGTGCATTCATTGAATTGATCAGGGCAAGCAATATGCCAGAATATTTATAGTTCACATCGGGGTGTGACGTACAAGCCAGATAGGAAATATAATTGGCCTCATCCTCCCTTGAAAAGCCCCTTTGATGGGCCATTTCGTGCAGTGCTGAAGAAGGCAGAGTGGAATCGGGTATGGATATGTTTACATTTGCTTCCCCGGTAAAGGGGAAATACACTCCGCATATACCGGTATAATTCATCAATTCCGAAAGAAAAACAGGCTTGGGGTTGCCGTAGCTCCCCCCAAGGAAAGTGTACCTTCCGGCAATTGCATCATATCCCTTATAACAATTATTCAGAATATCGCGACTGCTGCCGGGTATGTCCATATTGCCCTCCGGATCCGTATCTACAGATGACCTCAGTTCATTTGCCCTGTTTATGAGTGAATCACACAGGCTTTCCAACTCCGAAGCCGAAGCCGGTTCTAACTTCATTCCTGCAATATCGGCAAAGGGCATCCGATAATAATTAAGCCCCCAGGTGATTAAGAATGCGAAAAATGTCAAACTGACCATAATAAGGAGATTGGAAGCATATTTCAGAAGGGGCATTAAATTGATGCTCCGGTGGGAAAATATCCTTATAACAGTTCCTATGGTATAAACAACAAAGGCAGCAGGTATAAGAATTACTATAATCTCAGCAGCAGAAAAGGGGAATATTCCTGTGATACTGCTGATGGTCCCTCCTATAAGAGGATAGGCCCCCATCGCAAAGTATTTTTCTACCAGATCAGGCCTCCCGGAGGAAAAATAGACAAGGAAGATGCCCAAAGGAATCAAAGTTAAGCTCCTAAGCTTCTTAAACACTTTTTTATCAGTCATATCAAACCCGTCTTTCAATTATTAGTTTGCTGTCGTACATGGGAGGCTCGTGCTCTGCGGATATCATAAATTCTTACGAATTTATGATATAATACTACTAATATATCATATTTATCAAGACATTTAATTTGGAGGATGCACATATGAAAGAAGAATTCTCATCCAAAGCCCTTGAGGTAAATCTTGCCCGGACCCGGGATGCGGAGGTAGAGATCCCCGAAGAGCAGCTTTGGTTCGCTGAGCTGTCCAAATCATACTGGGGAATATATAAGCGCACCCGGGAATTCATTAAGGAACTGAATCATCAATATATCAACTACCAATATGTTATTGAAAATCTCCATAATATTAGCCTTACCGATCTGTGGCTCTATAATTCCGTTGAGGAATCAGAAAAGGCGCTTTCTGTACTGGTGGATATATTCGAGAAGTTATTTGAAGCAAATCTGAAGGAGGGGCAAAGGGAACTCCTCATTACCACAATGATAAAATTTATCGACCACCTTGCAAAGCTTGGCAAGTTTCCTCAGGGAATCATCAGTCGATGCCTGGAAATGCTAAAATCGGATATGGAGAAGCATGAGCTTTTGTACATACGCAATTCAGGCTATTTCAAGACATACCTGAACAGAATAGCGAGGCTTCCTGAATACAGCAAGGAAGTCACGAATATGACAGGATCATTGCTTCTTAAGTGCATTAATTATTGGGAAGAAACTTCCAGGGTTGAAGAGTGGTTCCGGGACAAAAATTCTCTCTTTCATTCTCAAAGCAATGATAAAATAAAAAATATAGGCCAACCGTTTTTTGAAAACCTTAGAAAGCAGTTGTTAGAGGCTTCTCAATGGGATCAACTTTGCGAAATGTATTTTTTTAACGATATATCCAATTACTTCAGAAGATTCAGTGAAGAATTCAACACCTCTCTTGAAAAGATATATTATATATTCTATTTGATTCATTTGCCCGGAATGGTGCAGCTCAACAACCACCTGCTTTATGATATGAACAGGCTTCTCCGGAGCGTCCTTAAGGAGCTGGATGAAAATGAGACTATGACATTTCTGACCAATATTATAGCATTGTTTGAGGAGCTTAAAGAGCAGCATTCAGGAACGGTATTAGATTGCATACAGACCTTGGGAAAGGAAGTCATCGATACTGGGAATCAGGGTGTGATTTCTTATTTCGTCAAAATACTTATAGATTTTGGATTTATATATCCGGGGGAGCTTACGATAAATAGTGACTGGCAAATTCAGATCAACAGCAACCATGTAAAAAACATAAGGGTTTGGCTGGAGCTTATAGAGCATTCTTCCGAGGAAATGAAAGAACTTCTTTCGGCCCTCATCGTAAATTTAAAGCTTGGGGGGATATTCATCTCAGATACAGACCTTTTTCAGAGAGATGTCACAAAGCTTCTGAACTCTAATATTGAGCCGGTATATAAGCAAATGAAACAACTGGCACGTATTTTCCCGGTGTATTTCAGGGATATCGGTGCTGAAGGCAAGCTAAGAGATGTTACCACTACTATGGATGAACTGTCTAGAAGAAGGGATAAGCTGATTCATTTTCTTAGAAAGCAGGTGCATACGGAAAGCAACAATACCCATATCGAGCTTACCAAAAAGATAATTCAGTACTGGTATGACGGTGATATCGGGCACCTAAACAGAGTAGTGCCGGAAGATGTCATAGAGCTTCTTGATAATGAAAGCGAATGGTATGTGCATGTTCATGAAATAATGAAGGAGCTGTGTGCAGTTAGGGATGCACTTCCCGAGCAGCTTCTGCTCCTGGATATGGAGGAAATTGAACAATCCATTGCAGGGATAAAATCCGGCAATAGCAGGGATAAGAGGAGGGTACTGTATTTATTTCAGCTCTATCTCCTTTTATTGGAAAAGTATTCCCTGGAATCGGAAGACATTGTTTCTATGCTGAAGGGATATAGATTCTTCAGCAATCAGGATATAGAGAATCTCCGCGAAAGCCTGAAAAATAATAATATAGGGGCGGCACTAAGTCACGTTTACAAGCTAATGGGGCACCTTAAAAAAATAATAACCGACCCGAATACAAGCGAAGCATTGGAAAACATCTATTATAAGCGGCATATCGCAATTGGGATACCTTCAATGTACGGTCAATACATTGAGCCAAAATTTGAAGCCCTGGGGCTTATGTTCAGGCTTGAAAAAGCCGCATCAAAGCTGATGGTGGAACTGCTTCAGTCAGTTAATCTTGAATATGTATCTGCAAAGAACTTCAGGCATATATGCGATATACTGGAGCTCTTCAAGGAGGGCCTTGAATTGGATGGCATATATAATCAGGGTTTTGACTCCAACTTCGAAATGTTCAAGTACAGCCTTACATCCCCTAGTTTTTCCCTTGATCAGTATATCAACATATTCCAATTTATGGCTCAGAACATAAAACAAATAATGAACGAATATTTTATAGACGTCTATGAAAAATCCCTTAAAGTAATAATACCTCAGGTATTTAACCTTAAGGGGCCGCTTTCGGATCCGGAGAATAAGCAGATTTATCACATAGAATCGGAGAGATATTACAGAGAGATCCTATCATCCGCCTTTTTGGTGCAGGATCTGGATAATTTCATAATTAACCTTATAAGCACATTAAGGAGCATGGTTGACAATTATTCAATCGAAATGATAAACAATATGATGACCTATGACCCGGATTTGACCATAAGCCCCCTTTACAAAGAAACAGTCGAGATGGATAATCCCGTATTCCTCGGGGCGAAGGCCTATTTCCTCAAAAAAATGATTTCCTATGAATTCCCAATACCTCCCGGTTTTGTGCTTACCACAGAAGTATTCAGGCATAAGGATACTATAATAGAGCATCCATACATGGAACAGGAATTAGATCAATTCATTCTCAACCAGATATGGGAAATAGAAAAGATAACCAGGCAGCAATTCGGGAACCCTAGGAATCCACTATTGTTTTCCGTAAGATCCGGCACGGCAATTTCAATGCCCGGGGCAATGAGGACTTTTCTGAATGTGGGAATGAACGATGAGATTGCAGAAACCTTCAGCAAAAAGCCAAATCATGAATGGACCTCCTGGGATTGCTACAGGCGTTTTATCCAAAGCTGGGGTATGGCATACGGAATCGATAGAGACATATTCGACAGCATTATTCTTGATCATAAGGAAAAGCATGGTGTAGAGCAAAAAATACAGTTTACCCCCGGCCAAATGAGGGATATTGCCTATTCATATAAGAGGGCACTGGAAGACTATGGGATACATATTGAAAAGGATCCCCTGCGGCAATTGAAACAGGCTATACTCAGTGTAATTGATTCATGGTCGTCAAAAAGAGCCATATACTATAGGGAACACCTGCAAATTGCTGATGAATGGGGGACAGCCGTAATAGTGCAAAAAATGGCTCTCGGCAATCTTTCTGACCGTTCCGGGACAGGGGTGGTATTTACAAAAAGCCCCCTTGACAACAAGACCGGGATAAACCTTTACGGGGATTTTACATTGTGCAGCCAGGGGGAAGACATAGTATCCGGGCTCGTCCATACACTGCCGGTTACAGAAAGCCAGAGGAATGAGTTTTATGGGGATTGCAGCCTGTCCCTTCAGTCTGCGTTTCCGGCCATATATGAGGCATTGACGGATTTGTCGGTACAGCTCATAGAAAAATACGGTTTCATGCATCAGGAGCTGGAATTTACATTTGAGTCCGATAACCCTGACGACTTGTACATTCTTCAGACCAGGAACCAGAAGCTGGAGAAACAAAAAACCTTTTCTACCTTTGTACTGCCCCCTGACAAAATGAAGCTGGCGGGTAGGGGAATAGGAGTAGGAGGAGGGGCACTGGCAGGAATAGTGGCCTTTGATATGGAGGACCTGAAGGGGTCCATTGAGAGGGACCCGGGTGAGAAACGAATACTTATAAGGCCAGATACGGTCCCCGATGATATACCTCTGATATTTAACTGTGATGGGCTGATCACCGGAAAGGGAGGGGCCACGTCCCATGCAGCAGTAACAGCGGCAAGCCTTGGTAAAGTATGTATCGTTAATTGTAAAGGACTGATGGTCAATGAAGCAGAAAAGAGATGCACAATAAACGGAGTAAGCTTTGTTTCAGGAGACAGGTTGTCTATAGACGGAAATACAGGGGATATATACGTAGGGAAATATGATATCCAACATGTGTAATCAATGTCAAAACAGGGCGAAAAAAGGAATAATTGTTCAAAATATGAACCTTTTGACCGAAGTATGCTATAATTATTTAGGAACAGCAGGTTTCAATTTAATATGTAAGGAGTGGTCTTATGAACGTACCTTTACAGAGCAAGAGGATACTGGGCATAAATGGCACAGGTAGGATTGCGAAGTTAACCTTGTGGAATCACTTAAATACCAGGCATTTTGACGGAATAGTAATAAATGCCGGTCGTGAAGTAGGCAGAAAGATTGACGATGTGATCCATTATCTGACTGTAGACTCGACCTATGGTACCATTGACAGATTCTTGTACGGTTATACGGGTAAATGCTGTAATGTAAAGGTCCTGGATGAAGCTGAATGCTTATTTGAAATGGATGGAATCACCGTCAAAGTACTAAAAAAGGAGAGGAACCCGAGGAATATTGATTGGGCAAAAGAGGGAGTCCGATTAGTCGTTGATTGCACAGGAGTATTCCTGGATCCGACATTGCCTTCGGATAGCCCGAAAGGAAGCATAAGGGGCCATATAGAAGCCGGCGCAGAAAAAGTAATCGCAAGTGCTCCGTTTAAGATAAAGGATTCTACCCAAAGGATGCCGGAAGACAGTGCCATGTTTGTATACGGGGTGAACCATTCGAGCTACGACCCTGCCAAGCATCACATTTTGTCGGCGGCCAGCTGTACTACGACGGGTCTGGCACATATGATCAAGCCCCTTCTTGATACAGAAGAAACTTCAAGGATAATAACTGCATCAATGTCTACAGTCCATGCTGCTACTAACAATCAGAACATACTTGATACATCACCGGGTGCAGGGTCTAAGGATTTGAGAAGGAACAGATCCGTATTCAATAACATAATTCCCACATCAACTGGCGCTGCCATTGCTTTGGAAGAGATACTCCCCGAGATCAAAAAGGTGGGATTTATGGCTGATTCCATAAGAGTGCCCACAAGCACCGTTTCACTGATATCACTGAATATAACTTTCCGCACAAAGCTGGGCGAAAACGGTGAACCTGTGATAAGCAGGGAGTTTTTAAATGATATCTATAGAAGAGCCGCCGCCGGAGCTCAAAAAGGCCTCCTAATATACAGCGAAGATCAGAATGTATCCTCCGACCTGATTGGATGCCGCGCTGCAGTAGTTATTGAAGGACACGAAAACCATACAAGAACGGGGTTTTTGCCCATTTCCTGTGAGACCTTGAGAGAGTGTGGATTAGAAACATGCCAGGATGTAAGCCTCCCTGTTACTCATGCAAAAGTATTCGGCTGGTATGATAATGAGTTCGGCAATTACGTCAATTGCCTGGGAAAACTGAGCATATACGTAGATAAAAATTTGATCTGATGTAGAAGAACCTGTACCTAATGCCATTTGCTCC
>CAYURW010000013.1:20652-26038 GCA_964447145.1 uncultured Clostridiaceae bacterium
GTAGATAAAAATTTGATCTGATGTAGAAGAACCTGTACCTAATGCCATTTGCTCCTTTGTAACAATAGATAATAATAGAACATATACTGTAGGGAATGATTTGTTCTATTATTATTTAAGGGGTGGATGGCATTGATTATTCATGTTGTGAAGGCTGGGGACACTCTATATTCAATCTCAAGGCGTTACGGTGTACCGGTATCAAAAATTGCCTCAGACAACGGAATAGATATTTCAAATACATTAGTCATAGGCCAAACAATTGTCTTAATGACAGGCGCAAGACAGCATACTGTCAAGGCGGGGGAATCTCTGTTCCTGATAGCAAGGCAATACGGAACAACGGTGGCAAGCCTGCAAGCTGCGAATAAAATTACCAATCCTGCATTAATAATGCCCGGGATGGTTCTTACAATTCCTTCAGGCACTGGGAAACTAGGCACCATAGAAATAAACGGGTATTCATTTCCTAATATAAAATCAGATATATTGGGGAAAACGTTGCCATATCTTACGTACCTTAGCGTTTTCAGCTATGAGGTCAAAGCTGATGGAAGCATCAGGGCCCTAAATGACGGGAATCTGATAGACACAGCTAGAAAGGCAAGAGTGGCGCCGCTTATGGTTATTTCAAATATTAAAGAGGGCGGGGGGTTCAGCAGCGACCTGGCGGCGACTATACTTACAAATACCGCCGTTCAGGACAGACTTATTGAAAATATAATAAACAATTTGAGAGCAAAGAACTTTTCGGGACTGGACGTGGATTTTGAATATATTTATCCCCGAAACAGAGAGGACTACAATAATTTCATGAGAAAACTTAGAAGCAGGCTGAAGCCCTTGGGCTATTCCCTTACGGTAGCACTTGCTCCAAAAATCTCCGCCGACCAGAAGGGGTTGCTTTATGAAGCTCATGATTACCCGGTCCAAGGGGCGCTTACAGATCATGTAATACTTATGACCTATGAATGGGGCTTTACCTTTGGGCCGCCTATGGCAGTAGCACCGATAAATGAGGTAAAAAAGGTGCTTGATTATGCCGTATCGGCGATACCAAGAAAAAAGATCTTCATGGGTGTGCCAAATTACGGATATGATTGGACATTACCTTATGTGACTGGCAGCAGGGCGACAGTTGTATCAAACACGGGAGCCGTCGACTTGGCAAGGAGAGAAGGGGCGGTAATCAAATATGACCAGAAAGCCCAGGCACCGTTTTTTAACTATTATGATAAATCAGGGAAACAGCATGTAGTGTGGTTCGATGATGCCCGCAGCATAGAGGCAAAAATGAGGCTCATTGATCAATATAATCTGGGGGGGGCAAGCTATTGGACTATTGGCCGATATTTCCCGCAAAACTGGCTTGTGGTTAGCTCCCTTTACGATACCGCAAAAATAATATAAGCATAATTATTTTCCAAAATTCATATGTCGTAAAAAGTATACTGTTTTAATACAAAATCAGACATCAACTGATTTTGCAATGATAAATCTTTTTCACGACATATATAATTAATAAATGTCTGCCACAAAATGTATGGTATAATGGAAATAGAGTGTTTGTGTTGCAGCAAGCCTCTATAAAATATGTATTTAATCAATTATAAATACGAAGGAGAGGGAAAAGATGAATATCATTGAATATCTCAAGCAACAGAAGGTCATCCCGCAGAAAAAGGCGGATAAGTTCATAGAGATGCTGGCGACCTACGAGGAAAATGATGTGTTGTATGAGAATGCAATTGAGCAGCTTGATTTGACAAATGATGAATATAACAGGCTTTTTTCTGAAATGGAAAGAGAGCATTATGTTGATAGGATATATATAATAGTGTGCCCATTTTGCGACAGTCTGGGGAACACCTATGTCGAGAGCTTTGATATACCCGATATAGATGAATGCAGGTTTTGCCACAATGAGTTCAATCACAAAGAGAACAATATGGAGGCATTCCGCCTTTATTTCAATTATCACAAAAGTATTGACATACTTACAGAGCTCAGCCAGAAGATCAACTACAACCAGGATAGAATTTTTGAGATAGCTGAACAGATAAAGGATCTGGAATCTCAGAGAAAATCTCTTCAAGGGGAAAATATCAAATTTGTGACGCTACGCAACGAATTGCTGTATGACAAAAACGAAAGCAGGGCCTATGACAGGGTCGTGGAAAAGTACAAAGGCAGCAAAGTCAAATATATAGGTACACTTATCTATATTAAAAAGTGCGTGGCCAAATGCGGCAAGTGCAACGAAATCCTGGAGCTTTTCAATGTCAACGGCAGATATATCGGCGTATGCCCCGGCTGCGACACCGAAATAGAGTTTGCATTCAAGTAAGAAATGCCGGCACCGGGTTATGGATAAAGCAGTAAATGCATATAGCACAAAAGCCCCGTGGGAGGCAATTCATTGCTCCCCACGGGGCTTCTTAACAAGGTCAATCTTCTATTCCTTAATATTGAACCTTCTTGCTCCCAGATACCTGGCCTTGTAATATTTCGTGTCTAGGTCCGTTATGGTCACGGAGCCGGTTGCCGAGCTTGCATGTATGAATTTGTTATCTCCTATATAAAGTCCTACATGGCTGGGGCCTTTTTTATATGTGGTGAAAAACACCAAATCCCCTTCCTGAAGGCTGTTCTTTTCTATTTTTGTGCCGCTGTTGAACTGGGCAGAGGCAGTACGGGCCAGGCTGACACTAAACTTTTTCATTACATATACTGTAAAGCCTGAGCAGTCAAAGGCTTTTCCGGAAGATGCACCCCACTTGTAAGGAGCCCCCAGAAATTGCTTTGCATAGTCTGCTATTTTAGCAGTTGTCAGTTTGCGGCTTTCACTTGCCCTAGCGGCAATTTTGTCATTAGTAATAGTATTAAGTCTGATGATGGTAGCGCTGTCCACTATGCCTGTCTGAGGCAGGGAGTTTGCCGCCTGGAAGCCTATGACCGCATCTATCGTGGTCTGGTCGTAATATGAATTAATCTCTGTTTTATATATGCCAAGGTCCCTTAATTTTTTTTGTATATCAACGACTTTATCGCCATTGTCTCCTTCTTTGATAGGCACGAAGTTTTCAGGAAGTATCTCATTTTGCTTAATTTTTATGCTGAGCATTTTGAAGGTTTCTTTTCCTGCGATGCCGTCCGGCTTGATCCCCGCCTCGCCCTGGAATGCAATAAGGGCGGTATACGTCTTGTCCCCAAAATAATCGGTATATTCTTCGTCCTCGAAATAGCCCAGTACTCCCAGCCTTTCCTGAAGCACCGCAACATCCGGATGCGTCATACCCTTCTTTAGGGTAGTGTCCCCGATGTCGGCAAATACTCCGGTTGTCAGAACAAAGAGCATTGAGAATATTACTGCTGCATAAATTGCTGAATTTGCTAACCGACTTTTCAATACATCGACCTCCAATATGTTATAAAAGCATTAGGCAGTCTGCCACAATTCTTGCATACCTGCCTACAGGCATAAGGTATAGCCCGTACAAATACACATTTTACTAAAGTATATAACACATTGCCCAAAAAATAAAGGAAAAAAACCAAATTGGAATAAGTTACAATTATAAGTCAATTACAATTATATATATTGTAATTGCATTATTCTTAATACTATCATATGTTATAGAATGATAATCGCAGCAAGGGCGGCAATCAACGCAAAACGCACATGGGCGGCAATCAACGCAAAACGCACATGGGCAGCAATCAACGCAAAACGCACATGGGCGGATATCATAAATTCTTACGAATTTATGATATAATAGCAATAATGCTATTTCATTTACTGTGATATATAGGCAATGAATTATAAGAGGTAAGAGATTTGAAGAACAGATACAAGGAAATGTTGATGGTAGGGCTTTTTACAGCCCTTATGGGACAAGTGAACTTTTATCCCTTTGGCACCGATTTCAGGATCACCATCGGAGTAGTTGCCTTTACTTTTTTATTGCTCTATTTTCATTCTCTTCCGATAATATCAGCATCGGTCTTTACCGGGATAATGGTGCTTGTAGTAAGAACCGGCATTGATGTATTTTCGTCAGCAGCGGGCCTTGAGGTGGCATTGTCAAAGCATATGCCGGCATTGATGTATTACGTCACATATGGATTGATAATAGAGGGAACCAGCTTTAGAAGACTGTTTGAGAAGCCCATTTATTTTATCATGACATTGACGACTGCCGATATAATGTCAAATTTTTTTGAATTGACAATAAGGAACCAGCTTAGCAACAAATTCTTTGATACCGTTTTCTCAACAATAATGCTGACTGCCGTGATAAGGAGCTGTTTTGTATTTGCTCTGTTCTGGATCATACGGTATTACAGCCTGTTCATCACCAAGGAGGAACACCAAAGAAGGTACAAGGATCTTCTTTTGCTTACAGCCAAGCTTAAATCCGAGGTTTTTTTCCTGAACAAATCAATGCAGAATATTGAAGGAGCAATGGCCAAAAGCTATTCAATATACAACACTATAAAGGACAAAAGCCCCATGAGCGGTGAGGAACTCAAAAAAATAACAGATGATTGCCTCACACTGTCTATTGATATACATGAGATAAAAAAGGATTACAACAGAATTGCCGCAAGCATGGAGAGGCTCATGCCTGCCGGGGATGTTCACAAAACCCTGAAAATGAGTGAAGTGTTTGAGACTATAGAGGACATCTTCACCAGGTACACAGAAGTAATCAGAAAGGATATCAAGTTTAGTTTCACAATGGAAAAGGATTTTAGAACAAAGGAATTCTATATCATTATGTCAATACTTAATAATTTGATACAAAATTCCATTGAAGCATGTTATAGGAGCGATTCCTACATAAAGGTCAGTTGTTCCCTCCGAGGGGGAATGGTGGTCTTTGGAGTAGAGGACAATGGAAAAGGGATAAATGAAAAGGAAAAAGAACTGATTTTTGAACCCGGCTTTACAACAAAGTTCAACCCGGAAACCGGACAAGTTTCTACAGGGCTGGGGTTGACCCATATAAAGATCCTGGTAGATCATCTTAAGGGGAAGGTATTTTTCAGCAAAAAGGCAGAGGGGGTAACAGGATTTGGGCTGAAGATACCTGCAGATGTGATCATTTGGAAGGAGGATGAAGATGTATAGTTTTATTGTGATCGATGATGATAGATCCGTGAGAAGTGTACTTGTAAAGATAATAGAACAGTATTGCCTTGGAGAGATAATCGGGGAAGCGGATAACGGACTCCTTGGGGAGGAACTGATACTTAAGCACAAACCGGATATTGTGATCATTGACCTTCTGCTCCCTTTGCAGGATGGGATGGCAATCATAAAAAAGGTCAAATCTCTCAATATAAAAAGTGTGTTCATAATGGTATCGCAAGTCAGCGATAA
>CAYURW010000013.1:26048-32756 GCA_964447145.1 uncultured Clostridiaceae bacterium
TCGCAAAAGCCTACGAGTTGGGAATAGAATTCTTTATCAGCAAACCCATCAATGTCATTGAAGTGGTCAACGTTATAAAAAAGGTCAGAGAGTACCAGGCGATGAAAAAAACTTTTGAGGCTATAGAATCCACTGCAATGGCCCTGGGAAGAGGGGAAGCAGGCAGTAAAACACAAAGGCTGGACAACGCAAAAAGGATGCTGAACCAGATAATGGCCGACCTTGGAATATTGGGGGATTTGGGAAGCAAAGATATAATCAACATAATTATTATGCTATATGAAAATTCAGACTTAAACGAAAAGTTGGAGGAAATGCAGCTGAATGAGCTGCTTAGACTCTTGACGGGCAGGTATAATTCCGGGGACCGGGGCTCCGGCAGTGATTTTAAGGCAGTGGAGATGAGAATGAGGAGGACTGTCGCCAAGGCTATGAAAAATATTGCAGCTATGGGGATAGAAGACTTCAGCAATGAAAAATTTGACCTCTATGGGTCCTCGTTGTTCGACTATGCGGATGTAAAAGCAGAAATGGACTATGTCCGTGGCAAGACAAGGTATAGCGGGAGAGTAAATATCAAATCCTTCATAAAAAGGCTTCTGGTAATGATTGAACAAATTGAATGATGACGATAAAAAAGGAGCAATATTCTCAATTTTCTTAACCCTCCAATGTTAATTTATGTTTCTTTTTGTTATTATCTGTTACTGTGGATATATAATAATAATATTAAATTGGAGGAGGGAATTCCATGAAAAAGTACATAGTATTATTCCTGGCCGCAACACTTGTTTTATCTGCGGCACTTGCAGGCTGTGTTCCACAGAAGACCAATCTTATTTTAGCAACCGGAGGTACTTCGGGTACCTATTATCCTTTCGGGGGTTCAATGGCACAGATATTTAATTCCAAAATCACAAACATGAACGTTACGGCCCAATCAACAGGAGCTTCCGTTGAGAACCTCAAGCTTATTGGCAAGAAGGAAGCAGAACTGGCTATAGTGCAGAACGATATGACCGACTATGCCTATGCAGGCAAAGAAGCATTCAGTGACACCAAAATAGAAAACGTTAGGGTCATTGCAAATCTTTATCCTGAGGTAATTCAGATAGTTGCCTCCGCTGAGAGCGGCATCAACACCCTCCAGGATATCAAAGGGAAGAAGTTCTCTGTAGGTGCCCCCGGTAGCGGAGTCGAAGCAAATGCAAGACAATTGCTGGATGTAATGAATATGACATATAATGATTTTGCAGCTAACTACCTGTCTTTTTCAGAGTCAGCAGACTCTTTGAAGGACAAGCACATTGAAGGCTTCATGTTTGTATCGGGAGTGCCAAATGCAGCTATACAGGACACCGCTACCACAAGCAGTCTCAAATTCATATCGATTCCTGATGATATGATAAAGAAGCTCATCGAAAAATACCCCTTCTTCACGGAGATAGTTATACCCGCAGGAACCTACAAAGGCCAGAACGCAGATGTAAAGACCGTAGCAGTGAAAGCTACACTGATCGTTGGCTCTGAGGTTTCCGAAAAGGTCGTATATGATCTGACAAAGGCATTGTTTGAGAATCAGAAGGAACTGGCGGAAGCTCATGCAAAGGGTGCGGAGCTCAGCCTTGAAAACGCAGTTAAGGGTGTTTCTGTTCCTTTCCATCCCGGTGCGGAGAAATATTACAAAGAAGTAGGCGCAATAAAGTAATTTGGAGGCTGCCGGGCCGGGGATATCCGGCCCGGCTTTTTTGCTATGAAAAGGTATATATTTGCCATAATCATTGTATTGTCTGCCGCAGTGCTTCTGAATGCACCAGTATTGGTGAGGTTTACCATCTCTGATGGCAAGACCGGCAGGATAGTATTTATGGACAATATTGACAATGTCAGGGAATTTGCAATAAGCTTCAAACACTCGGTGAACCGCACCCCTGTGAACGAGTTTATAAAGGTACAGGGGAACAAGTTCGTAGTTTATAAGACTACATTCTATTCTTACGGCGCAGGTATGCCCGAATATGACATATCCGGCAGACAGAAGGTTACAATAACCAATGGGCTTGTTCAGATCGAAAACATAGACAGGGAATTAATGAATTTTACTTATTTAGTGGGAACATATGCCGATCATACCTTTAGCTATAAGAATAAAAGCATTAAGCTATCAAAATTAATTGAGCCGCAGAAACCCGCTTTTTTTAGCATAGATAGGGTTACACTCCTTGAACTTATCAGATATTGCTTATAGATAAACAATAAATTAACGATCAGTAGCCGGAGATTTTGCGGGAACAGTTATTGAAAACAACCGATGATTAGCGGTTGGAAATTATAGTTGTTATCCGGGGAAAGGGAGGGATTTTATGGATAAGGATAAAATACTCAAGGAACAAGTGCAGGAATTAGATCTAGACGAGATCATGGCCAAATATGACAAGGAATCAAACTATAGAAGGCTTTCAGGAATGCAATTAAGGATAGTGACAGTACTAGCAATAATATTTTCCGTATTTCAGCTATATACCGCCATTTTCGGAGTGCTTCCTGCACAGCTGCAGAGGTCTATTCACCTTACCTTTGCCTTTGTATTGTCATTTTTACTTTATCCTCTCAGCGACAAAATGCCCAAAAACAAAATGCATTGGGCGGATATAACCATTGCTGTTGTTTCGGGGTTTGTGGGACTTTATATTACTTTTAACTATAATGCTTTGATTATGAGAGCAGGGGATCAGAATGCCCTTGATATTTTTGTGGCTATAATTGCAGTTCTCCTCGTGTTGGAAGCTGCAAGAAGGGTGGTTGGTATACCGATAGTCATTATTGCCGGCACATTTTTGCTGTATGGCAAATTTGGGGCCTTTCTTCCGGGATTCCTTAACCATAGAGGATATTCCATAGGGAGAATAGTCAGCCATATGTATTATACAACGGAGGGAATACTGGGGACTCCCGTAGGAGTATCATCAACTTTCATATTCCTTTTCATACTATTTGGGGCTTTTCTGGACAAAACGGGAATAGGCAAGTTTTTCATTGATCTGGCCAATGCCATTGCCGGTAAATCAGTTGGAGGCCCGGCCAAGGTTGCAGTGCTAAGCAGTGCCCTTACAGGAACCATATCGGGGAGCTCTGTTGCAAATACCGTCGGTACCGGGACCTTCACGATCCCCCTTATGAAAAGCCTGGGTTACAAGCCTGAATTTGCAGGTGCCGTTGAGGCAGCTGCTTCTACAGGAGGCCAGATAATGCCTCCAATAATGGGGGCTGCGGCATTCCTTATGTCGGAGTTCATCGGAATTCCATATGGGACCATTGCAAAATCAGCGATAATACCGGCATTGCTATACTTCAGCGGAATATGGATAATGGTTGATCTGGAGGCAAGAAAGACGGGGCTCAAGGGTGTTGAGGCTTCGAAGCTCCCAAGGCTCGGGAAAGTGCTCGGAGAGAGATGGTATCTTTTTGCACCTATATTTGTCATAATTTATATGCTTATGAATGGGACCACACCGATAAAGGCAGCTTTGTACGGGATTTATTCTTCGATATTAGTTGGCATGGTGAAGAAAGAGACAAGAATGAATTTGAGGACTTTGCTGGAGGCATTGGAGGCAGGGGCTAAGGGTGCAGTGGGAGTTGCAATTGCCTGTGCCTGTGCCGGGATAATCGTAGGGACCGTTACCCTTACAGGCCTGGGCCTTAAAATGGGCAACGGACTTGTTGCCCTGGCTGGGGGAAGACTTTTGCCGACTTTAGTTCTTACGATGATATCCTCACTGATATTGGGGATGGGCGCCCCCACCACAGCAAACTACATCATTACTTCCACCATAGCGGCTCCGGCGCTTCTTAAATTAGGGGTGAATGTGCTGACGGCCCACATGTTTGTTTTCTATTTCGGGATAATAGCGGATATTACCCCACCGGTTGCCCTTGCGGCCTTTGCAGGTTCCGCAATAGCAAAGAGCGACCCGATAAAGACGGGTATAAACGCAAGCAAACTTGCCATTGCAGCATTTTTGATACCCTATATATTTGTTATCAATCCCCAGCTCCTCCTTATAAATACTACCGGGGTCGAAATAATTCAGATAACCATTACATCATTGATAGGCATGGTAGGCATAGGGGTAGCAATGCAGGGATATCTGATGGGAAAGGTCAACCCGCTTCTTAGGGTACTGTTTATGGCAGGGGGCCTTTTGCTCATTTACCCGGGACTGTACACCGACTTGATAGGCATTGTGATCATTGGAATGGGGGTAACTTTTCAGCGGTTCAAATATAAAAAGCCGGCATCCGGCAGTGTTTAAGAAAATGCGAATAGAAAATGCGTCGCAAGACGCATTTTCTTATTCTTCATTTCCCAAGGATTCATATTTCTCCCTATTCAGCTCCACCAGGGGGAGTACCCTGAGCAGCTCGTTCCTGTGGGCTTCGACCAGGCTGTTAACAAGCTGCTCTGTTTCGCTTCTGACTTCGGAATACTTGAGTCTGATTATCCACCTTGGGTTGTACTCTCCCGAACCGTCAAGAACCTTAACGTTAAAGGGGCCGTATATTTCTTCATCGTAAAGATCATAAATACCGTAATACAAATAATCTTCCACATCCTCTGTTGTCAGGGTGAGATATATGAAGTACCCCTCATTTTCCTCTGATAAGTAGGCGCTCTCAATGAGTTCCATACCCTCATTTATTTCATAGGAGTCTATTGTCTGAGTGAAGAGACCGCTTTCCCTGTCCTTTTCCATAAGCACAAGAGTATTGTAATTATCCATTTGCTCCCTCCATATCCCATATCTGCTACTGATCAGGCATTTGCATATGGCTATTTTACTGTCATTTACCTGAGCAGTTGCATATGCCTCACTATCTGCCATCCATTACTTTGCAAAATTAAATGCAACCACCCTCGGGCTCTTTAGTTGTATTTACTATGTCAATTGAGTCATCTATTTGCAAATGTTCGGCATCTGCTGTTGAACCGAACATTTGCATGCAGCTGTGTTATAATGCTAATTAGAGTACACCGGTATACAGTTAATTTGAACAAAGACGGCTTGCCATATTCAATGCCTATGCGCCTTTGCCTATCCTAAATGTATAAATAGTAGAATAATCATATATGACAATTTTAACTGTATTATTGGCGGTTTGCAAGGAGATCAAAATGAAAATATTTAACGGCACCGTAGAAGGTTTTTTTCTTGAACGGTTGAACAGATTTGAAGGGATAGTAGAGATCAAAGGCAAAGAGGAGTTGGTCCACATACCGAACACAGGACGTTGCAGGGAACTCCTTACGGCAGGAGCCCATGTTATAATCGAGATAAGAGAGGGCAAAACCAGGAAGACACCCTATGAAATGATAATGGTTTATAAAAGAGACCGGCTTGTATCCATAGACTCCCAAGCGCCGAATAAAATTGTTGAAGAGGCTGTCAAGGCTGGGTTGATAGAGGAAATAGGCAGCTACGGATATGTGAAGAGGGAAGTGCATTACCAAAACAGCAGATTCGATTTGTTTCTGAAAAAAACTGAGTTTGCCGGAAAGAGCGATTCCTGCTATATTGAAGTAAAAGGGGTTACTCTTGAGAAAAATGGGCTCGCAATGTTCCCCGATGCCCCCACAGAGAGGGGCACAAGGCATTTGAGGGAATTGGCCGCCGCTCGCAAAGAGGGTTTCAGAGCTGTGGTGATTTTCCTTATTCAGATGGAAGGCATTAAATGCTTCACACCAAACAGCATTATGGATGGTCAGTTTGCAGAGGCTCTGGTCTCAGCCGGAGAGGGTGGAGTGGAAGTGCTTTCCTATAATTGCCGGGTTACAGAAAAAGAAATAATGATCGGAGAAAAAGCTGAGGTTATTCTGTAAGGATTATGCTAAACGGATTATTATACAAGGATTATTATGTAAAATTATTCTTTAGGGTAGGGGAATCAGAGGATTGTATGCTTATTGGCAGTTTTTATTTCTATTAGTATAGAGGATTAAGGGGGAAATTGTATTGGGATTCAAATATGTACTTTTCGACCTGGATGGGACTCTTATAAATACAAACAGGCTGATATTGGATTCATTCAAATATACATACAAAACCTGCCTCGGCTTGGATGTCAGCGAGCAGGAAATACTCAGGTGCTTCGGAGAACCGTTGATTGTGACATTAAGAAGATATTCCGGAGACAGGGCAGAAGAGATTTTTAAGACTTATATAGAATATAATGAGAAAAGGCACAACGACACAGTCACAATATTTGAGGGGATTCAGGAGCTCTTGGAGAAGCTTGTAAAGAGCGGCCGGGTTCTGGCCGTTGTGACATCTAAGAGAAGGAAGGTAGCCCTTATGGGCCTTGAGCTTTTTGATATCAGGAAACATTTCGATGTGTTCCTGTCCCTCGAGGATACTGAGCTGCACAAGCCGAATCCCGCCCCAGTAATAAAAGCATTGGAGCTGCTTGGTGCGCACTCTGATGATACCATAATGGTCGGGGACAGTGTTTTTGATATTCATTGCGCCCATGGGGCAAATGTTAAGGCTGTCCTAGTAAAATGGAGTGCAGCCCATGGTTTCCAGGGGGATGATGCGGCGGCGGATTACATAGCGCATGATGCGGAAGAACTGTTTAATATCATTACTGGATAAAAGCGGCAAAAGCCGCTTTTATCGCAATTTTATGAATTTTTTTTCTATCCATGCC
>CAYURW010000014.1:0-11680 GCA_964447145.1 uncultured Clostridiaceae bacterium
ACAAAACACATGTTGACTGCGATGCTTGTGTTATAAAAAGGCATAGCATACATTCGACCTACGATACGCAGTTGAATAATTTAGCGGAAGTTGCCTGGATGGATATTACCAATTTTATAAACTCCCGGTACACACAGCGTATAAAACCTAACATAGAGGCCATGTATGTGGAGTGCATGAAAAATGTTCTGCTAATATCAGACCCGGCAGTGAGGGCAAAGGTGGAAGAAAACCTGAAAATTGATGTAGAAACATTTATCTTGGCTGCATTCGAACATGTAGAGGATGCATATTCCATTAATACTAGGGCATACCCCTACGAATGTGATTGTGATGAAGCTGAGGTAGCAGCCGCAATGAAGCGCCGGCAACAGGAAATGATTGCAGCGGAGAACCAGAGGATTGCCATGCATATGAAGGCCAAACAGGCTTTCGAGGCTGGGGAAATACCCGAAAACAGTCAGCTATATCAGAAGCTTGACAAATACTCCGCATCATACGATCTGATGTTCACAAAAATTAAGATGCATCCCCTGAAAACAGAAGTATCCATTGAGGTAAAAATCCCAGACACCGATATCGGGATAAAAGGAAAAATGGTGGATAACCACATTCGCGATATTGCCGATTACGATGGGGAAATAACCATTGGGGTAGGCAGCGGGAAAGCTGCAGGAGGCGCAATTAAGGCGGAGGCATCTGTTTCTTTGAAGGGGAAAATGACCGTTGACGGTAAAGGTAACGTGACAAGCTCCGATGTTGCCGCCTCAGCCCAAGGGAAAGTAAATCTGGTTGGATTGGAGGGCAGCGCAACTATAGAGGGATCAGCACAACGGGGCTGCAAATTAAGCGGAGAGGTTGCCAAAATCCAAAGCGAATTTGTCAGATTCCAACCTCCGGAAGAGATAGATACCTTCAGACCTGATAAATACGAAGAAAAGAAAAAGGTACTTTGGCAGGGAGAATATAAATAAAAAAAGGAAGCAGATACCCTGTCCCTGGCTCCCAATTATAGGGCACACAAGAAATCTATGGTATTTTTCGGGAAGCGGCTGTGGTAAAATAGAAGCAGGGAAGGTGAGAACCTCCTGTATTGTATGCAATAAAAGAAAAGGAGGGGGAAAATGAAAAGATTATCAGCATGGGTGCTTGTAATCAGTTGCTTATTAGTATCAGTTCTGCCTCTTGGCGGCTGCGGCAGCATTAAGAAAAAGGCTGAGAAAGCCATTAGTGAAAAAATAGTTGAAAAGGCCCTTGGGGACAAGGTGGATATCGATGGCGACAAAGTGACTGTCAAAGGGGAAGATGGAGAGGAAGTCACCTTTGGCGGAGGAGAATGGCCGGAATCCAAATTAACAAAGAATCTTCCAAAGTTCAAGAAGGGGAATATTGTGACCTCGGCCTCGTCGGATGAAGGCATCATGGTATTTCTGGAAAAGGTTGAAATTAAGGATTTTGATGCGTACTTAAAAGAAGTCAAAAAAGTATATGACCAGGATGTTTATGAATCCAAGAGCGAAGAGATGGTTACTTATGCCGCAAGCGACGGCGACAAGACTGTCGTCAATCTTAATTTTGTAGTCAAAGAGGGAACAATAGGCATTACAGTTACAAAAAAAGAATAGAGAATAGCGAGCAGCGGGGCAGGGCCTATATACCTTGTCCCGCCCTAATTTGTGGTACTATTCGGGGTGAAGTTGTGATAGAATATAAGTAAATATGGGAAGGCAAAATGCAGATCCCAAAAAGAAAAGGAGATGTATAAATGAATAATAATGTTGAGCCCCACAAAGCCTCAATAGGGGGGATGGATGCAAATGTACTTGCACTTATAGCTTATATCGCTTCCGCAATTATTGGTTTTATACCCTTGCTGCGTTATCTTGCATGGCTCGCACCTCTGGTGATTTTTATGATGGAGAAAGAGAGCGGCTTTGTAAGGTTTCATGCCATGCAGTCCTTTATTCTTAACCTTATGGGTGCAGCCCTTGGATTTATAGTGACCGTGGTTATAGGGGGCATTATCACCGCGGCAATAGGCAGCCGCCATGTAGGAGCCGCCGTCTTCGGCCTTGCCGGCATTGTCGGACTTCTTACAACTGTTATTTCTCTCGTTATCCTCATATTTGCTGTCATAGCCATGATAAAGGCATACAAGTACAATATATATTACATTCCCTTTGCAGGCAAAATAGCCGAAAAATATGCAGGCAATCCCGGTGGCAACGGAGTGTAAAACGGAATAGCACATTAAATACAAAGGAGAAGCGGATCATGCGAATACTGCATACGTCAGACTGGCATCTGGGGAAGACTCTTGACAGTATTAACCGGCTGGAGGAGCAAAAACAATTCATAGACGAACTATGCGGGATCGCAGAGAAGGAAGCCGTGGATCTGGTGCTGGTAGCCGGTGATATTTTTGATACATACAACCCCTCTTCTGCGGCAGAGGGGCTTTTTTATGATGCAATGGACAGATTAAATGCCGGCGGCAAACGGGCAATAGTCGTAGTGGCCGGCAACCATGACAGCCCCGATAGGCTCTGCGCGGCAAGCCCTCTTGCATTCAGGAACGGCATTTTTCTTCTGGGGTATCCGGCCAGCGATGTGACGGTATTTGGCAGCAGCTCAATATTGCAGGCAGGCCCAGGATGGCTTGAAATAAAGCCCGGAGCCTCAGAGCACAGCGCTGTGATAATAGCTCTGCCCTATCCCTCCGAATCACGTTTGGAGATGCTTATATCGGCAGAGCCCCGCGAGGACAGGCTTCAGCAGGCTTATTCCGATAAAATAGCCGAACTGCTGAAGGATCTGAGCGGCAATTTCAGGAAGGATACTGTGAACCTGATAGTAAGCCATCTCTATCTCAGGGACGGAAAGACTTCAGATTCGGAAAGACAGCTGGGGGGTGCTTTGGCAGTAGATCCCGAGCAGCTTCCCGATGCACATTTTATTGCCCTGGGGCATCTCCACAGGCCCCAGAGGATAAAAAGCTCACCATCCCCTGCGTATTATTCAGGGTCTCCAATTGCCTATAGCTTTTCAGAGGCGGATTACAGCAAGGTGGTGTACATAGTGAATGCAGTCCCCGGCAAAAGTGCCGAAGTCAGGGAAGTATTCCTCAATTCAGGCAAGCCCCTGAAGCAATGGAGGGCAAAAAAAGGTATTGAAGAGGCACTGGGATGGTGTGAGGAGGGAAGGGACTCCAATGCATGGATAGACCTGGAGGTATATACTGACAGGGCGCTGACTATGGAGGAGCAGAAAAGGCTTAGAGAGCTCAATCCGGGGATAATTAACATAAGGCCGGTAATTATTGATGAGAAGGAGAGCACAATAAGCTTTGAAAACCGGGAGGGGAAAAAGATAGAGGAGCTTTTCGGCGATTATTACAGGTACAGGACAGGTACCGAGGCGGCGGAAGAATTGCTCGCAACCTTTCTGGAGGTGCTGAACGACGATAAGGAAGAGGGAACCGATGAAATAGTGCTTGGAGGTGAAGGCAGTGAGACCCAGGTATCTTGAGATAGAAGGGCTCCAAAGCTTTAAAGAGCTTCAGGCCGTCAATTTCGACAGGCTCGGAGAAACGGGCCTTTTTGGGATATTCGGAGCTACGGGAAGCGGCAAATCCACTATACTTGATGCAGTGACTCTGGCATTGTATGGGAATGTGCAAAGGGCCAACAGAGGCACTCATGGGATAATAAACATGTCCCTGCCTGAAATGAGGGTATCTTTTACCTTTGATTTGATAAAGGCTGAGGGCAGGAAGACATATAGGGTGGAAAGGGCCTATAAAAGAAAGAAGAATTCGGATAATTTTACTGAGTCAAAAATTACCAGACTGATAGAAGTAAGCGCTTTGGGGGAAGTGGTCATAGCGGATAAGCAGGGGGATGTCAATGAAGCGGTTATTAACCTGATCGGCTTGGAGTTTGACGATTTTACCCGATCCGTGGTGCTTCCTCAAAATAAATTCCAGGAGTTTCTTTTGGCCCCAAAAGGGGAAAAGACCAAAATGCTGGAGCGCATTTTTTATCTTGAGGAATACGGAAGGGAGCTTACGGAAAAGGTGAACAGAAGGCTGGGGTGCCTGAGAAACAAGCTTTCAGGCATAGAGGGGGCCCTGTCCGTATTGGGGGATATATCGGATAATTCACTGAAGGATTCAGAAGAGGCCCTGGCTGCGGCGGAGGGGCACAAGAAAAAAACAGACATCGAATTAAAGACTGCGGAGAAAGATTACAGCAATGCCAAGGACATCTGGGAGCTTTCTGCAGAACTGCAGGGGATAGAGAGCCTGCTGGAGGAGCTTTGCGGGCGTTCTGCAGAAATAGAAACCATGAGGAAGGATTATAAGAGTGCAGTTGCCGCCCGGGGAATTTCCGAAAGGATAGGGGACGTTAAAGCGACGAAGCTAAAACTGGATAAAACGGAGGAAGAGCTGAAGATATTAGAAGTCGGCCTTAAGGAATTGGAAGGGCAGTTAAAGAATAGTGAGGAGGCTCTCAAGGAGTCAAGGGATCATAGGGAAAAAAGGGTACCGATGCTTGTGGAATACAGGACCAAGCTTGAGAAGGCCTTACAGACCGGAGAGGAGCTTGCGAAAATTGAGGAGACTCTCCGGGGGCTTAGAGAAGAACATCAGGGGCTCAAAAAAGAGGTTGACTGCCGGAATAAATCCATAGAAGAATATAAATTAATGCTCGAAGAGGCCCTAAAGGACACAGCTGAACGGAAAGCCCATGCGGAAGTCCTCAAGGTTGAGGCATGTTATAGAGACAGTATACAAAAAGGGGCCATAATTGAAGAAGAGTTAGATCAGCTGAAAAATGCTAGGAACAGGCAACAATCCAGGATTGAAGATTTTTCAACCGTTGTCGCCGGACAGGAACGGGAGCTTGAGACACTGAAGGAGTCAGGCCTGAAATTGAGCAATGAAATGGAGGCGCTGAAGGCATCATTTGAAGGGCATAAAGGGATAAGGAAGTGGGACAGAAATGACGTGGCCCGGGCAGAGACGGCATATTACGAAGTCAGGTCGGCCGTTGATGCATTAAGGGTCAAAATTAACGATATTGAACAGCTGGAATCAAAGATAACTGACTGCAACAAGCAGATCACAATATTGGAGGGAAGGCTTGAAAGGCTTTACCGGGAAAAAGGTGAAAAATCCGGAGAACTTGAAAATACGCAACTTATCTATGAAGATAAAAAGCGGGAGCAGGAAAGGAATTCCGCATTCCTGCTGGCACAAGGGCTGAGGGACAATGAACCTTGCCCTGTATGTGGAGCTACCGTTCATCCGGATCCGGCTGCATCGACTTCAGACAGGGACTTTACAGAAGAAGCGGAAGCAATTAATAAGCTTCAAGAACGGATCGACAGTCTTGAAGCTGAGCATAGGATTCTGGAAAATGAAATAATTAAGCTTACGGAGCAACATAATAATCTGAAAAGCCAGGAAGGATCCCTGGCTGCAGAAAGGAAAATAAGGCAGAAGGAGCAGGCGGCGCTATACATCAACCTTCCCGAAGAATATTGCGGGCTGCCGCTGCCTTTATTGGAAAAAACCCTGAATAAGCTGCAGGGAGAGAAGCAGGAGAGGCTGAAAGCAGTTGAGGAATGGGAAAAAACCCTTGCGGAACTGGATGCATCATTAAAAAAATCGACAGAGAAATATAGCCGCCATCAGGTGGAGAGCAGCGGTAAACAGTCACAGCTTGATGCAAACAGGAAACATCTGGAGGAGATGAGCAATGCCTTTGCAGAATCTGAAGAGACCCTCAGCATTAAGGAAAGTTCGCTGTATGACAGCTTAAGAGCTGCGGGGGTTGACAGCATGAGGGCTGAGCTTCAGAGGATACAAAAAAATGATCGGGAATCGGAGAGCCTTTATAAGGATATCCAGGACAGGGAAAACAGCATTGCGGGCCTGAGAAAAGAAATAGAAAAGGCAGAAGAGGCAAGGAAGCTGGATGCAGAAAAGCTTACGGAAATTATTGCCCAAGGCAGGGGCTTTAAATATCAGAAAGAAGAGAAGGAAAAAGAGATCCAAAGCCTTGTAGGAGACAAGGATATTAATGTTGAAAGGTTAGAAATAGAAAAACAGATGGCCTCTTTGATTGAAATGGAACAAAATGCACAAAATTACGTCAATAGTGTCAGGGAAAATTATGAAAAGGCCATTAAGGATAAAAAGGTATGGGAAAAGCAGAAAGAAATATTCGGGGAAAAATTAGAGACCGACTATAGGAGGCTGCAAAGGGAACTGGCGGATAAGGGTTTTGCGACTGTGGAGGCAGCAGAGGAAGCCATTATCACCGAGGACAGAATAAAATCGATGGAAATTGACATCAAGGAATATGAAGAGGCCTTAAACAGTACAAAATCCCAAAAGAGCCTGATTGAAAAAAAGCTGTCAGGGAGGAGCATAACAGAAGAACTATGGCAGGAAATCTGCGGCAGGCATGAGGCGCTTAAGCTTGAAAAGGAAAATAGTATTGCGGCCTATGAAGGTGCGAAAAACAGATATGAATCAATAAAGTCCAATTATGAGAACTGGCTTGTCCTTACTAAGGAGCTTCAGGAGCATTCCAGAAAAAAGGATGATCTTGAAACAATAAAGAATCTTCTTAGGGGGAATGGGTTCATTGAATACATATCAGAGGAGCGTCTCAGATACATAGCAAAAGAAGCATCAGAAACCTTGGGCACTTTGACCAGGCACAGGTACGGTCTGGAGATAGATAGCGAAAACGGTTTTGTTATCAGGGATGATGCCAATGGGGGAATGAGAAGGCTGATTACGACCCTTTCTGGAGGAGAGACATTTTTGACCTCCCTGGCCCTTGCTCTTGCTTTGTCTTCCCAGATACAGCTTAAAGGTCAGAGCCCCCTTGAGTTCTTTTTTCTTGACGAGGGCTTTGGTACCCTGGATAACGAGCTTCTGGACACAGTTATGGACGCATTGGAGAGATTGAGTACCAGGGAAAGAGTCATTGGGCTTATCAGCCATGTACCCGAGATGAGGAGCAGGATCACAAGGCGCCTTGTGGTGGAGGCACCTGTGATAAACGGCACCGGTAGCAGGGTATACATGGAAAAGGCATAGCAGCATATGTCGAATAATTAGTATTCCCCGGGAAATACAGAATCAAACATCTAAAATAGTAATAATATAAGGGGGTTAACTTATGAATCAGGAGAACAAGAAATAC
Organism: uncultured Clostridiaceae bacterium; assembly: GCA_964447145.1. Lineage (GTDB taxonomy): Bacteria > Bacillota > Clostridia > Lutisporales > Lutisporaceae > BRH-c25. Next base: position 7,224 of record CAYURW010000014.1, read on the forward strand.
GTCTCAGTTGTCCTAACTGCTGTTGTATTGGCAGCAGGTCTTGTTGCATCAACAGTTATAGCCATTAACGGTCTGATAGAGATAAAAGGCAACAGGACAATTACAGTTACCGGTTCGGCAAAGCAGCAGATTAAATCCGACCTTATAGAGTGGCAGGGGAGCTTTTCCTGTCAGTCGCAATCTTTGCCGGATGCCTATGCCAAGCTTAAATCGGATTCGGATAAGGTGAAGAAGTACTTGCAGGGGAAAGGCCTCAGTGAAAACGACGTAGAGTTTTCTTCCATCGACATAAATCAGATACATGAGATAAACAGCTATGGGCAATATACGGACAATATCGTAGGCTACAGGCTGTACCAGCGTGTAAGTGTAAGCTCCGGGGATGTTGACGGAATAAGTCAGATAGCAAGGGAGGCCACTGAGCTTATTAACGAGAATATAGAGTTTCAGTCCTTTCAGCCCCAGTACTATTACACAAAAATTGCAGATCTGAAGGTGAGCATGCTGGGTGAGGCCACAAAGGATGCGAAAAACAGGGCTGAACAGATATCCCAGAATACCGGAAGCAACATAGGGGACTTAAAATCCGCAAAAATGGGAGTATTTCAGATCACACCCCTTTATTCTACGGATGTAGCGGATTACGGAATCAACGATACCTCCTCCTTAGACAAGGAAATTACAGCAGTAGTGACCTGTACCTTTGAGGTAAAGTAAACGCAGCCACCCTCGGGCTCTATAGTTGCATTTACATTGTCAATTGAAGGTTTTGATGTAAAATGCTTAGTGCGAAATATATTTGTTGACATCGATATCAATCTGTATTATATTAAATGAGAAGTCATTCCGGACTGTACATTTTTTCATATTGAGCAATGGAGCTGAGCATACGGACTGTACATTTTTTCATATTGAGCAATGGAGCTGAGCATATGAGTACAAACAACTATATTATTAACAGATTACATCATCATAGGCAGAGCGCTTAGGCCTTAACGGATATTCCCCGCAGGCATAAGTGCTGTTTGCGCTTGTGCCTATGGGATGAATTATATGAAAAACCCGTAGGTAGATATAATACCTGCGGGATTTTTTTATTGTATAAGTTCAAGTGCGGTAAGCCGCCTTTGCTTATGCGCCTGCGTCAGAATTCTTAAGGAGGGGTAAATATGCAGAACTTTGGGATCCCCCGGGGCATGAGGGATATTCTTATTGACGAAAGCAGCAGGAGGGCTGTGCTGCGGGGAAAGCTTCTCCATTATATGCAATCCTGCGGCTTCAATCAAGTTGAAACACCTATTTTTGAATATCATGGGCTTTTTTCGGGGGGGATATCCCCTATTGATGATGAAGACATTATAAAAACAATCGACAGGGACGGTAAAATTGTGGTTCTGAGGCCTGACATGACAATTCCCACGGCAAGGATTGCTGCAACCGGATTAAAGGACTGCCAAAGGCCCCTGAAGCTGTTTTATGGGGGCAATGTATACAGAATGGACAGGAAGAGTAGGGGTACAGGAACGGAAATCTGCCAGGTAGGGGCGGAGATATACGGAGGCTCGGGTATGAGCCCGGATCTGGAAATTATGGCCATGGCAAAGGACAGCTTCCATCTGGCAGGGGTCTTGGATTACAAAATAGACATCGGACATGTAGGCATAGTCAAAGGAGTTTTTGAGGACATAAACCTGCCGGAGGAAGACAAGATGCACATTATAAACCTTATTAGGGAAAAAAACCTGGTGGAACTGGAAAGAGAGGTCTCCCTCCTGTCTGTTGATACAGTGCACAAGGAGATAATATGCAAACTGCCGCAGTTTTTTGGAAAACCCGAGGAGGTTTTTGAAAGAATCAATGAAATAGCAATAAATGAAACCGCAAGAAATTCGGTCGACTACCTGTATGAGATGTTCAAGAAATGCAGTGAAATGGGCCTTGGCCACAATTTGATCATAGATGCCGGAATGATTGGCAACATGAAGTACTATACCGGCTTTATATTCAGGGGATATGCCCGGGGAACCGGCAGTGCAGTGATTTCCGGAGGGAGATATGATGATCTTCTTGAGAAGCTTGGGGAGGATTCCACTGCAGCAGGGTTTGCAATATATATTGATGGTATGATTGAAGCTGCCAAAGGAAGCACCGGCAAAGGAAGTACAACCCGGGAAAATAGGGGCAAATTGCTCGTTATATTTGACGGCAGAAGGTTCATTGAGGCCCTGGAATATTCGGAAGGCAGAAGAAAAGAAGGAATGGAAGTAAATATGATAAGCAGGGAGGATATATCCAATCCTGAAAGATACTGTGAGGAATATGGCTATGGTGAAACAAAATATTTGTATGAGGAATGATTGAAGTGTTAAAGGTAGCAATTGCAAAGGGAAGGATAGCACAGAAGGTCAGTGAGATACTGCTTGGCACTGATTATTACGGAGGCATAATAAATATGGACTCCAGAAAGCTCGTTTTTATGGATGAGGGCAAAGAAATAATGTTTTTTATGGCAAAGCCCTCAGATGTCCCAGTTTATGTTGGAAGTGGAGCTGCAGACGCAGGAATAGTAGGGAAGGACGTGCTCATGGAAGCAGGGATCAAGACTTGCGAGATACTCGATCTCAAGGCTTGCAGCTGCAGGATGGTGCTGGCCGGCCCCGTTATGAAAGAAAATACGCTTCCGGTTATCAGAAGGATTGCAACAAAATATCCCAGAATATCTGCGGAATATTTCGGGGCCAAATCAGAGGCAGTTGAGATAATAAAGCTGGAGGGCTCAATTGAGCTTGCTCCCCTTATGGGACTGTCGGATGCCATAGTTGACATAGTGGAAAGCGGGAGGACTCTGAAGGAGAACGGGTTGACTGTATATGAGGACATTTGCGGCATTACTGCCAGAATGATAGTAAACAGAGTCAGCTATAAAATGAAAAACAAAAGCATAAATATATTTGCATCGGAAGTAAGCACTTCCATTAAAGGGGGCGGGACAAATGCTCAGGCTATTTTCGCAGGACAATAGAAGCAGCATAATGAAATACCTGGATCGAAGGAACCGCAGCTTTATACCAGAAGAGGTTAGGGATACAGTAAGGGAGATAGTCCAAAGGGTAAAGACTGAAGGGGACAGTGCAGTGCTTGAGTATTGCAGGAAATTTGACAATGCGAAAGGGCAGGATAGTTTCCGCATAAGCACCGAAGCCCTGAGGTCCGCAGCAGAGAAAGCGGATGATCAGTTTATTGAGGCTATAGGTAAAAGTATAGACAATGTTAAGAGGTTTCAAAGTCTGATGGTGGACAAAAATATTTCAATGATGACGGAAAACGGCGGCATATTGGGCAGCAGGGTCACTCCCATTGACAGAGCCGCAATTTATGTGCCCGGGGGAAAGGCAGCATACCCTTCTACATTGGTAATGTGCGCAGTACCTGCAATTGTTGCGGGAGTCAGGGAAATAATTGTGCTGACTCCTCCCTTGGGAAACGGAAGCATTGATCCGTATTTAGCAGCAACAGCAGGGCTCTTGGGGATAGACAGTATATTCGGGGCAGGAGGAGCTCAGGGGGTGGCTGCGGCTGCCTTTGGAACCGAGACTATACCCCGGGTCGATAAAATCGCAGGCCCCGGCAATGCATATGTAACAGCAGCAAAAAGAGAGGTATATGGATATGTCGACATTGACATGATAGCAGGACCCAGCGAAATTGCGGTAATTGCAGACAGCGGGGCAGATCCGTGCTGGGTTGCGGCAGATATTCTTTCCCAGGCAGAGCATGACGAGATGGCCAGCTGCTTTCTTATTACTGACAGTGAAGCCCTTGCAGTTAGGGTCAATGCAGAAATAGAAAGGCAGCTTGGGGGTATGAAGAGACGGGACATTATAAGCAAGGCTCTTGAGAATAACTCTGCGGTTATTTTGGTAGGCTCCATAGGGCAGAGTGCAGAAATAATTAATGAAATAGCTCCTGAGCATCTGGAGATAATCACTGAAAACCCCTTTAGGATACTAAGAGATATAAGGAATGCGGGGGCCATATTTATAGGAGCCTATTCTACAGAGCCAATGGGTGACTATATTGCAGGACCCAGCCATGTACTTCCAACCTATGGTACGGCAGCTTTCTTTTCGCCCCTTTCCGCAAGGGATTTTCAAAAAAGGTCCAGTCTGATCTGCTGCAGCAAGCAGGACATGGCAGAATATGGGCCTGCTGCAGTCAGGATTGCAGAGGCGGAAGGCCTTAAGGCCCACGCAAATGCATTGAAAGTGAGGCTCGGGGATAATGAATAAATATATCTCAAAAAGGGCTTCCGGTCTTGACTGCTATAGGGCAGGGCCTGAAATTCAGGGCATAGCCCTCGACAAAAACGAAACCCCCCGGGGCATGGAGGACAGTATGAAGGAGGCCCTTATCAAAAGGATAAGGGAAATGAAGTTGAACCGTTATCCGGATAATGA